>CADCDY010000005.1 GCA_902800245.1 uncultured Prevotellaceae bacterium
CAAACCGCTGGTTACTGCCGATGGTCGTACCATTGGCGTGATATCCGTCGATCTCTCGCAGCGCATGCTTTCGCAGATTCTCAACCGCGAATGGCGATACCCCGACTCCTACTTCGTTCTCGTAGGTTCCAAGAATACCGTCATTGCTGCCGGCAAGGAAGGTGTCACGATGGACGACCTCAAGCGCACCGACTGTCTTGTCTTGGAACAGCCGTTGTCCGATTCCGGTTGGCGACTGGCCATCGTTTGTCCTGAGGAAGACATCTTCAAGCACTACAACAACATGATCTATACCATCATCAGCATCATCCTTTTCGGTCTATTGATCATGCTGGCCTTCTGCTATTTCATCATTCATAAGACCATGGCGCCTGTTGTGACATTGGCTTTGCAGACGGAAGATATTGCCGAGGGCCATTTCGACCGGCAGATAGCACCCAGCACGCGTCTCGACGAGGTGGGCCGACTGCAGAACAGTTTCCATACCATGCAGCAGTCCATAGCCAATTATGTGTCTGAACTGGAGGCGACACGTGCCAAGACCGAGCAGAAGAACGAGGAACTAACCGCTGCCAAGGCACAGGCAGAGGAGTCCGACCAAAAGAAGGCGGCATTCATCCGCGATATGTTCCACCAGATACGCACCCCGCTCAATATCATCAGCGGCTTTGCCCAGGTGCTTTTGGCATCGTCATCGGCGACATCATTCTTAACGGTCAGAACATCGGCCATATCATCGACAACTGGAAGATGACGCTGGAACTGGAACAGACGGGCGAAACGCCGAAGAACGACGTGGTAGACTGTAATGAACTCTGTCAGGAGGTGGCCTATGATATCGTGATACGACAGCCCGAGACGGTAGAGATGCGCTTGGAATCGACTACAAGCAACCTCATGGTTACTACCAACAGGGAGTATCTGATTCGCATACTGAGCGAACTGCTGCATAACGCCAACAAATTCACCGACGAGGGATACATCACCATCGGCTGTGGACGTAAAGGCGATGGCAGCGTCCTCTTCTATGTGGCCGACAGCGGCCCCGGCATTCCCGAGGCCGACCGCGAACGGGTCTTCACGCAGTTTACAAAGCTCAATAATTTCAATGAAGGTCTGGGCATGGGTCTCTACCTCTGTCGCCAACTGGCCCACCGCCTTGGAGGAACCCTCGAAATCGATCCCCTCTACGTCGGTGGCACCCGCATGGTCCTCACCATCCCCGCGTGAGGTGTGGGTTGTGAGTGGCAAGAGCCGCCTACTCATGATTTCTTAACAGAAAACGAACCGACATAGACAGAATCGGAGGTGCGGAGTCTCTTACCTTTCATAAATGCATAGAGATGCAGGGCATGACCCTTCCACTCCTCAGGAATTGGGCAATAAACCGGCCTTCGTGCTGGTCGGGACAAAAGACGAAAAGATAGAATTCGTCGTTCTTGTTTTCCGTGGTGCAATAACCAGCGAAAGCAACGCGAACGATACCATCTTGATCCACTTCGGCAGAGGTGATGCTGATACCTGACACCGACCCCCAGCTGATACGAATGCGGGGATAGTTGATGCCGTCAGCATCGTAGCAGTCCTTGTTGATCTTTTTGAAAACACTATGAGTGTTGAGTTTTTCACGCATGGCCTTGTTATGCAGACCCACCGTATGAGCCACCTTCATGGCTGACGACAGTCGCGAAATCTCAGCAAAGGCATTACGGTGTGCCTGCTGCGCCTCAGTTCGCGGATTTGCCACCGACTCAGGCATCTTCCGCTCATATGGTATGCCGTGCCATGAACTGTATATCACGTCACCCTGCTTGCCGCTTTTCACACCTTTACGATACTTTACCATATTCATTCATATTTAGAGCAACCTTAGCGATACCCTTGAGGAGCCTTAGAGAGACCTCGGAGGAACCCTTGAGATACCATAGAGTTGGTATAGACTTGGTATAGAGTTGGTATAGACATGCTATAGAGTTGCTTTGGGAGAATTTGCTTATAAAAATCTTTGCGTGGCAGTGATTGTTATAAGCCACTATTTTTCTGGTGCAAAGATACAAATTTTTCTTTTGATTGCCAAATGTTTGGCGAAAAATTTTATATTATCAGAAAAAGGTTACTCAAGAAAACAAGTAGTAGCGAAAAAGATTAAGAAACGTTAAAAAACGACAAGGTATTGCCATTTCTTGTTATACATGTGTCATTTTTCGCATAAAAACACTACCTTTGCACATTATTTAATGTAAGAAACGTTTCTGAGAAGATGATTACAGTGAAGGTAGTGAACCGCGGGCACCAGCAGTTGCCTGCATATGCTACACCCCAAAGTGCGGGCATGGACCTGCGTGCAAACTTGGAGGAGCCGGTGGTGCTACGCCCCTTGGAGCGCAAGCTGATACCGACGGGACTGCACATTGCATTGCCCGAAGGCTATGAGGCTCAGGTGCGGCCCCGTAGTGGACTGGCCCTGAAGCACGGCATCACGGTGCTGAACACGCCAGGTACGATTGATGCTGACTATCGCGGTGAAGTCGGCGTGGTGCTGGTGAACCTGTCGCAGGAGGACTTCGTGGTCAACGATGGTGAGCGTATTGCTCAGATGGTCATTGCCTGTCACGAACAGGCCGAGTTGGTGGTTGTCAGCGAACTCGACACGACGGAACGTGGCGAGGGCGGATACGGACATACGGGAGTGAAGTAAGATGTAAGAGGGAAGATGTAAGAAATGATGAGGCGGTTGTTTTTCATATTGTTTTTGACGACAGGGTTGGCTTGTTTTGCACAGGACAGCCAGGAAGACATTTCTCTCACCTCTCACCCCTCACCTCTCACCTCTCAAAAGTACGATGCTTTCTTCCTGGATGCCATTTGTCAGCGGGAGAAGGGCAACAACGACGCAGCATTCGACCTGTTGCGCCATTGCGTGGAACTGGACTCCACGCGTTCGGAGGCTTACTACTATCTGGCTCCATACTACCGGGCACTGAAAGACAAGGACCAGCAGTTGTACTGCATCAGGAAGGCCGCAGAACTGGAGCCCCATAATGCCACCTATCTGGAGACGCTGGGTGAGGCTTATATTGCACAACGTCAGTATGCTGAGGCGGCAGAGGTGCTGGAACAGTTGTATGACGTGAACCATAACCGTACGGATGTGTTGGGTATGCTGATACAGCTTTACGAACAGTTGGAGGACTACGACAAGGCCATTCAGATGCTGAACAAGCTGGAGATTGCAGAGGGCAAGAGTGAGCGTCTGTCGTATGCCAAGAGTCAGCTATATACCCGGAAGGGTGACAAGCGGGCAGCTATTCAGGAGATGAAGCAGTTGCAGGAGCAGTATCCCAACGACCTGAATTATCTCTGCCTATATGCGAACGCCCTGACGATGAACGACCAGCAGAAACAGGCCATACGCATCTATGAGGACGTGCTGCGTCAGGAGCCCGACAACCGCAGTGCACTGATGGGGCTGATGGCTTACTATTACGACCAGAAAGACTCGGTGAAGACGGAGCAGTACCGCGAGCGCCTCCTGTTGAACAAGAATGCCACGCAGGAAGACCGTGTGGCGTTGTTGCGACAACTGATTGGCGAGAGCGAACAGAATGGTGGCGACTCGACACGCGTGCTGCAGTTGTTCCACCGTATCCTGCAGATGCCGCAGAACGATGCTGACATGGCGTTGTTTTGTGCGACCTATATGAATATGAAGCAAATGCCGCGGGACAGCATTCAGGCCGTCTTAGAGCAGGCACTGGCCATTGCTCCCGACAATGCTGCCGCCCGTCTGCAATTGGTGAGCTATGCGTGGCAGGCGGAGGACAAGGACCGTGTGATAGCGTTGTGTCATGATGCCCGCCAGTATAATCCCGATGAAATGGCCTTCTACTACTATCAGGGCATTGCCTACTACCAGAAGAATCAGTTGGACGATGCGCTGAATGCCTTCCAGAATGGCATCAGCGTCATTACCGACCAGAGCGACCCAGCCATCGTCAGCGACTTCTATGCCGTCATGGGTGATATCCTGCACCAGAAAGGCAAGGAAAACGAGGCCTTTGCCGCCTACGACTCCTGCCTCGTGTGGAAGGAGGATAACATAGGTTGCCTGAACAACTATGCCTACTACCTCAGCGAGTTGGGACGTGAACTGAACAAAGCCGAGCAGATGTCGTATCGTACCATCAAGGCTGAACCCAAGAATGCCACCTTCCTCGACACATACGCCTGGATACTTTTCATGCAACAGCGCTATAGCGAGGCGAAGGTATATATCGACCAGACGCTGCAGTGTGACAGCGACACGTCGGCAGTACTGCTTGAACATGCCGGCGACATCTACTACCACTGTGGCGACAAGGACCAGGCGCTGGCGTTTTGGCAACAGGCACTGGACCGGGCCTCGGAGAAGTCGGAGGTGAAAGACGACCGCAGACAAATACTCATCAGAAAGATAAAACTTAAAAAATATTTGAAAGAATGAAAACAGTACGTATTTTGAAGATTGCCGCAGTGGCACTTACGTTGATTGCTGTAACATCGTGTCACACGAATCGTAAGGCTGTCAAGGAGACGCCGACAGAGGTCAAAATCGACACACTGAAGAAGCAGGCCTTCTTGCAGAAAGTAAGTGACAACGCCCAGCACGCCCGTTTCATCACGTCGAAGGTGAAATTCAGCGTGGAGGTGGGAGCACGTCAGATGACGCTCACGGGAAATTTGAAGATGAAGCGCGACGACGTCATCCGTCTACAACTCATGGCCTTTGGTTTCGTGGAGGCCGGACGTCTGGAGTTTACCAAGGAGTATGTGCTCATCATGGACCGCATCAACAAGCTCTACATGAAGGTGCCTTATGCCCAGATGGACTTCCTGCGTAACAGCCAGATTGACTTCTTTGTGCTGCAGTCGCTGTTCTGGAACGAGCTCTTCCAGCCCGGCAAGGTGAAGGTCACCGACGAGGCTTTGAAGTCGTACAGTACTGATATGGGAGGCGATGATGCTGTTATTGCTATGGAGAACGGTAAGATGTCGTATCGTTGGTTGGCAGACAAAGGAAATGCTCAGGTCAAGATGGCCAACATCATGTATAACGACAGGTTCCGTGGCAACTACCAGTTAAATTGGGACTACGAGGATTTCCAGCAGAACAACCGCAAGTTCTTCCCGATGCAGCATAAGATTTCGTTTACCACTCCGGAGAAGGAAGTGAAGCTGGGTATGACGCTCAACTACATGGGTGCTGACGAAAACTGGGAGACCCGTACGGAAGTATCAAGCAAATACCGTCAGGTATCCGTTGAGGAAATTCTTCAGCGCTTTATGTCACTCTAATCCTTCTGGATGAAGCGATTAAGTATCATATTCTTCTTATTGGCCTTCACCCTGGCTCCTTATGCGCAGCAGAAAAAGACTGCAAAGAAGCCAGCGGCGAAGAAGACCGCTACGACTACCAAGAAATCCGGTAAGTCTGGCAAGTCCGGAAAGTCCAGTAAAGCGCCTCAGCCTACTGTGAAGTCGCTGCAGAACGAGCGTCAGCAGATACAGCAGGAAATCAAGAAACAGGAATCGCGTTTGCGTGACAACGAGAAGGATGTCAAGCGCCGGTTGCAGAACTTGATGGTGCTCAACAACGAGATCGAAGGTAAGCGCCGCATGATAGATACCATCCGTAAGGATATCAGTCATCTGGATGTGGAAATCGAGCTGCTGATGACGCAGTTGGAAGAGTTGCAGGACGAGCTGAACGAGCGCAAGGCGAATTATGTGAAGTCGATGCGGTATATGCACCGTAACCGTTCGGCGCAGAGTCAGCTGATGTTCATTTTCAGTGCCGACAACCTGATGCAGATGTTCCGGCGTATGCGCTTTATGCGGGAATATGCCAGTTTCCAGCGTGCACAGGGTGAGGAGGTAAAGCAGAAGCAGGAAGAGGTCAACCAGAAGTTCCAGCAGCTGACCAATGCCCAGGAACACAAGCGTGTATTGCTGTCGAAGGACGAGCAGGAGCGCCGTGCACTGGAAGGCAAGCAGACTGAACAGCAGAATGTGGTCAGTACGTTGCAGAAGGAACAGAAGACCATCCAGAATATCATTGCCCAGCAGAAGAAGAAGGATGCTGCACTGAATGCTCAGATTGACCGTCTGATAGCCGAGGAGGTGGCTCGACAGAAAGCTAAGGCTGCTGCGGAGGCCAAGAAGCGTGCGGAGGCAGAGGCCGCCAAGAAACGTGCTGCCGAACTGGCACGTAAGAAAGCTGCTGCTGAGGCTGCCGCCCGCGAGAATGCCCGTCGTATTGCCGAGGCCAAAGCGAGGGAAGAGAAAGCCAAGCGGGAAGCACAGGCTGCCAGAGATAAGAAAGAACGCGAGGCTGCCGAACAGCGGCTCCGTGAGGCGGAACAGAAGCGTCTGGCAGCAGAGCGTCAGGCGGAGGCTGAAAACCGCGAACATGCCAAGGCTGTGGCTTCTGCCCGTAAAGAGGCCGACGAGGCCCTGCGTGTACCTACTGAGGATATGCGCATCAGTGGCAGTTTTGCCAACAACCGTGGTCGTCTGCCCATTCCCATCACTGGTCCCTATCGCATCGTCAGCCATTATGGACAGTATAATGTAGAAGGTCTGAAGGGTGTGACGCTCGACAATAAGGGTATCAATATCCGTGGCGAGGCTGGTGCCCAGGCTCGTAGCATCTTCGACGGTGAGGTCAGTGCTGTGTTCAGTTTTGGCGGTTCCATGGTGGTCATGGTACGTCACGGCAGTTACATTTCGGTATATTGTAATTTATCCAGCGTCAACGTACACCGTGGACAGAAGGTGAGCACCCGTCAGTCATTAGGTAGGGTGGGACAAGACAATATCCTGCAGTTCCAGTTGCGCCACGAGACGACGAAGTTGAATCCCGAGTCGTGGCTGGGGAGATAAGATTTCTTCGAAATCCCGAAATGTCGTAATAATGAAAACGTTATAACGACAACAATTCTACGTAAGTCTTGATGGCTTGTTCTATCTCGCTGATGCAGATAAACTCGTCGGCAGAGTGGCTGCGTGCACTGTCGCCAGGACCCATCTTCAGCGACAGGAACGGCATCAGGGCCTGATCACTCAGCGTAGGGGAGCCAAAGGGCACCAACCCCATCTGGAGACTCTTCATGACCAGCGGATGACCGATGGGGATGTGGGACGAAGACAATCGGAACGAACGGGCTTTCAGTTGGCATTTCTTCATGTGCTTCTGCAAGAAGGAGAACAGGTATTCGTTCTGATAGTATTCGTTCGTACGGACGTCAATGACGAAACGGCACTCGTCGGGTACGACATTATGTTGTGTACCGCTATTCAATACCGTAACGGTCATCTTCGTGGGACCTAACAGTGGACTGCTCTTTTTAAAACGATAGTCGCGCAACCAAACAAGGTCGTCCAGTGCCTCGTAGATGGCATTGACACCTTCCTCACGGGCAGCATGACCGCTTTTGCCGTAGGCGACGCCGTCAATCACCATCAGGCCTTTCTCGGCAATGGCAGGATGCATGCCGGTAGGTTCACCCACAATGGCCACATCTATCTTGGGCAGTTCGGGCAGTGCCAGCGAAAAGCCTCCCGCACCGCTGACCTCTTCCTCGCACGAAGCAAGATATACTATATTATAAGGTACGCGCGACAAGGCATCCTCGTTTTGTTCGCACTGCGAAGTTTCACTTTTTAGAATCCTATACACTTGCAACAGGCTCACCAGACCGCCGCCGCAGTCGTTGGCCCCCAATCCATACAAGCGGTCACCCTCCACGACCGGCGTAAACGGATCGCGCGTCCAGGTGCTGACGGGTTTGACGGTATCGATATGTGCATTGAGCAGAAGTGTCGGTTTCTCAGCATCCAACTCTTCGCATACCAGAATATTGTTGCCGAAACGCTTGACAGGGAGGCCGTAGTTCTCGATGAAATCGGCCAAAATATCGGCTGCAGCGGTTTCTTCGCGGCTGACAGAGGGTGTCGCAATGAGCTTTTTCAGCAGCTCGACGGCTTCGGTTGTGTATTGACTGATATCCATAATTGCTGCAAAGATACGAATTTTTTCACTTTTCACTTTTCATTTTTCACTTTTTTTTGTACCTTTGCACCAATATTAATAGAGAGAGGCTTATGCAGACGAATTTACACATGTCGGTGCTGGTGCACGAACAGGCAAAGAAGTATGGTGATCGCGAGATGTTGATCTATCAGGATTTTGGCGGAAAGGAATGGAAGTCACTGTCCTGGAATCAGGTGTCGCAGACCGTCAAACAGGTGTCGAATGCCCTGTTGAATCTCGGCGTGAAGGTGCAGGAGAATATCGGTGTTTTCTCCAACAATTCGGTGCAGTATATCGAGTGCGATTTCGGTGCCTGGGGTATCCGTGCTGTTACCATTCCGTTCTATGCCACCAGTTCTGAACAGCAGATTCAGTTTATGGTGAACGATGCGAAGATTCGTTATCTCTTTGTGGGCGAACAGGACCAGTACGACAAGGCTCGTCGTATCTTCTCGCTGTGTCCTACAATGGAGCGTATCATCGTCTTTGATTCCAGTGTGCATATCTCTTCTCACGACCCTAATGCCGTGTATTTCAGTGACTTCCTGAAGTTGGGTGAGAACCTGCCACGTCAGACGGAAGCGGAAAAGTTGCAACAGGAAGCTAACGACGATGATATCGCCAATATCCTTTATACCAGTGGCACGACAGGTGATTCCAAGGGTGTCATCCTGACACACGGACAGTTCCATGCGGCCATGGTGGCTAACGACAAATGCGTGCCGGTAAACGAGAACGACCGTATCATGAATTTCCTGCCCTATACCCACATCTTCGAGCGTGGATGGGCCATTCTCTGTCTCTATGCCGGAGCCCGCATGATTGTCAATACACATCCGCAGGAGGTGCAGCAGTCCATGCGTGACACTCATCCTACGTGTATGTCTGCCGTTCCCCGTTTCTGGGAGAAGGTCTATATGGGTGTGATGGATAAGATAGAACACTCCAGTGCCATGCAGCGCAAGCTCTTTATGCATGCCTATAATGTCGGTCGCCGGCATAACATCGAATACCTCAGCAAGGGCAAGAAACCACCTATGGCTCTCCATTTCGAATATGAGATGCTGAACCGCACTGTCTTCTCGCTGGTGCGCAAGGAATTAGGATTGGAAAATGCTCATTTCTTCCCTACGGCAGGTGCGGCAGTGTCGCCTCATGTTGAAGAATTCGTCCATTCCATCGGGATTAACATGATCGTAGGCTATGGCTTGACGGAGTCGTTGGCAACTGTAAGTTGTAATCACCTTGGCGACCCTTGGACTGTCGGAAGTGTTGGCATTCCTATCGAGGGTATCGATATCAAGATTAGTGAAGAGGGCGAAATCTTGTTGAAAGGTCCGACGATTACCATCGGATACCACAATCGTGAGGATTTGACGAAGCAGGCCTTTACAGAGGACGGCTACTTCAGGACGGGTGATGCCGGCTACCTGAAAGATGGCGAGCTGTTCCTGACGGAGCGCATCAAGGACCTCTTTAAAACGTCGAACGGCAAATATATCGCACCGCAGATGATTGAATCGAAGCTGTTGGTCGATAAATACATTGACCAGATTGCTGTGATTGCTGATGAGCGGAAGTTCGTCTCGGCCCTTATCATTCCAGTTTATTCGCTGCTGGAGGAATATGCCCGCGACCATGGCATCGCATTCGAGAGTCGTGAACAACTCTGTGCCGATCCGGCTATCATCCAGATGATGAAGGAGCGCATCGATACCCTCCAGCAACAGCTGGCGCATTACGAACAGGTGAAACGCTTCACGCTGCTGCCTCACCACCTCTCGAAGATTCGCCGTCGTGTCCTCAACGAGAACTACAAGGCTGAGATTGATAAAATGTATGAAGAATAAATGATTACTCAAGACCAACTGAAGGACGTGCTTGACCGTGCGGATGCGCTGTACAAGTACCTGAAGATAGATGAAAAGAAGATAGAGTACGAGGAAGAAGACCTTCGTACGCAGGCTCCTGACTTCTGGGAGGACCAGAAACGTGCTGAGGAGCAGATGAAGAAAGTCAAGAGCATCAAGAAATGGCTCGATGGCTATCAGGCCGTGCGTACTGCTGCCGACGAACTGCAGCTCGCCTTCGATTTCTATAAAGAGGAGATGGTGACTGAAGAGGAGGTGGATAAGGCCTATCTAGATGTTCTAGAACTTCTAGAAAGTCTAGAGCTCAAAAACATGCTCCGCCAGAAGGAAGACCCCATGGATGCTGTCCTGAAGATCAACTCTGGTGCCGGTGGTACCGAGGCTCAGGACTGGGCACAGATGTTGATGCGTATGTATCAGCGCTGGGCTGAGGCGCACGACTATAAGGTCAGCATTGCTAACTTACAAGACGGTGATGAGGCAGGCATCAAGAGTGTCACTATGCAGATTGAGGGTGGTGAATACGCTTATGGCTATCTGAAGAGTGAGAACGGCGTCCACCGTCTGGTACGTGTGTCGCCCTATAATGCACAGGGTAAGCGTATGACGTCGTTCGCCTCCGTCTTCGTAAGTCCTTTGGTCGATGATACCATTGAGGTGTATGTCGATCCTGCCAAACTGTCGTGGGATACGTTCCGCTCGAGTGGTGCCGGCGGACAGAACGTCAACAAGGTGGAGTCAGGTGTCCGTCTGCGCTATTGGTACACCGACCCTGATACGGGTGAGGAAGAGGAAATCCTCATCGAGAATACCGAGACGCGTGACCAGCCCAAGAACAAGGAACGTGCGATGGCGTTGCTGCGTTCCCAACTCTACGACCGCGCCATGCAGAAACGCTTGGAGGCTCAGGCAAAGATTGAGGCAGGTAAGAAGAAGATAGAGTGGGGCTCGCAGATTCGCTCCTACGTCTTCGACGACCGCCGCGTGAAGGACCATCGCACGAACTACCAGACCAGCGACGTCGATGGTGTCATGGATGGAAAAATCGACGATTTCATCAAGGCATACCTGATGGAATTCCCCACGAATGATGACGAAAGTTAAACATTAAACAATAACAAAAATATTACAACTATGAGCAAGAACAAAGTGAATGCAAAGCGTGAAGCTTATGCCAAGAAGCAGGAAGAACAAGGTAAGAAAGTCGTGACATGGATTTTCGGTGGTCTGATTATTCTGGCCGTCATCTATCTCATCTGGACATTTACCATGATGGCTTAAGGCTTATGGCTCAAGAAATTGAACGCAAATTCCTCGTGCTTGACGATTCGTACAAGCACGAGGCTTTTGCGAGTTACCACATCCAGCAGGGCTATATCTGCAGCGAGCGCGGCAGGACGGTGCGTGTCCGGATTCGTGATAATCAGGCCTTCCTGACTATCAAGGGTCCAAGCATCGACGGTGGCCTTTCGCGCTCTGAATTTGAGTATGAAATACCCTTGGAAGATGCGGAGCAGTTGATGACACTCTGTGAACCAGGGATGATTGACAAGACCCGCTGGCTCGTGAAGAGTGGTGAGCACACCTTCGAAGTTGACGAATTTCATGGTGAAAACGCTCCTTTGGTGATGGCGGAAGTGGAACTGAAAACGCCCGCAGAAACACCAAAAATTCCCCATTTCATCGGGAAAGAGGTGACGGGAGACCGCCGTTATTACAACTCCCAGTTGCGCCGGAATCCTTATAGTCAATGGTATAATATTTGACATCTTTCACTTTATTAACTTTTTGCATCTCTTTTTTAGTGACCAAAGCGGCTTTTTTAAGTCGTTTCGGCTATAATTTCGTACCAAACTCTTGATATAAATCAAGAAATCAAATGTTTTCCAACATTTTAAAGGGGGATAGATTTGTTGTTTGTGGAATTTTTGTTAACTTTGCCAAAGTAATTACTTTATTAATCGCGCGTATATAAATATGTTTAAAAAGGGATTAAGACATCTGGTATTGGTTTTTTTGAGCATTCTGACGTCGTTGACGGCAGAGGCGCAAAACTTTACACTCAGCAACAACCTGCTGTACGATGCTGCCTTGACCCCTAACCTTCGTCTCGGTTATGCCCCAGACAGCACATCTCATTGGTCGTATGGTTTCACGGCAGGGTTTGCCTGCTGGCCATCGGGTAACTTCACGAAACGCAAACTGCGTCATTTGCTGCTCTCGCCTGAAGTACGTTATTGGACGGATTCGCTGAAGGTCGGACATTTCTATGGAGCGAACTTCATCTACAGCCATTTCAATGCCGGTTATACCAACCTGCTGTTTTATAAGGGTGTGAAAGACGAGCGTCGCCAAGGCGACTTCATCGCACTCGGTCTGTTTTACGGATATTCGTGGTGTATTGGCAGACGCTGGACCTTTGAGGCCCAGGTTGGTGCCGCTGTTGGCTATGCTTGGTATGACCGTTTCGATCTGGACGAGCATGGTGATTGCTGGCTCCCCCTCGGCAGCGGCAATAGCGCCTTTGTCCTTCCTCAACTGGGGTTGAACTTTGTCTACCACTTCACTGCCTTTTCCAAGAAACAAGATAATTCAAAATCCTATGGAATACTGAAATCGAGTGATATCGAACGAAAATATTAACAAATAATTGCAATTATGAAAATGAAAAAGTATTTAATGATGTTTGCGGCACTTGTTGCTACAATTTTAAGCTTTACTGCTTGTAGTAGCGAGGACGATTTGTCCAGTGCTGAGCAGGATGGTCATGGAGTGGTGAAGACCGATTTCACGATCTCGTTTCCGAAACAGATGAGTGCTACCACTCGTCAAAGCGTAGCAATTGTGCAAGGACAAACCTCACCCGTGTTTCGTGGTATAAATAATATTGAGTTACGACCGTTCAGCTTGACAAAAGAGGCTATTATAGCATCGAGCGATCTTTCAAGTATTACCGCTCCAACTCCTATTACCTTAACTGCAGGAACTACGATAGGAAAATCTGGTTACAGCGCAACTACCGCAAATGCTATTGATAAAACAGGCGTACTTTACACTACTAGCAATTCACACCTCTATAAGGATATCTCAATAGCCATCGGAACCCGTTCGTTCATGTTTTATGGTGTAGCTCCTGATGAGACAAAGCCAAGCGGAGTCTATTCTGATGCAACGCATAATGGTGCGTTAACCCCAGCAACAGGTACCACGTTAGGTGATATTTCTTTCTCCCCAGCTCCTATTTATACAACATCGAATAGTGAAGCTGAAGCCATTGCCGACTATTTGACATTAATTGCAAATGCAAATTATGGTTCTGGTGCTGACAAAGTTACAACGTTGACCTATTTCCCTAATCTTACCTCATTAAAAGTGGGTTCATGGAATAGTGTGAAGGCTGCTGTGCAGCAGATTTATTCATCTGTTTATAACAATACTGATGGTCTTTCTGAAGCCATTAAAACCGCTATTCTGACAAAGGCAACCGACAACGCTGGAACTTTGGCATTCACGGCTACTTACACATATCCTGCTAACATCGGTCTGCCCGATGGAGCTGCCAGTGTTCTTTGGGACAATACAAATAAGAAATTTAATGCTGTTACGACAGACAACATGGGTTTGAATGTTTCACCTCTAACCATTTATGCATATCCGGCTTCGCTCTATTATTTCGGTTTGAGTAATATCAAGACGATGAACAAATCTATGGCAACGGAGTATAATGACAATGATTCTTGGGGAACTATTGTTGGAAAATATACGGGTGAAGGTTCAAGTAATGTTGTGCAGTCAACCACTCGTTCTATTGCGATTGTTGACGAGGTGCAATATGCTGTAGGACGTTTGGACGTAATAGTACAGACGGAAAATAATTCAGCAAACATTAAAGACAATGCTGACAATGATATTGCGGTTGGTGCTACCGATTTCCCTGTAACAGGTATTTTGGTTGGAAACCAAAGGGCTGTTGACTATAAGTTTAATACAAATTCTACAGCCTCCCCCCTTACTATCTATGATAGCCAGATGCCAACAGGAACAACAGATGATCCGAAGGTTTATTTGTCCACAGGATCAAGCCCTACTGCAAAAACTCGCACTTTAGTATTAGAAACTTTAGATGCTTCAAATGAAGATGATGCGAGCGCTAATGTTACCATTGCTGTAGAGTTTGAAAATAAAACAAACAAAATCATTCTTGGTAAGGATAACGAACTTATTTATCCAAATACGAAATTTTATTTAATAGGTACTTTGAAGCCATATAAGAATTACGAAGATACAAAGGGTATTACATATGTGGATACGACAGATAAGATTAAGAAGGCTTTTGTACAGGATTATATCACAACTGCAAAATTCAAAATTAAGAGTTTCAAAAATGCCTATAATTTGCTGCCAGATTTGCGTACACCAAATTTGGAAATCGGAATGTCCGTCGACCTGACTTGGGAGAATGGTATCACTCAAGACATAACGATTGAATAATATCTATATAAGTAATTACAAAATACAATATATATATGAAAAAGATTAATCAATTCGCTCTGGGCTTCGCGATAGCGTTGACAGGTGCAGTAGGATTCACAGCATGCTCGTCAGAAGAAAACATGGATGTAAATCCTTCTTACAACAAACAGACTGGTGAGTTGAATGTTGACTTCGTGTTCAACATTTCGACTTCGAACACTCCGACAACCCGTATGACCTCGGCAAACACGCAGGCTACAACTGGTGATTATTTCCGTGGACTCACGAACGCTTATCTCGCCACATTTAAGTTGGATGCTGACGGTAAAGCTGTGCCGAACAGCACTACACCGATAGACAAGAGCTATTCTTTCGGTACTATCCTTTCTGCAGGTTCGCTCACCGAGAATCCTGACGACGGTCTGCCCACCTCGCGTCGCGTGGTTGAGCTCAGCCTCGAAACAGCTACTAATGCCATGATGTTCTGGGGTAAGGCCATCAAGACAGGAAGTGACGAGGAGCAAGGAAAGGTTGTCATGAATATTGATGAGAAGGACCTTGCCAACACATCTATCTCTATGTGTAAGATTGTGCCTGACGTGCCTTATTCACAGGAAACGTCACACATTTGTAAGGATGCATTGCTGCAGCACGAGAAACTCATGGCTGCTGCTCTGACACGTATCATCCGTAGTGGTATTACAAATAAAATGGTGACTTACGGTGATCTTTCCGTAAACGTTGATCAGCTGAACTGGAGTGATTACGTTCAAATAAGTGGTGAAGCAGGAAGCTATGTCATCACTCCGAAAACTGTCTCACCCGTGAAAACAACAGGAGGCGAACAGTCTATTAGCGCATTAGGCGAAAAAATAGCGAAAGCTTTTGCAACCCTCAATACCATCCACACCAATGAGTTGCGTGCCGGTTATGGTGAGGCTGTGGCAAAGATGGTGGCTGACCTTATGACCGTCATTAAGTCTGTGGTTGATGCCACGCCAGTATCACTGCATGAGTGTGTGACACAAGAAGTTGCCAAAGCTATTAAGACCAACGTGGAGTATTTCTTCGACGCAGATTTGGGTTATGAATGGAAGAGTGTTGACGACATTAAGTCTAACCTCCCCAACGTCACGGGTGTTGATGCCGTTACGAGTGGCTGCAACCTCAATGATTTCCCGAAGACCTTCAACTTGCCCTACGGTTCAGTACTGCTGCAATTCGACATTGAAGCAGATGCTACAGCAAGCAGTGGCTATAAGTTCACCTATAATTATAAAGGTGCTGTAGAGACTTATGCAATGGGAGGCTCTACCACATCATCGGATGCTTTCGACCCCATGAACTATGTCTATCCTGCTGAGCTCTGCTACTTTGGCAACAGCCCCATCCGTACGTCGAACGCAACTTTGGTGGCTAACGACTATCCCGACGGTGCCCAGAATTGGGAAACCGATGCCAGCTGGGCTACCAACAGTTGGGAAAACAATAGCCGTGTGCTTTCGTCAACACGAAGTGTGGCTATGCGCGACAATATCCGATATGGTACTGCCTTGCTGAAGACACAAGTACGTTACGGCAGTGCTATCCTGGAAGACAATAATGCTAATCTCCAGAAGCGATGGAACAATGTCACTGAGGCTAACAACCAGATTAATGTGACTGGTAACGACACTCACTTCGTACTGACAGGTGTGCTGATTGGCGGCCAGGAGCCCGAAGTAGGCTGGAACTATATTGCCAAGTCTGCATCACCGGGATTCGGTCACATGGTTTACGATGATGTGAATTATAATGGTTTACCCTATATTCCCATCCCTGCCGCTACAACAGAAGATAACATGGGTGGTCTCTCTGTCCCCAACTACACGTTGGTATGGGATAACTGGGAGGCTAAGAACGTAGGTAAGAAGCAGCGCGATGTCTATGTAGCCTTGGAGTTCAAGAATCAGTCGAGAGACTTCTATGGCGAGAATAACCTCATCCGTAACGGTGCAACGTTCTATCTTGTCGGTAAGCTGGATCCTGACGCAGGCCACAGCGCTACAGACTATAGCGACGGTATTACTTGGCCTTCGAAGTATGCGTTGCCTCCATACGATGCAAATGGTAACTCAATACACGAGCGCCGTGTGTTCATACAGCACTACATGACGACAGCTACTTTCGTCATCGGTCCGCAGTCGTTGCAGCATGCCCTGGTGGCTACGCCCGACCTGCGTTCATCGCAGATTTCACTGGGTCTGTCTGTTGACCTGAAGTGGCAGACGGGTCTGACATTCGACAACGTTATTCTGGGTGAACAATAAACCAGCGGTCTTTATGACAGCAAGGATGGAACTATTGACAGAAGCGTTAGGCTGCCTGCTTTGTTGGGCAGCCTTGGCTTCGTGTTCCATCATTGACGACACGCCGGGCGAGTGTGGATATAAGGAGAACTACGAGCTTGACTATGAGCTGCGCTTGGTGACCAATATGACCACCGAGCTGAAGACTCAGCTGTCCACCGAGACGGAATTGAGTCTGGCCCATTCGCTGCGTACACATCTCTCTGATGTCTTCACCGATTTTGCCCATGACGTCGATCTGTCGTTCTACGACACCGTAGGCGACTCCCTGCGTCTGCAGCACGACGAACATATCATGGATGCCAACCAGGCCAGCTATGCACTGAATCTGCCCAAACGACAGTATATGCATCTGGCAGTGGCTAACATTGTTGACGACAAGATCGTTGACCTCGTCAATGACGAACGCTGCCACCGTTCTGAACTTATTCTGTTGCAGGGTGGCGCACTTCGTGGCATAGATGACGATGCTATCGACAGCCATACCACCGGTATCTTCACTGCCCGACAACCCATGGATATCCTTGAAGGAGTCGATCAGCAGTTCAATGTCCACCTCTATATGGCTAACTGTGCTGCCGTTCTGGTCATCGACACCATCGGCAGTGGTGTGAAGGATATCAAGGTCTACTCTAAGGGCTTTGCCACAGGGTTCCATATTGCTGACAGCAGCTATGTCTTCGTCAGCGATCCGCCCTTGGTGCGCACCAAGGTGGTAACAAGCAAAGATGATGAGGACGGCGAGCTGGCTTTCTGTTCTGTGACTTTTCCCTCACGAGAGCCCTCAGAAACTCGTACGGTTATCGAGACCACCGATCCTTTCGTGTCGCCCGAATCCAACGAGAGTCTATGGGAGTTTCATATCTATGCTACTGCCAACGATGGATCTACGACTCTCACCAAGCTCTATATCAGGCGTCCGCTCAGAGCCGGTCAGCTGATGATTATCAAGGCCAAGGCATATCCGGATGGTTCTATCAATACAGACAACCAGACGGTTGGCGTCAGCGTCACCCTCAACTGGAACGAAAGGTATAGGATGAGCATATTGAGTAGAGGACATATAATAAATATAATAGGTACGCGCGCGTTTGCTTTGCTGACACTCTGTTGTCTGCTAAGCTGCGAGACAAGCGACACCACCGAACCCCCTTCTTCACAGGGTGACAAGGTGGCTGTCAACTTGGCATTGTGCGTGTCTCCAGCTCAGGATCAATCTTCTGATGCCGTAACCCGCCAGAGTTCTGAGGTTGTACAACAAGGTCAGAACCAAATAGCCTATCGTGGCATTACAGATATCAGGCTTATTCCTTTCTCCAAACATGGCATATTGTCTAAAGAGGATGATAAGGATTTAGTTCGTATGTCGGGTATATTCGGCTCTTTCGAAGCGAAGAACTATTCTGAAAGCAATCCATCCGATGTCAACCTCATCAACTATCTGACAGAGAATGTAGAATTAACTATCGGTACCGGCTCTTTTTTGGCATACGCCAAAGCGAATGAATTGGAAAAAGAGTCTGGGCTGTCCGATGCTGATTGGGCGAAAGTAAAGGACTTCAAGAATGGCAAGATAGTCACAACGACAAACTTTAGTAACGATAATATCACCCCAGCCGATATTGTTTTTACACTATCACCGATATATGAAAGTTCAGCCCCAGATGCCTTAGCCAATAAGTTGGCAAGCTATCTGACGGGTATAGCCCGTACGCTGGGTACATATACCTCCAAGCATAATACTTTAAAAACTCTCTATGATGGATTTACTGGCGGCGGAGTTAATGCATTGGCAGGGTCCAGTGCCAATATTGAGGCTATGGTGACAAAGTTATATAAGGACTTGACGGCTGAAACATGGACTCATGATGAAAAGGGTGCTATCATCAGTGCGATAGCAACTGCCATTACGACAATGAGCGTAGATGATGTCGCCGACATTAATGAGACGGAGAAAACGGTTACATTACGTTCTGTCCTTCAGGGCTATCCTGCTAACATCAACCTTCCTGATGGCTCGGCAGCGATGAAATGGAACACTGTACTTAAGCCTAAAGAAGGAGGTGAAGAAGGTGAGATGGAAGAAGATTTGTCGGAGTCTGGTTCAAGTTTTATTGCTTTAACTTCTTCTGACAACGGTCTTGATATGAACGACATGAGTCGGTATTGTTATCCAGCCGAATTATATTATTGTGCAAATTCTGGTATCAGAACCTCTACCTCCAGCCAGTCAACACATTATACGGAAAATAGCTGGACTACCATTCTCAGTAACTATGATCCTGTTACCCCAAACAGTGACGTTAATCGAGTTGTGGCATCTACCACCCGTTCCGTAGCATTGGAGGAACAGCTTGACTATGGTGTAAGCTGTGCTGAGTTGACCATCATCGCTGTTGGTGAAGAAGAGACAGGAACAGGAACGTATTACCTGCATGACGGTAATCAGGAAACTGAGAAAATTAAAAAAATAAGCGTTGATGCCTTAGCGAATGAATTCACTTTAACGGGTGTCTTTTTTGGTGGGCAGTTCCCCGTTGACTTTGATTTTGAGCCAAATGACGCCACTTCAGGAGAGGATTTAAACTTAGAGCAAATTGTCTATGACAAGTTTGTTACATCAGACGTCAAACTGACCGCCACAGAGTCAGCGCCCAACTATACACTGGTGTTCCAGACAAAGAAAAACAAACCTATCAATATTGTGCTTGAATTCGAAAACAATTGGGAGGAGTTCTACGGACATGACGGTATCATCTATCCTGGTACCCGTTTCTATCTTTCTGGCAAAATTCTTCCAGCTTCGGAAGGGGATGACAAGAATCAACGCGCTTTCAAGAAAGACCATAAGTCGGTATTACTGGTCAAGGTAAATAGTCTGAAAAATGCTTACAATGTCATTCCCGACCTGAAGACAGCGCAGTACGATCTGGAGGTGACCAGTGTAGCAGTCCGTCAGTGGAACGAGGATAATTCGAAGAGTCATACAGTATATAATTGGTAAAATACAAAAGACATATAGCAGATGAGCAGTTTGAAACATATTTATATCTATTTCGCCCTGATAGTACTAACGGTTATGGGCGGGCTTGTTGCATCCTGCTCCTCAGACGAAGTCGGTCGTGATGACCAGCGTCCTCTTCACAAGTTGCATCTTATGACAGCACAACAGCATTACGGTGATTTGGATATTGCCACCACCCGCTCGACATTTGAGGTTTCGTCGGGAGATGACAAGGCCACTTACGAAACTTATGAAGTGCCAGGAAGTTCACTCCGTGTTTATATCACCACCAAGGATCGCCTCGACTTTTATGGAGACTTCCTGTATACTAAAGAAGAAAGTAGTGATAACTACAGCTGGACCAAGGAAGTGCCTATCGACAACGACAACTACTATATTTATGGTTTCATGGCTGCCAGTCTGAAGGACAAGGCCAGTATTGGGCCGAATGGCAATGGCTACGATAAAGGAGCCGTGCTCACCATCAATAATGTACCATCTTTGATGACAGAGGATTTTGCTGTTATTGTTGGTTTGAAAAGGACAAACTCGAAAACCGGAACGATTGGTACCGATGCTGCTTCTACACCGGCTTTGGGTGACTATAGCTATAATGCAGAAGGTAGTGACAACTACGTTTATATTTTGTTGGACCATTTGTATTCCCGTTTACGATTTAAGATGAATATGTCAGAGGAGTACAGTCAGGTGCGAAAAATCTATCTGAAAAAGATGGAGCTGACCCCAGCATCGGTCAGTAAGTTCAATGTGACTGCAACTTTGACAGCAGGCAGGTTCTATACGCTTGATGCAGATTATATTCCATTTGCAGGAACTGGTAATAAAGAAACATTATTTTTGTGTGAGGATGATTTGTACACAGACGATGGCGATGGTGACAAACCTGGCATCTGTTTAGGCACCAGTTTCATTAATTTTATAACGACAGACACCCCAGCAGCATTTGCAACCAACAGGAGTCAGTACGTTCATGATGTCTATATTGCACCGGCGAATATCAAGTTGTCGCTTGAGTGTACCTACGATATATACGATAGTAAGGGAAACTTGATTCGAGAGAACCAAACGGCCACTAACACATTCTCTCTTGGCACATTGAATGCAGGTACCAGCTATACCGTTAATTTGACGGTTGCGCCAACCTACCTCTATGTTCTCTCCGAACCCGACCTCGATAACCCAACCATCAAAGTGGGAAGTTGAGAAATGAAGAAGTGAAAAGTGAAGAAATATGATAATAGACCTTTTACATCATATCATAAAGCGTAAGGCATTGATGCGGTTGCTACTAATCGTAGTAATGTTCAATGTTCAATGTTCAATGTTTAATGTTTACGCGCAAATTACGATTGGCGGTAATGTTTATGGTGGTGGTAATGCCGGTGACACAGGAGGTAAGACTAAAGTCACCATCTATAATGGTACGCTTTCTGGTGGTGTCTTTGGCGGTGCCCGTCAGGCCGATGTAAAGGGCTCGTCCTTTGTCCATATCGATGGTCAGCACATGTCTGGAAATATTATCATCAAGGATGTCTATGGTGGAAATGATATTTCTGGTACTGTTGGTACTTCTGCTGATGTTCCTGAAGAGTTGAAAGTTAAGGAGAATTCTACAGATGCGAAATATCCCTATGAAGAATATGGAGTTAATGCCACATATAATGCCTTTGTCCGCACTACGCCAGAACGGACGGTGAAGGATGATGAGAATAAAGACGTTCCTGCCTACAAGATCTTTATAGGTTCTCTTTATGGTGGTGGCAATGGAGACTATAAATATATCGAGAGAACAGTAGGCGGAAAGAAAGTATATGTAGCTCAAGAGAAACAGCAAGACGGCAGTTATGTGGACGTTGTCACCAGTGCTACAGCATTTGAGAAACCAGTTCAGGACAAAGTCTATCTGGAGTTGCTTGGCGGTACCATTGCTTATGCCTACGCAGGCGGTAACAATGCAACAGTAGAGAAGAATGCCGATATCTATATCAACAACAAGAGTGTGGTCACGACAGATATCCAGGGACCAGATCCGGATGATGCGACAGAGACCATTAACTTACTAACCAGTGAAAAATGGTTGGCGAGCATGGGTATTGCCACCTTGGGTAATTCTGCTACGAGTGACGAGTATCAGTTTTCACGAGTCTTTGGCGGCAATAACAAGACAGACATGCGTATCCAGCCCACATGGCACTTAAAGGGTGGTTTCATCCGTAACCTCTACAGTGGTGGCAACGAGGGTGACATGACCAGTGAAACGGGTCTGCTGCTTGAAATCATGGAAGGGTCAGATATCCATGTGTATAATGTATATGGCGGTTGTCGAAAGGCTGATGTGCATCCACAGATTTGGAACAAAGTGACCAAGAAATACACAGGTGATGCTTATGTGGAAAACCTGAGTGGCTATGCTTTCCGCGACCAGCTTTCAGCCCGTGTGTTGGTGCGTGGTGGTCACATCCACAATGTCTATGGCGGTAACGATGTGTCTGGACGTGTTTATGGCGGAAATGCAGTAGGTGTCTATACCAGTATCACAGGGTCCATCTATGGGGGCGGCAACGGTTCCTATCCTTATACCGACAATCCCAAATTAGCCAATACGCTGAATTATGGTGACTATTACTATAATCCAGTAGAAATCTTGGATCTTAAAACAGCTGATTTGCAGACAGACGACGGGAATGGAGGAAAGACATATTCAAGTCTCCAGTCCCTTCGGGCTCTTAACGAGGTACGTCCTGATGCCGAGCAGGTGTCTATCCGTGTGAAAGGTACAGATGCAGATCATCCTACCATCATTGGCGGAGCCATCTACGTTGGCGGTAATAGTGCTACATTGCGGCAAGATACAGAGAAACTTGCCCTTAAAACCGCTGGCGATGAGCGATACAAGGATTATCCCTATGTAGAGTTGAAGGTAGGCTCATACGTTATTGCCGATGAGGTGTTTTTAGGAAATAATGGTACGGAGATGGTCAGAAATGAAAGTAATACGGATGCGCTACGTTTATACAAGACCAAAACTTCTGACAACTCACCGTTCGTGTCCTTCGACTTAACGGATAAGGCCCAGTTTGCCGAATATATGGAGGGAGCAGCGATGGATCTTATCCCCTCTGTCATTTTCGACCCCAAAGTGAAGCCTACAGATGTAGAATATGTGCCATACTCTACCAAATTTGGATCGTTTTATTGCGGTGGTAACAGGGGTAGCATGACCTATCCTGGTACGAATGTGCAGGACTTCAACGTGTCGATATATATTTACGACAAGGTGGTAGGTGGCTGTAATGATGCATATATTCCTGAGCAGTTCTATAACAACACCAAACTAAATGCAGCCTACGAGGGTGGCATTAAGGTGCCATTGACCGACGCAGAAAAAGCCGTCAACCCCAACAAACTCGTGTTGAATTTCAATGGCTTGCAATTGTTGCCGAAGCGATGGAAATACGATTCTGACGGCAACAAGGAAGAGCTGGTATGGAATACCGTCAACAGCAATCCTGACTCCGCTGAAGAAGACGGATATGTACCGACAGGTCCTTTTACGAAGTACGACTTGACTCGTCGTTTCGAGGGAGGTAACATCTATGGCGGCTGCTATAATAGCGGCTATGTGAATGGTAACGTAGTCATCAACGTTAACAATACCTTGGTAAACCGCAACATTCTTTTCGACAAAGTAGAGGAAGACAGCAAGGGCGAAGCTGTGCTCTATGGTGATAATGTGCTGACGGGTATTGAGAGTTATAATATTCAAGAACGCCGTACAGGTGTCATCTTGGGTCAGCAGGGTATGGACGTGTTAGGTAAGGCACTCAATATTTTCGGTGGTGGCAAGGGTAAAGCTACTGAGATTTGGGGTAGCACAACGATTAACCTGAATAAAGGCTACATGTTTCAGGTGTTCGGTGGCAGCCAGGAGGGCGTTATCGGCAAGCCGGTAGATGCTGCTGATCTGGCAGATGAAGATCGAGACACAAGTAATGACTATACCTTTGGTGATGGAGTAACAAGTGGCAATGGCCGGACATATTGTTATAGTACAGACTATAACTGCTATCTCAACTTGAAAGGTATTAAGAAAGGTGTGACAAAGCAGGAGGACACCACCGAGGATATGGCGGAGTGTGAGTTCATTTATGGTGGTGGCTTCGAAGGTCCAGTTTGTGGTAATACCATTATTAATTTAGGTAAGGGACGTGTGTTCAATACCTTTGCTGGCGCCTGTAACGCCAATGTCTTGGGACATACCGAGACATATATTGGCCGGCAGATACTTACCGATGCCTATAGCATGAATATGGGCGAGTACTACGACAACGATGACTACTTTATTGCTGACAATGCTGATCCCAATATCTTGCCCTTCCCTTATATCCGTGACTATGTATATGGTGGTAACGACTTAGGTGGCGAGATTATGGACTTGGGTGATCATGACTTCTCAAACCGAGTACGTAGCGATGTAAAGGGCATGACATACCAATACAACGCTTCCAGTAATCCTAAGCCAGAACAACAGAGTGCTGCAGCCTATATCGAGTATCGCCAGGGTCGTGCAGAGGGTATTTTTGGTGGCTGCTACGGAACTTATGACTATACTGAAGAAAAGTTCAAGGACTATACTTATTATGAAGGTGAGACAGGTATTCCGTCGGGCAAGAAGGCCGGTGACCCCAGAGTTGGAACAGGCTTCATTAAGCCCCGTATGGATAATGCTTTCGTCAATTTTCGGCCCTTGCTTACCAATGTCTTGAAGAATGACGAGTATAATATAGTGAAACTCATCTATGGTTCTGGTCAGGGATACCCGGGCGACAGTGACCGTGACATCATGCAGAATCGCAGTTATATCCTTATTGACATTCCGCAGGAGATGACCAATTATAAGGATATGCAGGTGTTTGGAGCAGGAGCATGGAGCGGACTGGGTATGAGGATGGAAGCTGCAGATGCCAAGAAGCCAGAGAACCTTGATAAGGTGTCGGCAATTATCGACCTGACACGCGGAGAAATCAACTCTGTCTATGGTGCCAGCTATGAAGAGGGCTTTACGCGTCGTACGGTGGTCAACGTGCCTGATGGCAGTACCATAAAGCTTGCGAAAATCTTCGGTGGTGGTTATGGTCTTCAGCACAATCAGGTGTGTGATGCCTATGAGAGCCACGTGAACTATGCGAGTGAGTATGCCACCGTTAGCAACAACATCTATGGTGGCAACAATAATTCCCGACAGACCCTTTATACACAGGTGAATGTTAAAAAGCCAGTCTATACAGGTGTTACTGATGATAAAGGTAACCGCTATATGGCCACTATCTACGGTGCTGGTTACGGTTACGATACCTGGGCGGGCTATACCGAAGTAAATCTTCTTGGTGGTGCACAGGTCTATGAGGTCTATGGCGGCGGTGAGATGGGTCGTGTGGTGAATCTATCCACGTCGAAAGCGATGGCAAAGACTTTGGGTGGAGAGGTTGCCAAACTGCCTGGTGACTATGGTGATGAGGAGGGGTTGAACGGTCATTTGGCTATTAAGCGTCCCGACGGTAAGAAACACAACACCAACGTACTTATACATAAAGATGCTATCGTGCATAATTATGCTTATGGCGGTGGTAAGGGATATGAAAAAGATGATAATCATCCTGATGCAGAATATGAAAATGGTGACGTGTATGGTACTACTTATATAGCCTTGATGGGTGGTACAGTGAAAAAGGATATCTTTGCTGCAGGAACCATTGGTGCTGTGCTTGATAAGTTTGGTAAGTACAATGATGGTGAACAAGATGTAGACATAACAGACGATGACGGAAACAAATTAGTGGCAGGTACTACAGCCTACGTTGCCGGTGGCAGTGTGCGTAATGTTTATGGTGGCGGATGGAAAGGTGCTGTGGGCAAGCACCGGAAACTGGTATATAAGACAGATGAAAACGGGGAAAGAGTAAAGGATGATAACGATGAATACGTGATGGTTGAGGCCGATGCCGATATTCATGAGTCTGCCGAAAATGACATCTCTGGAGAAACCCACGTCATCATTGGCATCCGTCAGGACCAAACTGAAGAAAACCTCGAAAATGCTATCAAGGCCGTGTTAGGCGATGACACGAATCAGACGGCATTGAACTACTACTGCGGCGTTCCCACTGTGCAGCGTAATGCCTACGGCGGCGGTGAGGGTGGTGCCGTCTATGGCAAGACCAACCTGACACTGAACAATGGCTATATCGGATATGAGTATAACGCCACAACAGGGAAATTTGAAGAGAAAATCAACGATGAGACTTACTACGAGAATGAGAAATATGCTGGTGACGGTCGTTTGCGTGACTGCGGAAACGTGTTTGGTGGTGGCTACGATGCTCGAAGTAGTGTTGATGAGTCTAATGTAGAGATGTATGGTGGTACTGTGCGTGGTAGTATGCATGGCGGTGGTGAGATTGCTACCATCGGTCGTGGTTCTACCACTGAGGGTGGTGCAGCCAATTCTGAACGTGTGTTCGAGGCGATTTACAAGAAAGGCAAGACCCATGTGGAGATGTATAACGGCCATGTGAAGCGTAATGTCTTTGGTGGTGGCAAGGGTTACAACCTCTTAGGCTATGGAAGCAATAGTGACCTTTATACTGATGGTTATACTTTTGGTCAGACTGAGGTGTATATTCATGGTGGAAAGATTGGTACTGAGGATGGGTTGGCCGATGGATATGGCAATGTCTTTGGTGGCGGCGACTTAGGATATATCTATAGTTATGGTTACGACAGCGATAAAACGAAAGCAGACAAGCTGGCTGGTAAGACTACTAGTTCGCCAGGACACTATTATTATTATGATTCAGGTGGAAATTTGACTGAGGACTGCAAGGTAGTTGTTTCTCCCTATCTGCAGGTGAAGGATGTCTTAGTGGATAAGAAAGACGGGGAGGGACAACCTGTTATGGATGGTGACAATGTAGTTCAGGAGCCCTATGTTGTCTCTTTCGGAGGTAAGACCTATCGTGCATACGACTATGTGCCTACAGACTACCTGAATACGTTGTCCAAGAACAAAAATGATGCCGGGTGGCAAAACCTCATCACCAAGGATGCCAGCGGTGAGAGAGGTGTACAGATCTACAATGCCGTGTTCGCTGGTGGTAATGTAGCATCGAACAGTGATACGCATTATGCTAATGCCACCACTGTGTTTGGCAATACTACAGCTACTATCTATGATGTCTATCACCGTGACTTTGTCACGATAGGAACTGAGCATATCGGAGGTCTATACGGTGGTGGAAACCTCTCGATGGTTGATGGCTATCGTGAATTGAACATCACGAACTATGGTACTGACTATTACAATCTTCAGACGAAAATTACGATAGATGAATATCACAATGACTTGAGTGACCGAGAACGTGCCTACTTCCAGTTACAGTATGAGTGTCAGGAGACCTATACTGGCCAGAAGCAGCATAAGCAGGGTGATAAAATCTCTGAGGAAGACTTTAATAATCTGCCTGAGGGTGAAGAAGTCCATTGGACGATGTATGGTTTTTGCTCCATTTATGCCGGTCGTCTGTTGAACACCATCCAGCGTGCAGACCTTTGCGGTGTTTATGGTAGCCGTATGGTGCTACAGGGTGCTCAGGACCGTGTGGCTTCTGTAGGTGAAAACATCGTCTATACCATCAACCGTGTGGGTGAACTATCACTGAACACCCAACATTCACAGGCAGGAGACACGGAAGCGGATGACGAACAGCATGGCAACTATTTTGGTATCTATTCTCTCGTGAATTATCTGGGTAACTTGACCAGCGATGTTCGCATGAAAGATGACTACGTTGATAAAAATGGAGACAATGTAATTATCGAGAACACAAGCTATAATCATAGTTACTACAGTTATAAGGAGGATAGAAATAAGAAAAATAGTAACTGGCCTAATCTTGGCAAGAGCAGAAACGAGGTTGCTTTGGCTTCCGGTGTCTTCCTGGAGTTGACAACGGAGAACAGTACTGCCGAACAGAAGGACTATGGCTATATTACCGGTGTCGTGGAACTCGACCTGATCAATGTGAAGAGAGAAGAGCTTGAGGGTGGCGGCTTTGTCTATGCCAAGAACGAGCACCGTTTGCCATTATTCTATGCAGATAAGGAAAATGTGATCCTCTCGGAATACAATGCAGCAAAGCAAGGTTGGCGTGAGGCATGTAAGACCTATAAGCGCTATCGCTATTCTGATACATACGATGACGGACCTCATAAAGGAGATAGTAACGATGCGGATTGGGAAAACGCTGGCGAAGGTTGGGTTATCTCTATAGGTGGTGTGGAACAAGAGGCATATGCAGTGGTGCCCATACAGACTTCGGGTAACTTTATCCATCCGAAGAAGCATATTGTGGATGACTGCTATCCTACAAACAATGCCTATATACATGGTACGGATAACTACTCACCCGCTCACTATTGGTATATCAAGGGTACTGTATATGTCTATGATCAGGTGGTGTCTGCATACGCAGGTAGTGCATCCCCCTATTCTAAGGAAGTTCCTCTGCCGCTGACCATCACTGCTGCTTCACATGGTAAGCTGAAGCTGCTCAATGTGAAGCCTAATCGTTATGCCTACTGGTATAAGAACAGCAATACAGAGCAAGTGAAGATTGGTGAGGGCGAAAACGAAGAAGACAAGATTGTATGGGTGAATCATCTGGCAGATGGTTATAGGTTGAACGATGTCATTACCTGGTGGGATTGGCAAAACCTTCCTGAGGAAGAACAGGCACTCTTCGTAGAAGAGACCTATGTCAATGCTGAGGCCTGTACCATTGGTACAAAGAAATATGATGTCGGTGAATATGTGATGCTGCCAGAAAATTACAACACATTACTAACGACCACTCCAGATAATATCAAGGATTACAATGGCGAGGACTTTGAAGACGATGAAGGTAATGCACTGACAGGCGCAGACCTTGTCAAGTATGTATTCCGCAAGTCAAACAACGTCGGTCACGATACAGGCTATGTACTCACCTTCGATATGAATACACCTAAGGTGTGGAATGCATATTACACCAACGTTAACAATCATAACCATGTCATCACCAAGACGGAATATGATGCTCTGTTGGAGGCAGCGAAAGCATCTTCAGATCCGGAATCTGCCGTACAGACAGTCATGAATACATATATTGAAGGACCAACTTTCAGTCAGAATGAAAGCAATACTTTGGTCTTGGGTAAGCGTGACTATACAAAGGATGACATTGTGACGAAGGCTGTCTATGATGCCTATAGTGAAACGTCAGATTACGATGAGACTAAGATGCAGCGGGCATACGTAGCCAAAGAGGAGGTTAGCTATACTTATAATACAGTCTCTAAGACCGTTAATCCTGGTTCGGCAATCTCTTATACAGAATGGAATAGTCTGGCTGATAAGAAGTCTGCTTTTGCAAAAGCATTGGTTTGCACTAAAACACTGAAGTTGGCCGAAAATGTTTATCTGACTTATGGCGATTTAATTGCAGAGGATGATGTTGATGACCTAAAGGCTACTCAGGGTTTACTTGTTACTTCCGATGAGATTGAAAGTGCGCTGACCGATGCTTATATCTGCACTGAGACAGGTAAGTATGGTGGTAGGAATTACTATCGAGGAACATATTATAGCGCAATAGAGTCGTGGTGTAATTTGTCGGAGACAGACCGTGGCCACTTTAACTTCGATTACGATGCTCTCAATCTCCTGATAGACCGCACATATTCGGTGGATCCCACAGCCACTTCAGGCAGCCATACCACTGAGGCAATCTATCATAAGCCGTATAGCGATGAGGTTAGTGTGGAGTATAAGGCTATGTTTAATGGCTATAAGGGCGAAAACGATGAAGAGATCACGACTTATACTTATACTTACACTTACATTGACGAAGATAGTCAAGAGCAAACGGAAACTAAAACCATCAATAAAAATGATAAAATAGACAATATAGTTTTCGAGAAGGCCGTACCGAATTACAAACGCTACTATAGTAAGGTGAATTACGACCAAGACGTGAATTCTGATACAGGTCATTTCTATATTGCCAACGACAACTTTATCTATGGTGGTGAGCCTTACGCCAAGGGCCAAGTGGTCAGCATGAGTGTATATGAAGAGTCCGAAGATGAGAATTCTGACATTGCTGGTAAAGTGGATGACGTTGATCCAGGCGATTGGACAGGCATCTTCTACTATTGTAATGAAAATCATGCTGAAGGCAGCACAACGGTTAATAAAAGTACTATAATAGACGAGGATGCCTATAAAGATTTGCGTGACGACCAGAAGTACTTTACCATCCAGGGTATGGAACCCACGGAGAGAACCACATTCTATGTAAGCCGCGAAAGTGAAGTGAAGGATGTGACGAAAGAGAAGATTATCACAGTGGTCTATCAGTACACTTATTATGAGACGGATGATGATGGTGAAAGTGACAGTAACGATGCCAGTCTGATGCTGACCAACGAGCTGCATGTGATAAATATCCACCTGCAATTGGAGAGTGGTGCACCCTCTATTGGCCCATTGGATGAAGCTCCGCTGGTGTTCCCGGGAGAAGCTGTCGGTCTGACGCTGCCGAAGGTAACACCAGGTACATACGAGGTACTTACCAACGGATGGACGTTGTTCAAGAACAAGAACGATGCCGACCACCTGCGTAATGGTGTGCCTTTCAATAACAATAGCGATCCGCTCTATTGGTATATGAACCAAGACCATTATGTGGCTTTCTATTCGGAGACGTACTTGGGCAAGACTTACTCCAACTATGTGAAGCTTAACGTGGCCAATTATCACGATTTGGCGGACATTATGGAAAATCATAAGGACAACCACCTTTATATTGACCGTAGTGACGTGGATCGTCCGTGTAAGATTTACATCAACGATTATGCGGGATTGAAGGACGACGATCCTCGCAAGGGTAAGAACGGACTTGATGAGTTGGAGAGCCTCTTCGAACTGAGTTTGCTTACCCCAACGGAGGATGAGTTGGATAATAATGGTCTCATCAAGTCGGGGACTTTCCAAGGTCATGCTCCTCTTGGCAGTTATATTCAGGGTACAGAGAATCTTGAATTCATCTTGCGTACCGACATCGACGGTGCTGTACCGGATGGTTCTCCGGCCCGTACGTCTATTGCGGCTCGCACTACAGATCCTTGCTTCGGTGGTAACATACATGGTGATGGTCATACCATCAGCGGTCTTACGCAGTCGCTGATAGGCAAGCTCTGCGGCAGTATCTATAATCTTGGTGTTACTGGTTCGTTCACTACGGCAGGTGTGGCTGACGAGGGTGAAGGCTTTGTGGAGAACTGTTGGGTGATGAGTTCGGCAACGGCACTGCCCGATGGTCAGTCGAAGGCAGAGGCTGTCTTTGGCAATCCGACGGCCAGCGGGTGCACGCAAATCGTGAACTGCTACTTCCCGGAGAGCAACAAGGCACTCTATACCGACCATACCACCAGCAGTCGTGCTGGCGGTAATGCCCGTATGATGGAGGATAAGAGTTTCTATAATGGTGAGGTGGCCTACAACCTGAACGGATATTATCTTGGCAAGCGCTACTACGATAACAATACGTCATGGAAGAGCGAAGATGCGAATAAACCCATCTCGGAGTATCGTTATCTGAAGGCTGAGGACCTTACGCCTGCTGAGGACGGTACAGCGTCTAACAACTTGAGCAAGGCCTACTATCCGAATGTTTATGCGTACTATCAGACAACGGGTACTACGCTGACTCCTCTACTGGGTTATGTGGAGAGCCGTTATTTCGATGGAGACTTCCGTTATGCAAGCGGCTCGAAGCCGGAATCATTTAATCCAAGGCGTCGCAACGTCAAAGAGGAAATCACCGATCCTGTGACTCATGAAGTAACAGAGATTGAAGCTGTTGTGTTCCCGCCAATCTGGCCTGACGACTATTTGTTCTTCGGTCAGGTGCTGAACTATGGTTACTTGAGAAGTGCGACCAGCCCCAGTCATCAGGAGCAGCCTTCAGTCATCAATTTGGGCGCGAACAACAACCGTGTCTATCGTGCACCGGCTTACATCCGTAGCAGCGAGATGAGAGCGGCATACTTTAACTCCGATGCCGTGTTTGCTGACACCAAGAAGGGTGATGCAACCAAGTTGGCTTACAAGGGAATGACGGCTATTGATTTCACCGGTGGCAATGGTGATGTAACTGGTGTTAAGAACACGGATTATCAGCCTGGTCTTATTCCTGCTACTAGTACAACTCCTGCCAAGTTCTTCCCGCCGTTGCTCGATAATGAGGACGGATTGAGTGGTTTCCGAGTAGAAGGACTGACAAAGAATCTATTAGCCTACACCACAAGTGGTACCAGTACTGACGGTGTGGTGGGAGACGTGCTGTACGATTATGCTTATCAGGAGACGGACGATACCTACCGTACTGTAGGTGAATGGGATACGCACAACCTTTCTTCGATGAAAGGTCACCGCGTGCAGTTATTGGGTGGTAACTATATAGCCATCAATGATCACCTGCTCATTGACCGTGAGGACTTCAATGCACCGATTTCCTATACCTTTGATGACGGCACTAATAGTCTGGATGGTAAGGCTAAGCGTATGTGGTATCAGCGCATGCCTGATAACTATGTCAACCTGACGAAAGGTTGGGAGAGTGTCAGTTTGCCGTTCACTGCCGAATTAGTGACCACTAATGATAAGGGTGAGTTAACGCATTTCTATAGTGGTAATAATACGGATGGAAGCAGCAATAATATAGGTCATGAATACTGGTTACGTGAATGTACTGGCATTACTAAGACGACTGGTAACGACATTGCTACGGCCAACTTTACCTATCCTACAGCTATAGTGACAGCAACGGAGGACGATGACCGTACTGTGACCAACACCTTCCTTTGGGACTACTATTATGAAGGTAATCATATCCATAAGGATGCAAATGGAGACACGTATCAGGATGCTGATAAGTCGCAGAAATACTATAGCGTGGAACGTGAATACAAGGATTATCCTCTGCTGACGGCAGGTAAGCCTTACCTTGTTGGATTCCCGGGAAAAACTTACTTTGAGTTCGACCTTAGTGGTGAGTGGTCAGCAGCAAGTACTGGAGACACGCGTCCTGATCCAATAAGTAGGCAGACCATCACCTTTGCTTCGGCAGAGGGTGCGACTATCGCGGTGAGCGATACGGAATTGGAATACAATGCTTTTGGTGATAACGGATATTTCTTCAAGCCGAACTATCTGAACATTGACGTACCGGCGGGTGGCTATAATATGGCAGCTGATGGTGGCAGCTATGACAAGGTGACAGGCTCTACAACGGCAGATGCTAAGAAGCTGTATCCATTCCGTACGTACTTCCAGGCTAATAATGCTATTACTCGTAGCATCGTCTTCAGCAACAATGGTGCGCAGCTGGGTGGTGGTGAACAGGACGAATCGCAGGACAATGTGGCTGAGAGCATGGAGTTCTATACTAAGAAAAATAAGGTGGTAGTGACATCCCATATGCGTTCGACGGCTGATGTGGGTATTTTCAACGTCAGTGGAATGTGTGTTGCGTCGTTTAACATTGAACCGGGTGAGACCGTCGAGACGCTGGTATATAATAGTGGTGTCTACATCATCCGTGCCGCCGGTGGCCACTATACGAAGAAAGTTTCCGTGAAATAATATCGCGAAATAACACAACGAATAGGCACATCGATTGCCCATCAATAAGACAGGAAGATCCACCAGGTCTTCCTGTCTTGTTCTATACCCTTTGCCTCCCCCTTCCTTCCCTCCCCCCTTTTTCCCTTTTTCCCTTCTTCCCTCTGACCTCTCGCCTCCCACCTCTCACCTCTTACCTCTGACTTCTTACCTCTTACCTCTCACCTCTAAACTTATGTGATTATAAAATTTTCATCATAGAATTTTTTGCATTTTACCATTCATCTATTCATCTTTTATCATAACATATTAATAATCAAATAATTATACAATGAATAGTGCGCATTAACCATTCATCCACTATTCATTCTTTATCGTTTAACAACCTTCTTTTATAGGACGATAAATCGCTTATTGTTTGAAAACCAGCAAGTTACCCTATCACATCTTTTTGTGTAACACTTTGTAACTATACCTGTGACACTTTGTCACCGCCTTTGTGACAAAGTGTTACCAATGTTATTACGATATTGAAACACGTCAAATTTTACTACCAAAAACTTTTACAAAACCCCAAAAAGCCCTAAATAATGAATAGTCAAACCACTATTCATAGGTACTATTCATTCTCTAACCGCCTAAGAACCAATATGATAGAGCAAATAATGAATAGATGAATAGTGTTTTGTCTTTTCTTGATATAAATTTTAAAATTATGCTTTCTCTAACATCCCTGGGGTTCTCTGGGCTAACCGACAGGGTGACCTCTCACCCCTTACCTCTCACCACTCACCTCTGGAAAGTGAGCTTGTGAAACATGCGAAACTCTAATGATATATTATATAAAAGAACCCCCGCGCGCGAATTTTGTATTAAAATATTTGGCGGTTTCGAAAAAAATCCTTACCTTTGCACACAAAATGTATTGAAATTAGGAAGACGGAACGAGTAATAAGGGTACATACATTAGAAAAACAGAGATATGGATGTAGCATTTCTTTTAGAGAAGTATTTCAAGGGAGCGACGAAAGTCTCGATTGACGTGTTTGATGCTCAGACATTAAACAGCGTCTATAAGGATGTCATAAATGCGATGACATCCCACTTTGAGATTGAGGTTAGCGTTCTCCAGGCACTCAGCTACTGTCTTTACGAGATGATGGATAATGTGCACATCCATTCTGGGAAGCCTTTAGGAACGGCAATAACCTACTTCGATAGCACCCAGAATACAATGAGCATTCTAATTGCTGACGACGGGATGGGTATTAAGGCGTCATTGTCGGAGAATGAGAGATACAAAGACATTACCGAACCCGAAGCACTTAAGATGTGTCTTGAAGACAAGATAACAGATGGTAAGGGCTTAGGTTTTGGCCTTTTTACCACGTCAAGACTTGTCGACAGCATAGGAAAAGAGTTTATACTACATTCTGGAAAGCACAAGCTGATAAGAAAAGACGGTCAGGAATCGGTCGTAGAAAACGGATTCTGGCAGGGAACGCTCATCTTTATGGTGATTGGAACTGGTGAAGAGATTGATCCCAACCAGATTGTTGACCATCGTGCCGACGTTGTAGAGGAATATAATGAAACATTTGTGGAATCAGACGAAATAGAATCGTTATGGTAGAATTCAAGTTTTTAGACTACGGAACAGACTTTGGGACGCGTGATATGGGTCAGAAACTGCGCCAGGAGCTATTGGCACTCATAAATGCTGGCGAAAAAGTCATCCTTGACTTCACGGGTGTCAACGTGGTTTCTAACTCGTTTGCTGATGAGTGCATTGCTAAACTGCTCCTTGAGATGCCGCTTGACGAGCTGAAACGCCATACAACCTTTCGTGGACTGAATCCATTGGCCGAACGTAGCGTGCTGGTAGCTCTGCAACGTCGATATAAAGTAGTAATTTCAGAGAAAAGATAAATCAATGACACAAGATATGACACAAAAGATGACGATAATAAAGAAAACCCTGATGCTCCTGCTGGTGATGGTGGCCTTCGGCACCACCGTGTCGTGGGGACAGGAGTCACCTGACTATTCGGGAACGTATTATCTTAATATGATCGGTACTGCTTCCTACTCGGTAAATCCCGCTAGCAACTTTTACCTATGTCCTACGGAAGAATGGTGTTATTATGTTTATGATGAAGAAAATCATCTTGATAAGGTTCAAGCCAATGACAACGGACAACCGTTTCTCACAACCTATCAGTGTAGAGATGGTAAAAACGACGCCAAAGCTAAGTGGATTATACAGAAACACGAAACTGAAAACTACTATTACATCATTTATGCTAAAGACTCAGAAAATCAGAAATACTTGACATATAATGGGATATTAGAAGGCGCAGGTGAAGACCGCGTTCGCGTACACCTTGAGTCGGCAATAACTGATGACAACAACTTGTTTGCAATTACCAAGGCTGATGGCGGCTATTTTTTAATCTCTTCAAAAAATGACCCAGATCAGTATCTAAATGTTACTGATGGAAACAAAAAATCTTATAAAGGCGATACAGGAAAGGATGACGGGCCAACAGGCTATAAAAATGTAGGTGGTATCATTGGCCGTTATTACCAAGACGTTAATACAAGCCGGTTTTATTTAGAAATACCAAGGCCAACATTTAAGCTTATTAAAGAAAGCAATGTAGAAAAAATAGAAATAACAGAAGCTCTTGAAGATGTAACTATTTATTATACGACAGATGGAACAGACCCTGTCTTGCCTGCTGCAGGAGAGGATCCAACGGAACCAACAGTAAAATATACAAGCGCGATTCCTTTAAATACGAAAAAACAACTGTTGATTAAGTTAATTGCTACGAACAAAGACCGTCACACAGTAAGTACTCCTATTGTAACTTATGTTTATACTAGAGATATTACATGGTCGGAAACGAGTTTTGTGTATAACGGCACAGCCCAAGCCCCCACTGTTACAAGTGTTAAAATTGGGGATGATGTAGTTCCTGCGAGTGAATATAAATATAGTTGTAGTAATAATACCAATGCGGGAACCGCTACATTAACGCTAACTGATAAAACCGTGAACAATTATATTGTCGATGGCTATAAGAATTTTACAATCCAAAAGGCTCCATTGACGATTATGGCTGATGCGAAGACGAAAGACTATCTTGATGACGATCCAGAATTGACGTTTAGCGTAGAAGGTCTTCAAGGTGCGGATTCGAAACAAGTGGTAGTAACAAAATGTGAGCTTCAGCGAGCAGCAGGTGAGGTAGTTGTTGAAGGTGGTTATGCTATTACTTTTAGTGAAACCAAAACAAGCAATAATTATACAGGAACATTTGTTCCTTCGACATTGACTATTCAGCCAAAGAATTTTGGTACAGGAGGGCCCCCACCATCAGGTATCAGCGTCTATGTGGAAAAGAACAACGACGTAAATAATCCTTGGAGCGTCTCGGTGTATAATGGCAGTAGACAATTTCAGGCGAGTGACTTTACTTACGAGGTAGAAGAGGCGGAAACAGAAGGTAGTTATATAGTGACTGTAACAGGTAAATCCCCTAACAGTACAGGTTCTACAACGACTCCATACACAAATTTTGAATTCCCTATACGGGTAAGCGATACAGAGAGAGCTGCTCCATATTTCACAGATGAGCAAGATTTGAAGACCTCTTCGGATATTAATCCATATATTGTGAACAAAGTCAATCCTTCTGTAGGTACAATATCGATTACCCCCATAAGCTATATTCCAAAGGATGTTCCAGTATTGCTGTTGGCTGATGCTGGTGCTACCGGATTGACAGTATCACCGATGAATGAAGATGTAAGCATATCAGATGTAACACTGAACAACAATAAGTTGATGTACAGTTCTGAAGGAACGGTTACAGTTGCGGCAGCACAGGCTTATATTTACTATCTGGGTGAGTTCGTTTTGACTACGGCAGGTTCTATTAAACAAAATAGATTCTACCTTTACAATCCCAATTACAATGGCGGCACCGAGACCCCGTCAGACCCAGAGCCAGACCCAGCTCCAGCACGCACTCTGAAAATCATTAAGAACGATACGACAGGCCTCCTCGTGCTGAAGGATATCAGCAATGCGGAGAATAATGCCACAGCGCACTGGTACACCCTCGATGGTCGCCGCCTCAGTGGCAAGCCCACCATGAAGGGATTGTATATCAAGAACGGAAAAAAGTTCGTGATTAAGTGAGACCACGAATTAAACGAATTATACGAATAGAACGATATAATGCAAGATATGAAGAAGACAATACGATTCTTTTTAGTGTTGACTGCGCTGATGATAGGTGCGGCAGGAGAAGTGAAGGCTATAATAGCTACGGATATCCACTTTAACTATGACGAGGCGAAAGGTTCAGCCAGTGTAGCAGAGGGCGGTATAACGACTGTCGCTAGCGGAACAAAGGTCATGATAGTCGTAACGCCTAATGACGGTTACTCTATTTCTGCGGGTACCATCATTGTTGAAAAGATGATTTATCCCACAGATAAAGCCCCGAGACGTACGTCCGGCTTATCTGGCGACCTTGATGTCACCCATGAGGAATCAAACAATTATTCTTTCGTCATTCCTTCAGACTACGACGGTGCCTATGTCACCGTGAATTTCTACCAGACTCCTTCAGGTGGCTTTACAGCCATATCGTCGCTTTCGGAGATTACAGATTTAACTACAGGCAAATATGTATTAGCAGGCGACATTAATGCTTCTGGCAACATGTTGGGAGAGTTTAAAGGAGAACTCAATGGTAATAATCATACTATCTATGGTCTTCAGCATCCATTGTTTTCTTCTACTGATGGAGAAGCAAAGATTTATAATCTGAACTTTGAGGATGTAAACATCAACGTTGTTGCTTCTGACGGCACTGATGGAGATGCAGGTGTCATTACCGCAAAAGCAAAAGGTGCTACACGCATTTACAACTGTGGTATTTTGCCTTCTGCAGCCCTTCGTGATGCCGACAATAATGTCACAGGTTTTATAGGCTGTTCTGTCGGAGGCTCACGTTATGTCGGTGGTTTCGTGGGATTTCTTGACGAGGAGGCCCGCGTCATCAATTGCTTCAGCTATGCCAATATCACAGGTGGTACTAATGTTGGTGGTATTGTAGGATATAACAACGTGGCAACTGCGTCCAACAATCTTAAGACGATGGTCATGAACTGTATGTTCTACGGTGACATTACTGGTGGAGACAGTAAGGCACCAATATATAACGGCAAGATAATTTCTAACGCGGGTGATAAAGGTGTAGGTAACTATAACTATTTCCGTTTAGAGGCTCCTTACGTGCAGCCTACTGGTGTGACTTATAATTGTGCCCTTGGTGCCGAGGATCGTTTTCTAAATCGTTTTGAGTTCTATCGTCACCTGCTTAACAGCCATCGTGAATTAGCAGGCTGGTGGGCTACCGGCACTTATAGTGGGGAAGCAATGCTCAAATGGGTACTGGAACCATCACAATTAGGCACAGCGACGCCCTATCCTATATTGAAGGAATCTGACAAATATCCTTCCGTTGTCAATATTGATGTGAATCATTCTGAGCTATATAAGGGGCGGGACTTGACAGTCGGACGTAAACTTGGTACGCTGACGGTGAATATCCAGATGGGCAACGGTGCTGTGTATAACCACCCTGGCACTGGAGACAATGAGGCTAAAATCACCACCCCGCAACTCACCCTCAACATCACTGACAAGGATCCTGATCACTTCAACTTCAACTACTATAAGGTGCAGTTGCCTTTTTACAACGACGTAGGCACTAAGAACTATACTGGAAATCGTGTGGTGACGGGATGGAAAATTGTCAGCATAACAGACGGTACGGCAGGCACTTATAGCACAGGCGAAGACGTGACTTATACTGACGGCGTGTTGACAGCAACCCCATACAATTTTGCCGACCGCAACTGCACCAACAAAGACCTCTACAGCGTCAGCGGCCGTGTCTTCAACCAGGGTGCCTATTGGGATGTGCCTTATGGTGTTACCGCCATCACTATCGAGCCCTACTGGGCCAAATGCGCCTATCTGGCCGATGCCTACGCCGATGTGGTGTACAATACCGCTATGACTTCAGCCACCAATGTTCCCAACGTCGGCGGTGGACAGAAATACACCAACGGAAACAGCTATTCAATCGCCGGAGAGAACCAAAAAGTTTTCACCTCCAGGAGCAACGCTATCTCATCTTCGAATTCGGGACTTTATCAGGGGACGAGTGGTGCGGGTAGTCACACCGTTTATGATTATGCCGTGGTGCTTGTGGGTAATTATCATCATTATGGTAACATGGAAGCAAGTAACGACAAACCTTATACAGTCACCTCTGTTGACCTTGATGGCGACAATGAACCCGACTATTCCTATATCCTTCGTTTTGACAGTCGTAACAAAGTACATCCTGTGAGGGTTGACTTTATCAATATTCCCGGCCTCGGCATGGCGCAGAAATCCACAGGTGGTACGGGCACCTATAACTTCGGCATCATGCAGCCTAAAGGCTGGTTCGAGAGCACCAATACGTCGCTCTTCCGTGAGACGCAGTTCGAGTATGACAGTTCTGAAAGAATCGCCGCCCCATATATCTTGCAGGGTGGCGTGATGGAGCAGTGGGTGAATGGGCAGAGTGCTGGCCACGCCAATAAGACCACCTATTTCCATGTGGGAGGTAACGTGTGGTTTAAGGAGTTCCACCGCGGAACTCACCAAGACGAGAAATACGATGCCAACCATTCCCCCATTTCGGTCACGGGCGGCGACTTCGACCAGTTCCACCTCACAGGTCTCTACCGCGCCGATGCAAACATCTGCGATGACAATGCCGAGTGCTACATTACCGGCGGACGTTTCGGCGTAGTGGCAGGTACCGGCATGGACGGCCTCGGGACCTCCGACGGCAAGGGCAACATCACCTGGATTATCGATAATGCCGACATCGAGGAGTTCTATGCTGGCAGTTTCAACGCCGACAAACCTGCTATCGGCAACCTCCACACCATCGTCAACGGCGGACATATCGACTTATTCTGCGGCGGCCCCAAATTCGGCGACATGAGCAGCGGAAAGACCGTCACCACCACGGCCACGGGCTGCACCTTCGGCACCTTCTTCGGTGCCGGCTACGGTGGCAACTCCTACAGCCGTCAAGCGCCGTATAACCATAGCGGTTTAATAAATTTCCCGCATAACCAATCTCAAGCAGGTAACGACGCTTCCTGGAACGCATGGTTAAGTCGATTTTATAAGCAGGAATACAATAGTACTTATGGAGGAGTCTCTACCCAGTTCAGCTATCAGTTCCTGCCCATGTCGGGCAACACTACCAATGTGGCGCGTATATTTATTGAATACGTGAAATTCTCGTTGGCTAAAACCCGAAATGTTACTTCTAAACTGACGGGATGTACGATTACTGGCAATTTCTATGGAGGTGGCAATCTTGGTAAGGTTGAAGGTCCTGTCAATTCAACACTTACTAATTGTACGGTTAATGGTAATGTGTTCGGTGCAGGATTCTCAGGAAATCTACCTATAGTTGAGGTTGATGATCCTAATGGCTTTGAGATAGAGCCCTACTACTATGAAGCTCTTGGTACCTATCGTACTGGTAAAAAAGGTGCTACGACGACTTATACCTGGGATCACGCTGATGCTATTTCTATTGACAAAACGAAAAAGATTCTTTATACTACCGAAAACCTTAATGACCTAGGCACGGTATCCGGCAATGTCACGTTGAACATTCTCGGTGACAATACTGTCATAAATGGTGATGTCTATGGCGGTGGTGCTGAGGCTAAGTCGAACACCGATTATTACAAAGATTCCAGCCCTGTTACTACTACAAAAACTACCGTCAACCTGATAGGCGGAAAGATTATGGGTGACGTATATGGCGGTGGCTTAGGACGCCTGGTGAAGGCTGCAGTAGGTACGCCTGGCACTGATGATTATCAGGCTGCAGTTGAAAAAGTAGAAGCCCATGTAGGCAATACTGTGGTAAACCTCAACGGTATATCTGCAACCGAATATACTTCCAATACAGAATTGTATAGTACTTGGGGCTTAGAACAAAATGAAGAAAACGGTCCATGGGTCGTAGCTGACGAGACAAATACAGAAAACGAGACTACAACCACAGTACGTAAGGGATGTATTATAGCCGGTACCAATGTGTCGCCAGCCAATAATCATGGACGAATCTTTGGCTGTAACAACCTGATGGGTACGCCAAAAGGCAGTGCAACAGTAAACATCTATAAGACAAATGGTTTTGAAGGACATGAAAGAACAAAAGCCGAACTTTTAGATGACATCGATGACAGCAAACACTCATACGAAGTGCAAGCTGTCTATGGCGGTGGTAACCTTGCGGCATACGAGCCCAACGCCCCTGACACTAAGCAGACACTGGTGAATATCTATGGTTGTGGGGACACCAGCATTAAGCAAGTCTATGGCGGAGGAAATGCTGCCTCGACACCAGCTACACAGGTACATGTTTACGGCACTTACGAGATTGAAGAGATCTTTGGCGGTGGTAATGGTAAAGATGATATCTCAAAAGACGGTGGTACAACCTTTATAAAGAATCCTGGTGCAAACGTTGGCTTCAAGGACTATTGGGACTATGAGAATGAAAAGGACATGGAGGCTTACGACACCAAAGATAAACGACAGGCTTCTGCCTTCATCGAAAACTATGTCTATGGCTCTGGTGAGGCACATGTAAATATCCACGGCGGAAAGACTCACCGTGTGTATGGCGGTTCTAACACCAAGGGTAATGTGAAAGCAGTAGCCGTTACCATGTTGGAGGAAGCCAGTGGTTGCGACTTTAATGTTGATGAGGCATACGGTGGTGGTAAGAGTGCACCAATGGACGGTGCGTCAAGGTTGGAGATGGCCTGCATCCCTGGTCTAAAAAATGCATACGGCGGTGCTGAGGCTGCTGACATCCAGAGTGACGTAACGTTGAACATCACCAATGGTAACTTCGACCGTGTGTTTGGCGGCAACAACGTGAGTGGAACCATACACGGTAGCATTACGGTAAACATTGAGGAGACGGGCTGTCACCTTATTACTATTGGACAGTTGTATGGTGGTGGCAACCAGGCAGCATACACTGGTCCTTGGAAAGATGATAATGACCATTCGAAGGGACGCCAAGGTCCGACTGTGAATGTTAAGTCGTTCACCAGCATTGGCGATGTCTATGGCGGTGGTTACGGTAAGACGGCTACGGTAGAAGGCGATACAGAAGTCAACATCAATGTTTGCGACGGTAAAAACTTCGGAGAGACACAACAAACTGAAGAAGAAAACCGAGCAGCAATCGCTACTAACTGGGCTTATTTAGATAATAATGAAGTCAAACCAGTGACGCAAGACCCCGGTTACAGGACTATCAGGTTCAGCGAATATGTAAGGACCGATGATGGCGGGTTTGTGGACGAGGACGATGACGGCAACAAAGATGTAGTGAATCAGTCCATCATAGTTTTTTACCCAAAGCATACGTCTGGTGAAATCGGTGGCATCAATAACGTCTATGGCGGTGGTAATGCGGCCAAAGTCGTAGGCAGTACGCATGTCAATATTGGTACTGTTGATGGAGAGATTACTTTTGAAACACCGACAAGTGTCACTGATGCGAATGAACGAAAGCATGAGGTTAAAGGTGCTTCCATCGTAGGTAACGTATATGGCGGGGGTAACCAGGCCGAAGTTACGGGCAACACGAATGTAACGATAGGTAAGGAGACGACAACGACAGTGACGCCTACACCTGCTCCGGCCGTTGAACCTGCGACGAACAATAATCCTGCGGCAGAAAGCAATGCTCGACGGGATGAGGGCAGAACGACGGTAGCGCGACAGACTCGACGAATGTAACCATCGACAAGCAGGCGACAGAGTAGGTGAATATAAACGATAACCGCCGCAGGGGTTTCCTTGCGGCGGTTGTTGTTTTATGGTGGTTGTCGTTTAGTTACGGTGGAAGAAGAGGAAGTTCATAAGGAGGCCGACGAGGGCGGCAAGGAGGACACCGAGGGAATTGGCGGCGAAGTCGAGCCAGTCGCCATTGCGGTGACCGCCGGTGCAATACTCTTGCAGGAGTTCGAGGAGGCCGCTCATGAGGATGGGCAGCAGGAAGGCGTAGAAGAACAGCTTCTCGTAGTCGAGGCGGTTGTGGTGGCGGAGGTATTCGAACCAGATGACGGAGCAAGTGCCTCCATACATGACGAGGTGTGTCCATTTGTCGATGAAGGCCACGTCATCGAATGGTGTCTCCGGGAAGATGGGTGTGAGCGAGAGTATCCAGACGAGTGCGATGCAGCACCAAGAAAGTGGATATCTTTTTAATGAAGGAATCTGTTTCTGCATATTTATTTGCTGTTTTGGTTGCAAAAGTACAAAATATTTTGTACTTTTGCAAGCGAATATGGAGAAACATGAGATGGCAAAGCTGAAAAGGGCTAACTTCGGGAGCCATTTAGGTGTTATCCTGGCTACGGCAGGTTCTGCCGTGGGACTGGGTAACGTGTGGCGGTTCCCTTATATGACTGGCGAGAACGGTGGTGCGGTGTTTATCATCATCTATGTAATTTGTGTGCTGCTGTTGGGTATTCCCTGTATGGTCAGTGAGTTTATCGTGGGTCGTCACGGACGGGCCAATACGGCGGGGGCTTACCGGAAACTGGCCGGGGGCGGTCCTTGGTCGCTCATCGGCTATATGGGTGTACTGACGGGATTCCTTATCACGGGCTACTATGCTGTGGTGGCGGGCTGGTGCGGACAGTATATCTGGGCGTCGCTGGTAGGACATATGTCGGGGTCGCCGGAGTATTTCAAGCAGTATTTTGCGTCGTTGAGTACCGACCCCGTGAAACCCGTATTGTGGACGGTCATCATGTTGGGACTGACGTATCTGATCATCGAAAAGGGTGTGCGAGACGGTATCGAGCGTGCCTCGAAGGTGATGATGCCCACCTTATTTATATTATTACTGGTTATCGTGGTGGCGTCGTGTATGTTGCCAGGTGCCGAGAAGGGTATCGACTTCCTGTTTAAGCCCGACTTTACGAAAATCAATAGCGACGTGTTTTTGAGTGCCTTGGGGCAGGCGTTCTATTCGCTGAGTATTGCCATGGGGTGTCTGTGTACCTATGCCAGCTATTTCTCGAGAGAGACCAACCTGACGGGTTCGGCTACGCAGATAGCAGTGATAGACTGTATCGTGGCCATTCTGGCAGGACTGATGATATTCCCTGCGGCCTTTGCCGTGGGCGTGAGTCCGGACTCGGGTGCCTCGTTGGTATTTATCACCCTGCCGAACGTGTTCCAGCAGGCCTTTGCGGGCATTCCCGTACTGGGCTACGTTATCTCGCTGGTGTTCTTTGCACTGTTGACGCTGGCAGCACTGACGTCGCTGATATCGCTGCATGAGGTGTCGACGGCTTTCCTTCATGAGGAGCTCGTCATTACCCGTAAGAAGGCGGCACTCATCGTGACCGTTACGACGATAATCATTGGTTGTCTGTGTTCGCTATCGCTGGGTGCGGTAGAGTTTATGACGGTATGGGAAAAGACGCTGTTTGACATCTTTGACTTCGTGACGGGACAGATATTCCTACCTGTCGTCGGATTCCTGACATGTATCTTTATCGGATGGTTCGTACCGCATAAGTTGGTGCGCGACGAATTTACCAACTGGGGAACGCTGCGCGGACGGTTCTTCCACCTGTATCTATTCCTGGTGAAGTACGTCTGTCCATTGGCGATATTGTTTATTTTCCTGCACCAATTTGGTTTGATATGAACCGAAATGACCGAAGGGTAGCAATTGCCGCGGTATGTGTCGGGGTATTGGCGCTGGTGGGGATATGGATCGGCGGGGAGAACCCGCCGACGTCGACGCAAGGAGACGAAGAGACTAGAGATTCTAGTTATTCTAGAGGATCTAGATTTTCTAGAAATTCTAGAGAGACTAGAGATTCTAGTAACAGCTATTATGCGGTGGAGGGCCGCGCGGTGGAGCGGTTTCCGTTTGACCCCAATACGGCAGATAGTACGCAATTGCTGCGACTGGGATTGCAGCCGTGGCAAGTAAGGAACATCTATAAATACCGGGCGAAAGGAGGCATCTACCGGCAGAAAGAAGATTTTGCCAAGCTCTATGGACTGACTGTCAAGCAGTATCGGGAGTTGGAACCGTATATCCGGATTTCAAGTGATTATCAGCCGGCGGCGACGCTGGTAGGAACTAGAGAATCTAGAGATTCTAGAGAAACTAGAGAGTCTAGAGATTCTAGTTTGCGGTATCCCGTTAAGATTAAGGAAAACGAGCATGTTGTGCTGAATACGGCTGATACCACACAGTTGCGGACGGTGCCAGGTATTGGCACCTATTATGCTAAGGAGATAGTACGTCACGGACAATGGTTGGGCGGTTATGTCAGTGTCGACCAATTGGACGAGATAGAGGGTTTTCCGCAGGAGTCGAAGAAATATTTTGTGATTCAGGGTGCTTCGCCTAAGAAGTTGAATGTCAACAAGTTGAGCTTACAACAGTTGCGCAAGCATCCATATATTAACTATTATCAGGCCAAGACCATTTTGGACTATCGCCGGTTGCACGGGAAGATTACCAGTTTGGATGATTTGCGCCTATCGAAGGACTTCCCACCGGAGGCTATTCGCCGGTTGGAGCCGTATGTGGAGTTTTAAGAAGTTAAGAAATTAGAGAAGATATGATGGACTGGAAACAATTGATATCTAATAAGCGGCTGGGGCAGGAGCACCGCCATGTGGAACGGCATGACGACCGTACGGAGTTTAAGCGTGATTACGACCGACTGATTTTCTCGGCACCGTTCCGACGCCTGCAGAACAAAACCCAGGTGTTCCCGTTGCCGGGTAGCGTATTTGTGCATAACCGATTGACGCATTCGTTGGAGGTGGCCAGTGTGGGTATGTCATTGGGTAATGATGTAACCCGGTTATTGACGAAAGACCGTCATCCGGAACTGCGCGGCACCCTGTTTGAGGAGATTGGACAGATTGTGGCTACCGCCTGTTTGGCACATGACTTGGGAAATCCGCCTTTCGGCCATTCTGGCGAGAAAGCCATTCAGACATTCTTTACCGAAGGTGCAGGACGGTTTTTGAAAGAGAAGGTGTCGCCGGCATTCTGGTCGGACATCACCCATTTTGAAGGTAATGCCAATGCCTTCCGACTGCTGACGCATCAGTTTAGGGGTCGTCGTCCTGGTGGTTTTGTGATGACCTATTCCACCATTGCCAGTATCGTGAAGTATCCTTATTCATCGATGGCCCCCAGCAAGAAGGGGAAGTTTGGATTCTTCGACAGCGAGAAGGAAATCTATCAGCGATTAGCCGATGAAATGGGTATTTTCTGTACGTCGAAGCCCGGTGAACCCCTCCGTTATGTGCGTCATCCGTTGGTGTATTTGGTGGAGGCTGCCGATGATATCTGCTATGAGATTATGGATTTGGAGGATGCCCATAAGTTGAAGATCCTGTCGTATGAAACGGTGTCGGAGTTGTTCCTTGATTTCTTTGATGAAGAGACGCAAGAACGTATCAAGCAGCGTATAGTTGACGAGCAGTTGACCGATGAGAACGAGATGGTGGTCTATCTGCGTGCTTGTGTCATTGGTAAGTTGGAGAATGAGTGCGTCAAGACCTTTGTGGACCATGAGGAGGAGATATTGAATGGCACTTTTGAGGGCAGTCTGATAGACCATATCAGTCCCAAACAGTGTGAAGCCTATAAACGGTGCGCCAAGCTCTCCGTGCAGAAAATCTATAAGAGCCGTCCTGTACTGGATGTTGAGTTGTCGGGTTACCAGATTATGGCTACACTGATGGACAAGATGACCGAGGCGGTGATGAATCCGGAACGGTATTATTCGCAACAGTTGATAGGGCGTGTTTCGTCGCAGTATGACATCAATGCCGATGACTTGGAGACGCGCTTGATGGCTATCATCGACTATATCTCAGGCATGACGGATGTCTATGCCCTGGATGTCTATCAGAAGATTAACGGTATTTCGTTGCCGATTATCTGACAATTAGTCTTTGTCCTTGTAAATCAGCTTGTTGGCGCCAGAGGTCAGTTCGAGTTCGTCGCGGTGTGCCTCTATGAATGAGTCGATATGGCGCTTGCGCTTGAATTCAAAAATCTCGTCGATGGCTATGAGGATACCCGTTTCCTCCACATCGCCAAAACCATAGTTGATGGCGGTGCCAAAGAGTTTCATGGTCGGTGAGAGTCCCATATAGGCATTGACCAACGGCGGGATGTTATAGCCCAGTTTGCGGATTTCACGATTCAAAATCATATAGTCCTCCTTGAAGTTTGTGCCACAGAAGAGCGCTTCCAATTCAGTCGGATCTGTCTCGATTTCCAATGGTTTCATCGGAATGATGAGACGTTCCTTGTCGTCAAAATGTTTCTTGAGGAAGAAGAGTATCATGTCGCGTCCCTTGCGGATATAAGAGGGGTACATGGTCATCTTGCCAAAATAGTATTTCACGGAAGGACGGACGACGGTCAGTGCTCCCAGACCATCCCACAAGTTGTCGAGGGCAAACATACTCTTCGCACCCATCTTGGATGACTGGTAGGGTAGTGAAACGAAAGAGCGTCCCAGTTCTACCGTCCAAGGGGCATAATCTTTCAGAAATTTCTCGGAGAAATGGAACATGTGACTGGTAGCGAGGATGGGCTGTCCCTTCTCGTCGTATTCCCAGTCGGAACCTAACAGGTAGCGGTAACCTCCTATAATCTCCTCCTCCTCTGGATTCCAGACGATGAGTTGTTTGTAGCAGTTGTCGCAGATGTCGAACTCATCAATATCCACAGGCTTGCCCGTTCCACCGCCAGCCTCGCGGAATACGATTTCGCGCAGACGACCAATCTCCTGCATCACGTTCGGAGCATTATGCGCCGTAATGATGTAGATTTCGTTGTTGCTCTTGTTGGTCATTCGCAACTGCTTGTCGGGCGTCAACTCACTCTTGAGGACTTCCTTGCTGATGGGAGAGATGATAGGTTGTTCCATTGTTTGAAGCTATTATAGTTGTTAACTAGATGTTCTAGATAATCTAGAGAGGCTAGAGATTATAGACCAGATCTTGCACATATTGTGCCCATTCCGATGGGCTTTTGCTTTTGTCGAAGGTCTGCCAGGGGATGGGTTTCCCAATTTTCACCTCGAATGTCTTGCCGACGTTTTTGTACATCTCGTCGACGAGGAAAAGCATAGCAAGGTTGAAGGGTAGGAAACGGTCGGAGAAATTTGCCAAACGGTAGAAGAAGTTGGAGTTCTGACCGCTGAAATGGATGGGTACGACGTCGCGCTGGTATTCCACGCTCTTTGATATGAACGTTTTCGACCAAGGGATATCCCTGATGACCTTGTTCTTGCGGCGTGAGCAGATGCCGGCCGGGTACATCAGCATGTGGTTGTCGCTTTCGAATCCCGCCTTGACCATAGCCGGGAAGTTACGACTTTGGTGACCGGTTTTATTGATGGGGATACAGAGTGGTGCCAGTCCGGGCAGGTACATCAGGAGGTCGTTGACCAGATAGCGGAATCGGGAATCATAATGTTTTCCGATGATGGCTCCAAGTGCTACACCATCGGCGCCCCCCAGAGGATGGTTTGACACGAAGGTATATAGCCGTCCGTCATCTTTGGCCGGTAGGTTTTCCGTTCCTTCTATCTTAAGAGTCATCTGCAGATATTCTACGCAGGCTTCGAGCCACGGAGTTCCCACCTTATCGCGTGATTCCCAAAGGAATGCGTTCACCTGATCCTGATGCGCAACACGTTTGAGCCACGATACTAAGAAACCGGGAATCCATTTTGCCTTGGACCCCATTTTGTTTTTTAGTATCTGATCAATGTCAATTGTTTTCTCCGTTATCTGTCCCATTTCTCTATATTGTCCCTAACAGGATGCAAAGATAGTGATTTTATTTAGATTATGATTGCACTTTTTTAGAAAAATGTGCAATAAAGTAACTTTTTATAGTTTATTCACTAAAAAAAGTGGAGAAAAGTGGGGGAATGTGGGGGAAAATGATTACCTTTGCAGCCAAACTCGTATATAAAAATATATAAAAGAGGTACGCATGCGTTTTTTAGGTAATATAGAAGCCAAGATTGACGTGAAGGGACGTGCATTCCTTCCCGCCACCTTCCGCAAGGTTTTGCAGGCAGGTGGTGAGGAACGCCTTGTATTGCGCAAGGATGTGTTCCAAGCCTGTCTGGTGTTGTATCCTGAAAGCGTGTGGAATGAGCAGATGGATTTGTTGAGGGCACGTCTCAACAGATGGAACCGTCAGGAACAGCAGGTCTTTCGTCAGTTCGTGTCGGAAGTAGAACTGGTGACCCTTGACGGTAACGGACGCTTTTTGATTCCGAAACGCTATCTACGTATGGCTGAGATAGACCAGGACATTAAGTTTGTCGGCATGGATGACACCATTGAGATATGGAGCAGTCGTAAGGCCGAAGAACAGCAAATGAAGCCAGAGGACTTCGGCAATGCCCTTGAACAGTTGATGATGGTAGAGCAAGAATGACCCTGAAAACGATAGAAAATAATGATAACAACCGCAGAGACATATCACGTTCCTGTTCTCTTAAAAGAGAGCGTCGACGGGCTGGGTATCCAGCCCGACGGCATTTACGTGGATGTAACTTTCGGCGGTGGTGGCCATTCGAAAGAGATTTTGTCCCGTCTGGGCAAGAAAGGTCATCTGTATAGCTTCGACCAGGATGCTGATGCGGAGAAAAATATTGTCGATGATGATAGATTTACCTTCGTTCGCAGCAACTTTAGATATATCAGTCAGTGGATGCGCTACTATGAAGTAGAGAAGATTGACGGTCTGTTAGGAGATTTGGGCGTGTCAAGTCACCATTTCGACGACGAGACGCGAGGTTTCTCTTTCCGTTTTGACGCTCCGTTGGACATGAGGATGAACAAACGTGCCGGACAGACGGCCGCTGACATACTGAACAACTATAGTGAGGAACGGTTAGCCGATGTGTTCTATCTCTACGGAGAATTGAAGAATGCCCGTCGCATCGCCAAGGCGATATGTGACTGTCGTCGGCAGCATGAGATAACGACGACGGGTCAGTTGGCTGAGGCTGTTGAGCCTCTGATGCGTTCTGAGCGTGAGAAGAAAGATATGGCCAAGTTGTATCAGGCCCTGCGTATAGAGGTGAACCACGAGATGGATGCCTTACGTGATATGCTTAAAGGCGCTACGGAACTGCTTCATGAGGGTGGAAGACTAAGTATCATTACCTATCATTCGCTGGAAGACCGTATCGTGAAGAACGTCATGAAAGCCGGCAATGCAGAAGGTAAGGTTGAGCAGGACTTTTTTGGCCGTATCTCGTCGCCCTATCGGATGGTTGAGAAGATGATTACTCCCACGGAGGACGAACAGCAGCGTAATCCACGTAGTAGAAGTGCAAAATTGAGAATAGCGGAGAAAATATAATGGCAGAAAACAAGAAACAAGACGAGGTGCCCTTGGTGATAGAGGAACAGCCCCAGGCCGAGGAACATGTTTCCGAAGCCGAGGAAGAGGGCAAAGCCAAGGAGTCAACACTGAAGGAGACGATTCAGATGATCAAGGAGTCGGCTAGCGAGGAAGACCCGAAACCTTCCGGCCAGCTGAACCTGCGCACCATACTGGGTGGTGACCTGCTGACGACGGAAGTAGTTCGTTCGCAGATATGGCTGTTTGTCTTGATTGTAGCCTTCTCTATTGTCTATGTAGCCTTCCGTTATCAGTGTCAGCAGGACATGATTGCCATTGACAAGCTCGAGCAGAAACTGACTGACGCTAAATACAAGGCTCTTTCCTCGTCGAGTACATTGACGGAAAAATGCCGTGAAAGTCATGTCTTAGAGATATTAAAACAAAATCAGGACTCGCTGTTGCATCAAGCCGACCAGCCGCCCTACATCATTGAAGTGCCGGAATAAGAAGAGATGAGTAAGTTTGATAACGATAAAGTCATGCCCCGATACATGATGATTGCAGTGCTACTGACAGTCATCGGGCTTGCTGTGATAGGCAAGGCCCTCTATATCATGACTGCCAAGAAGCAGTACTGGACGGAGGTTGCCGACCGCTTGAAGCGTGACAGTGTCAGCGTGAAGCCCAACCGAGGCAATATCCTCAGCTGTGACGGACAGTTGATGGCTACTTCTATTCCGGAATATAAGATCTTTATGGATTTCCAGGCAGCAGCTTTTGAGAAGGACGACTCGTTGTGGCTTGACAAGTTGGATTCTGTTTGTAATGGTCTGAACAAGATTTTCCCGTCGAAATCTGCGGCAGAGTTCAAGCACGATTTGGAGGAGGGACGCCATAAGGTCAACAAGAACGGTTCTACAGGTGCCCGCCACTGGCCCATCTGGAAACGCCGTATCGACTATAACACCTTTGTCGAGGTCAGTCAGTTGCCATTCTTTAATATGCCCCGTTATAAGAGTGGTTTCCATGATGAGCCCTTCAATTCCCGCCGCCGTCCGTTTGGCTCTTTGGCCATGCGTACTATCGGTGGTCTGTATGGTGCCAAAGACTCCGCCTATTATGGTCTGGAACTCTCCAACGATTCTGTCCTTCGTGGTATTCCTGGTATTACGGGTCGCCGCAAGGTGCTGAATAAATATATGAATATCCCCGTGACCCTGCCTGAAGACGGTTGTGACATCGTGACGACCATTGATGTCAATATGCAGGACTTGGCAGAGCGTTCGTTGCTGGATATGCTGAAGCGGCCGGAGGTCAATGGTGAGTTGGGTGTGGCTATCCTGATGGAAGTAGAGACCGGAGACGTGAAGGCTATTGTTAATCTGATGAGGAACGAAAACGGCAACTACATCGAAGCCGTCAATTCGGCCATGAGTTACCGCTGTGAACCAGGTTCTGTGTTTAAGACCGCCTCTATACTAGTTGCGTTGGATGATAAGGTGTTGGGAGAGAATCCTCGGGATACCAGTTACATCATCCATACCGGAGGTGGTGTCATGCCGATGTATGGCCGTGAGATGAAAGACCACAACTGGCGTCGTGGCGGCTATGGTGATATCAATGTAGCCAGAACGCTGGAGGTCAGTTCGAATATCGGTGTGAGCCATGTGATAGACAAGTTCTACCACAACGAGGCCGAACGCTATGTCAAAGGCCTTTACAGGGTAGGTATCGGTCAGGACCTGAAGTTGCAGGACATCCTTCCCGGTTATCGTCCTCCCATTATCCGTATGCCGCAGCGTAAGAAGAATGGGCGTTATGATGACAACTGGTATGCCACTACGTTGCCTTGGATGTCGATAGGCTATGAGACGCAGATTGCCCCCATCAATACGGTGACGTTCTATAATGCCATTGCCAATAACGGTAAGATGATGAGACCGCGTTTCGTCAAGAAGATTGTCAAGAATGGCGAGACCATCAAGGAATTCGAGCCAGAGGTCATCAAGGAGCGCATTGCAAGACCTGAGGCGCTTAAGACTATTCAGACCATTCTGGAGCATGTCGTTAGTCAAGGACTGGGTCGTAAGGCCGGTTCGCCGTTGTTCAAAGTGGCAGGAAAGACCGGTACAGCCCAGGTGTCACAGGGTAAGTCCGGTTATAAGAGCGGTGTGGTACAATACTGGCTCTCGTTTGCAGGCTATTTCCCTGCCGATAATCCCCGCTACTCCTGTATCGTCTGTATCAAAAAGTCCGGACTGCCCGCTTCAGGTGGTGGTATGAGTGGTGTTGTGTTCCATCATATCGCTGAGGGAGTGATGGCACGTCATCTGAAGATGAGCGTGGACGATGCCCATGACGAACATTCGGTAGTCATTCCAGATGTGAAGAATGGTGATGCCGCATCGGCCAATTTCATCTTGGGTGAGTTAGGCGTCAACAAGCGTGTCAGTCAGCCGGCCAAAGTATATGGCGAGACTGTGACGCCCGATGTGACAGGCATGGGTGCCAAGGATGCCGTCTATGTGTTGGAGAGCCGAGGTCTGAAGGTGAAGATACAAGGTCGTGGCAAGGTGAAGTCGCAGAGTTATCCTGCCGGCAAGGAAATCGTCAAGGGCGGGGAATGTGTTTTGACGTTACATTAATAATATAATAAGGTATATATGAAGCTGACAGAACTATTGAAGCATGTAACTCCTCTGGCTATCGTGGGTGATGCAGAGGTGGACATCACGGGGGTGAACATTGACTCCCGCAAGGTAGAGAATGGTCATCTTTTCGTGGCAATGAAGGGTACGCAGACAGACGGTCACCGCTTTATTCCCAAGGCTATTGAGTTGGGAGCAAAGGCTGTGCTGTGTGAGGATTTGCCCGACATTGACGCAATCGCGAACAGTGGTGTGACCTATGTGCAGGTTGCCTCGACGGAAGATGCTGTTGGAAAGGTAGCTACCATCTTCTATGGTGAGCCATCGCAGAAGTTGAAACTGGTCGGTGTGACAGGAACCAATGGCAAGACCACTATTGCCACCTTATTATATAATATGTTCCGTAAGTTTGGTCACAAGTGCGGTCTGCTTTCTACTGTCAGCAACTATATTGAGGACGAAGTTATTCCTGCCGACCATACCACCCCAGATCCCATCGAACTCAACCGACTGTTGGCTAAGATGGTAGAGGCAGGCTGTGAGTATGCCTTTATGGAGTGCTCCAGTCATGCTATCGCCCAAAAGCGTATTGGCGGACTGAAATTTGCAGGTGGCCTCTTTACTAACCTCACTCGTGACCATCTGGACTACCACAAGACCTTTGAGAACTACCGTGATGCCAAGAAAGCTTTCTTCGATGGGCTGCCAAAGGATGCTTTCGCCATTACGAATGCCGATGATAAGAATGGTCGTGTGATGGTTCAGAATACGAAGGCACAGGTGAAGACCTATAGTACCCGTTCGATGGCTGATTTCCGTGCCCGTATCATCGAGTGTCATTTCGAAGGCATGTATCTGGAGATTGACGGTCGCGAGGTAGGTGTTCAGTTTATTGGAAAGTTCAACGTTTCCAATCTCTTGGCAGTCTATGGCGCTGCTGTGATGTTAGGAAAGAAACCAGAGGATATCCTCTTGGTGCTCAGCACGTTGAAGAGTGTGGCAGGTCGACTGGAACCTATCCGTTCACAGGATGGAGTGACCGCTATCGTAGACTATGCCCATACGCCCGATGCCTTGGAGAATGTGCTCAATGCCATTCATGAGGTGCTGGATGGTAAGGGTGGACAAGTCATTACCGTTTGTGGTGCTGGTGGTAACCGTGACAAGGGCAAGCGTCCGTTGATGGCTCAGGAGGCCGTCAAGCAGAGCGATAAGGTCATTATCACCTCTGATAATCCGCGTTTTGAAGAACCTCAGGATATCATCAACGATATGTTGGCAGGTCTTGACGCAAAGCAGATGAAGAAGGTAGTGAGTATTGTAGACCGCAAGGAAGCTATCCGTACGGCCAGTATGCTGGCCCAAAAGGGTGATGTCATTCTCATTGCCGGCAAGGGTCATGAAGACTATCAAGAAATCAAGGGTGTGAAGCACCATTTTGACGACAGGGAGATTGTTAGGGAGATTTTTGGAATCAATTCGTAATAACGATATAACGTAATAACGGAAAAGGAAATAATATGCTATACTATATTTTCAGATTCTTAGAGCAGTATGATATCCCGGGTGCACACCTCTGGTCGTATATCTCATTCCGTTCGTTGTTGGCACTCATCCTGTCGCTCGTTATCTCAGCGTGGTTTGGTGAGTATTTCATCAAATGGATGAAGCGTCGCAATATCTCTGAGACCGCCCGCGATCCCAGTATCGACCCGTTCGGTGTAGAGAAAAAAGGCGTTCCCACGATGGGTGGTATCATCATCATTGTCAGCATCCTGATTCCCGTACTGCTGTTGGGACGTATGCGTAACATCATGACTACATCAAGATTTTCCGCAAGAACAAGGAGGGTCTTAAAGGTATCTATAAGATCGTGGGACAGGTGTCAATCGGTTTCATTGTCGGCCTGACACTCTGGCTCAGTCCTGATGCTGTAGTCCGAGAGAATGTGTCTGAGGTCAAGCAGAATCAAGAAATAGTGGTAAAGCACAAGACGGAGGCCGTGAAGTCATTGCAGACCACCATTCCGTTTATCAAGAATCATAACCTGAACTACTCCAATATTATGTCGTTCTTGGGTGAGTATAAGGTAGCAGCAGGTTGGATATTGTTTGTCATCATGACGATTATCGTCGTGACGGCAGTGTCGAACGGTGCCAACCTGAATGATGGCATGGATGGTATGTGTGCTGGTAATTCGGCTATTATCGCTGCGGCATTGTTGATTTTCTCCTATATTTCGTCCCACATCATCTATGCTGCCTATTTCGATATTATGTATATCCCTGGTTCGCAGGAACTGGTGGTGTTCCTTTCTGCCTTTATCGGTGCAATGGTGGGTTTCCTTTGGTACAATGCCTTCCCCGCCCAGATATTTATGGGCGATACGGGTTCGTTGACCATTGGTGGTATCGTCGGTGTCTGTGCTGTCATTATCCATAAGGAATTGATGCTCCCCATCCTATGTGGAATTTTCTTTATTGAAAGTCTGAGCGTCATCATCCAGACTCAGTGGTTTAAGTTACAGAAGCGTAAGGGAAAGCGCGTAAGAGTATTCCGTGCGACCCCTATCCACGATACCTTCCGTAAACTTGACTCCCAGTTGGACCAGACCAGCACGTATATTTTGAAGAGCTGGCCCCACCGTCCATTCCATGAGTCGAAGATTACCATTCGTTTCTGGATTACCACGATTATATTAGCAGCATTAACGATTATTACTTTGAAGATTAGATAAAGATGAGTAAGATAGTCATATTAGGAGCCGGAGAGAGTGGCGCAGGAGCTGCCGTTTTGGCCAAGAAACAAGGTTTCGACGTGTTTGTCAGCGACATGTCGAAGATCAATGATAAGTATAAGAAGCTGATGGATGACCACCAGATTTGTTGGGAAGAAGGTCACCATACGGAAGAGAAGATTCTGGATGCCGACGAAATCATCAAGAGTCCGGGCATTCCCGATACGGCCCCGATGATTGTAAAGATCAAGGAGAAAGGCATTCACATCATCAGTGAGATTGAGTTTGCCGGTCGCTATACTCATTCGAAGATGATTTGTATTACAGGTTCGAATGGCAAGACCACCACGACGAGCCTTATCTACCATATTTTCAAGGAGGCAGGCTATGATGCCGGTCTTGCTGGTAATATCGGCAACTCACTGGCCCTGCAGGTTGCTGAGGACCCGCATGAGTATTACATCATTGAGTTGTCCTCTTTCCAACTCGATAATATGTACGATTTCCGTGCTAATGTTGCTATTCTGCTCAATATCACGCCAGACCATCTGGACCGTTATGATTTCAAGATGCAGAACTATGTGGACGCCAAGATGCGTATCATCCAGAACCAGACGCCGCAGGATGCCTTCATCTATTGGAATGATGACCCAATTATTAAGAGGGAATTGGAGAAGTATGACATCAAGGCCATTCAGTACCCCTTCTCCGAGTTGAAGGAGAACGGTAGTATCGGTTATATCGAGGAAGGGCAGTATAAGATTGAGAAGCCCGAGCCGTTTAATATGGAACAAGAATCGCTGAGCCTGACAGGTAAGCATAACATCTATAACTCGCTGGCTGCAGGTATCGCCTCAAATGTCGCAGGTATTAAGAAAGAGAATATTCGTAAGTCGTTGAGCGATTTCCCAGGTGTGGAGCATCGCTTGGAGAAGGTGTGCACCGTTCGTGGTGTCCAGTATATCAACGATTCGAAGGCTACCAATGTCGACGCGTGCTGGTATGCACTGGAGTCGATGAAGACCAAGACAATCCTTATCATTGGCGGTAAAGACAAGGGCAATGACTACGAGCCTATCAAACCGTTGGTGAAGGAGAAATGTGCCGGATTGGTTTATCTGGGTGCTGACAATCAGAAGCTGCACGACAACTTCGACTCATTGGGCATTCCCGTTCGTGACACCCACTCCATGAAAGATTGTGTGGCAGCTTGTTACGAGATGGCCGAACCCGGCATGACGGTGTTGTTGTCACCCTGTTGTGCATCGTTCGACCTCTTTAAGAATATGGAAGACCGTGGTGAACAGTTTAAGGAATTAGCAAGAAGTCTCTAGATAATCTGGAATCTCTAGAAATACTAGAATAATATGAACAATCGAATAGGTAATCTCTTCAAAGGCGACAAGGTCATCTGGATGGTGTTCTTCTTTCTCTGTATGATTAGTGTCGTGGAAGTCTTCTCGGCTTCCAGCGGACTGACGTATAAGAGTCAGAACTACGTAGGACCAATAGCCTATCATGCCTTCACCATTATGGCAGGTGTTGTAGTTGCTATTCTCACACTGAATGTTCCGTGTCGATATTTCAAGTTGATGACACCCTTCCTGATGCTGATTTCAGTGATTACCCTGCTCTGGGTTTTGCTGGCAGGGACGAAGGTCGGTGATGCCGGACGTTGGATTAACCTGTTTGGTTTCACGTTCCAGCCTTCAGAGATTGCCAAGGGAACGATTGTGTTGGCTGTAGCACAGATTCTTGCCGCTATGCAGCGTGAGAATGGGGCAGACAAAAAAGCCTTTAAGTGGATTCTTTCGATTACTATTCCAGCCTGTTTGCTGATAGGCTTGGAGAACCTCTCTACGGCAGCGATGCTCTTTGCTGTAGTATTCCTGATGATGTTTATCGGTCTGGTTTCTTTGAAACAGCTTGGTAAACTAGCGGGTATCATTATCTTTATTGCTGTTGTGGCTGTTTCGATGGTTATGCTGGTCGGTCACGATATCAGTGATGAAGAAAAGACGCTGACCAAGACCGAGCAGGTTGATCAGGCCAACCAGCCCAAGAAAAAAAAGAACTTCGTGGAAAAGATGTTCCACCGTGCAGACACGTGGAAGAGTCGTATCATGAAGTTTGGCAAACCCAAACCGACCCCTCAGGAGTACGATCTTGACAAAGATGCCCAGGTGGCTCATGCCAATATTGCCATTGTGTCGAGTGGTGTCATCGGTAAAGGACCTGGTAAGAGCACGGAGCGTGACTTCTTATCGCAAGCCTTCTCGGACTTCATCTATGCCATCGTCATCGAGGAATTGGGAATTGTGGGCGCTTTTGCGGTTATGTTCCTCTATATTGTCCTGCTTTATCGTTGTGCACGTATTGCCAGCCGGTGTGAGAACAATTTCCCGGCATTTCTGGCGATGGGTCTTGGACTGTTGTTGGTTATACAGGCCACTTTCAACATGATGGTAGCAGTCGGATTGGCCCCTGTCACGGGACAGCCATTGCCGCTCATCTCCAAAGGTGGTACGTCGACAATCATCAATTGTGCTTATATTGGAGCCATTTTGAGTGTCAGTAGGTCAGCAAAAATGAAGAAAGTGAAAGAAAATGAGCCAAATAGGGCTTGAATTGATAGAAAATTTGTACTTTTGTAGCGTATTAGAGATAGAACACTTATGAATGATGAGTTAAGAGTGATAATCAGCGGTGGCGGTACGGGTGGACATATCTTTCCAGCTGTATCTATTGCCAATGCCGTCAAGGCGATGCATCCTGAAGCCAAGATACTATTTGTAGGCGCCTTAGGACGCATGGAAATGCAACGTGTGCCAGCTGCCGGCTACGAGATAAAAGGTTTGCCTATCCAGGGTTTCGACCGTAAGAACCTGCTGAAGAATGTCAATAGGTGGTTACGCCAGCGGTCCGACGTTGAACAAGGCGGCAGCCATGGGTATTCCCTGTCTGATTCAGGAACAAAACTCCTATGCTGGTGTTACCAACAAGCTGCTTGCCAAGAAGGCGGCAAAGATCTGTGTGGCCTATGAAGGTATGGAGCGTTTCTTCCCTGCAGATAAGATTTTGTTGACGGGTAATCCCGTGCGTCAACAACTGTTGGAGAATACGCAGACCAAGGCTGAGGCTCTTCGTTTCTTTGGTCTTGATGTATCGAAGAAGACAGTGCTCATCGTAGGTGGAAGTCTGGGTGCACGTACCGTTAACGAGAGTGTGCTGAAACACCTTGACGACATCCGTCAGAGTGGTGTACAGTTTATCTGGCAGACAGGTAAGTATTATTTTGAGCAGATTAAAGAGCAGCTTGCCAAGGAAGAAAAGTTGGAGAATCTGGTCGTGACAGATTTTATTAGTGATATGGGTGCCGCCTATAAAGCAGCAGATTTGGTTGTCAGCCGTGCGGGTGCGGGTTCTATCAGTGAATTCTGTCTGCTTGGAAAACCAGTCATCCTTGTTCCTTCCCCCAATGTGGCAGAAGATCACCAGACAAAGAATGCGCTGGCATTGGTCAACAAGGAGGCTGCACTCTACGTCAAGGATGTTGAGGCTCCGGCATTATTGATGCCGTTGGCTATCGATACGGTGAAGGATGATGCGAAGTTGCAGACTCTCAGTGAGAATATCTTGAAGATGGCACTGCCTGATTCGGCTGAAATAATTGCCAAGGAGGTGGTATCACTTGCAAAAAAGTAAAAAGGTAAAAAGTAAATGGAAATAAAAGATATAAAAGCAGTTTATTTCATTGGGGTAGGCGGTATTGGCATGAGTGCCATTGCGCGCTATTTTATCCATTGTGGCGTTGTGGTAGGCGGTTACGATAAGACGCCAAGCACACTGACACGCCAATTGGAGAAGGAAGGCGCATTGATCCATTATGAAGAGAATGTGGAGGAAATTCCCCATGCCTGTCGCAGACCGGAGTCCAGCCTGATTATCTATACTCCAGCCATTCCCGAAAGCCATCAGGAATTGAAATATTTCCGTGACCATGGCTTTGAGATTCAGAAGCGTGCTCAGGTATTAGGCACCCTGACCCGTAAACACAAGGGATTATGTGTGGCAGGTACTCATGGTAAGACGACAACGTCGACGATGTGTGCACATATCATGCACCAGAGTCATCTGGACTGTAACGCTTTTCTTGGAGGCATCTCTAAGAACTATGGCACGAACTATATCCTTTCCGACTCAGATTATGTCGTGATAGAAGCTGACGAGTTCGATCGCTCGTTCCATTGGCTGTCGCCCTATATGACGGTGATTACATCGACAGACCCAGACCATTTGGACATCTATGGTACCAAGGAGGCTTATCTGGACAGTTTCCGTCATTATACGGAATTGATTCAGCCTCAGGGTGCACTGATTATCCATCGTGGCTTGGAGATGCAAGAGAATTTACCTTCAGGTGTACACCGCTATGACTACGCTCTGAATGAGGGCGATTTCCATGCGGAGAACATTCGTATTGCCAATGGTGAAATCACTTTTGACTTCATCTCGCCTTTTGAGTCGATTAAGAACGTCCAGTTAGGTCAGCCTGTTCCTATCAACATTGAGAACGGCATTGCGGCAATGGCAATGGCTCAGCTTGCTGGCTGTACGGCAGAGGAGTTGCGTATCGGTATGAAAACTTATGCCGGTGTTGAGCGTCGTTTCGATTTCAAGATCAAGAACGACCGCCACGTCTTCCTTTCAGACTATGCTCATCATCCGAAGGAAATCTATCAGAGTGCGCGCAGCATCCGTGAATTGTATCAAGAGCGTAAAATTACGGCTATTTTCCAGCCTCACCTCTATACCCGTACCCGTGATTTCTATAAAGATTTTGCGGATGCGCTGAGTCTGTTGGATGAGGTTATCCTTACGGAGATTTATCCAGCTCGTGAACTCCCTATTGAGGGTGTCACCTCGCAGTTGATCTATGACAACCTGCGTCCCGGTATTGAGAAACAAATCATTCAGAAAGATCAGGTGTTACCACTCATAAAATCCCGTGACTTTGATGTCCTCATTGTACTGGGAGCTGGTGACCTTGATAATATGGTTCCTGATATCACCAGGATTTTGAATAATAAGAAGTAAACAATAATATATGAGCGTCAACTGGAAGAAATCATTCATCATCCTGATAGACATGGCTCTGGCAGTCTATCTGGTTCTCGCCATCACGGCTTTCAACCGTCCTGACGAGCTTTCCGATGTGTGTACTGAGGTAAAAATCGACATTGAGGAAGGGGTGGTGAAAGGATTTCTGACTCCAGACGAGATCAAGCATGAATTGCAGCACGCACGCCTTTATCCGTTGGGCGACCCGATGAGTCAGGTGTCGGCCCGACGTATTGAGGAGTCGCTGGTTAAAAACCCCTTTGTAGAAAGTGCCCAGTGTTACAAGACGCAGTCAGGACGTGTGTTCATCCACCTGAAGCAGCGTCTTCCTGTGGCTCGTGTTAAAGCCGACAATGGTGAAGACTACTATGTCGACACGCATGGTAATATCATGCCTAATACCCAGTTTGCCAGTGATTTAGTTATTGTGTCAGGTCATGTAACCAAGAAGTATGCCAAGAACGTGTTGGCTAATGTTGGCAACTATCTTATTCAAAACAAGATGTGGCGTTCGCAGGCGGAGCAACTCAACGTGTTGACAGATGGTTCTATAGAAATGATTCCCCGTGTTGGTGAACATATCATTTATCTGGGGCAGCCTACTGATATTGCCAGAAAACTGGACCGTTTGGAGAAGTTCTATAAGTATGGGTTAAGCAAAGCTGGTTGGAACAAGTATTCATATATCAGTCTGGAATTTGACAATCAGATTATTTGTAAGAAGAAAAGAAGTTAAAGAAGTAAGAGAAGTTTAAGAAGTTAATTATATGGCAAAGGACTTTATCGTAGCTATTGAACTGGGATCATCCAAGATTACCGGTATTGCGGGAAAGAAAAACCTTGACGGCAGCATTCAGGTGTTGGCTTGTGTCAAGGAGGATTCCTCGTCGTGCATCCGCAAAGGTGTGGTTTACAACATCGATAAGACAGCCCAGTGCCTGACCAACATCATCAACCGTCTGGAGAAACAGCTCAAGACGGGTATCACTCAGGTGTATGTTGGTGTGGGCGGACAGTCTATTCGCTCTATTCGCAATCTGATTGCTAAAGACCTGCCCAATGGCATGCAGGTCACGCAGGACATGGTGATTGAACTGATGGATGAGAACCGTAACATGAAATATCCTGACCAGCAGATAATTGATGCTGCAGCGCAGGAGTATAGGGTGGATTCGCAGTTCCAGCTCGACCCTGTGGGTATTCAGTGTAATCGTATTGAGGGTAACTTCCTAAATATACTGCAGCGAAAGTCTTTTTACGCCAACCTCAACAAATGTTTCGAGACCGCGGGCATTAATATTGCCGAACTATATCTTGCTCCGTTGGCCTTGGCCGATAGCGTGCTCACCGAGGCTGAGCGCCGTTCGGGTTGTGCACTGGTCGACCTAGGTGCTGACACGACGACGGTGAGCGTGTATTCGAAGAACATCCTGCGTCATCTGGCCGTCATTCCTCTCGGTGCCAACAATATCACGAAGGATATTGCCTCGTTGCAGATGGAGGAGAGTGATGCTGAGAAGATGAAGCTCAAGTATGCTTCGGCCTTTACGGAAAACAACGACATCGATAACAATATGAAATACTCCATCGATCAGGATCGTCAGGTGGAAACGCGCAAGTTCATTGAGATTGTCGAGGGTCGTCTGGAGGAAATCATTGCCAATGTCTGGTGTCAGGTCCCCGAGGAGTTCTGCGACAAGCTGCTGGGCGGTATCATCCTCACTGGTGGCGGCTCTAATCTGAGAGATATCGAGAAGGCTTTCCAGAACTATACGCATATTGACAAGATCCGCATAGCCAAATTCGTGACGCAGACCATCACGTCGACTATTGCAGAAATCAATGCTCACGATGCCATGATGAATACCGTGTTGGGACTGTTGGCCAAGGGTGATATCAATTGTGCTGGCAGTGAGCTGCCCTTGAGTAATGACCTCTTTGCCAATCAGCAACGTACCGTTATAACGCCTGAGACTCTCGAACAGCGTCGAGCCCGTCAGGCTTCGGAGACTCCTGCTGGCGTTATACGTACGGCCGAGGAGGTCCGTCGTGCTGAAGAAGAGGCTTTGCGCAAAAAGGAAGAAGAGGAGCGTCAGGCCCGTGAGAAAGCTGAAGAGGAAGCTCGTGAGGCAGCCCGCATAAAGAAGGAGAATAGCTTCTGGAACAAGGCCTTCAAGGGTCTCAAGGAGTTTGGAAAGAAAATGGTAGAAGAAGATGAAGAATAACCCCTAATTTCCCCTTACATCCCTATTAACCCTAAAAAGAATAGAATTATGGATAATAACATATTGCTCGATTTTGGCGAGCCCGAGAAAGAGAATAGCATCATCAAGGTGATTGGTGTTGGTGGAGGTGGTG
>CADCDY010000006.1 GCA_902800245.1 uncultured Prevotellaceae bacterium
CGCGAAATCAAGGCCGCCCTCCAGGAACTCATCGAAGCGGAAGACAAGCGCAAGCCCCTGAGCGACGAGACACTCAAAGACCTGCTGGCCGAAAAAGGCTATCCCATAGCCCGCCGTACGGTATCGAAATATCGCGAACAACTGGGCATCCCAGTAGCAAGACTTAGAAAATGAAACGAGAAAAGGAAATCATCTTGGTTGCTCGCATCATGAGCATGGTGTTCACGCCATTCTACCTGCCCATCGTAGGACTGGTGGTTCTCTTCGTGTTCAGCTATCTCAGTATGTTCTCATGGCCCTATAAGCTACAGGTACTGCTGCTGACTTATCTGTTCACGATCCTCCTCCCTACCCTGCTCATCCACCTCTACCGCCGCTATCAGGGCTGGAGCCTCATCGAACTGGGCCATCGCGAACGACGCATGGTGCCGTACGTCATCTCCATCATCTGCTATTTCACGTGTATCTATGTGATGGAGCGTCTCCACATGCCTCACTTCATGGGATCTATCGTGGTGGCTGCCTTGACATTGCAGATTGTCTGTGCACTCATCAACGTCTGGTGGAAGATTTCCACCCACACGGCAGCCATCGGAGGCGTGGGCGGAGCACTCTTTGCCTTTGCCTACTACTTGGGATTCAATCCTGTGTGGTGGCTTTGTCTGGTATTCATCGTAGGCGGAATTGTCGGCACCAGCCGTATGATTCTGCGCCAACATACGCTGGCTCAGGTGGTCGTCGGATTCTGGACGGGTTTCTTCAGCGCCGCCATCGCGATACTTTTCCTTTAAACATCGGAATCACGGAATCACGAAATAACGATATAACGAAATAACGTAAAAAAATATGACCCCACTAGTAAGCATTATCATGGGCAGCACCAGTGACCTGCCCGTTATGGAGAAAGCCTGTAAGCAACTCAACGACTTACAGATTCCGTTTGAAGTCAACGCACTCTCGGCACATCGCACCCCCGAAGCTGTAGAGGAGTTTGCCCGTGGCGCAAAAGGACGCGGACTGAAAGTCATCATCGCTGCCGCTGGCATGGCCGCAGCACTGCCTGGCGTCATTGCCGCTTCGACGACGCTGCCTGTCATCGGTGTACCTATCAAGGGAATGCTTGACGGACTGGATGCCATGCTCTCGATTATCCAGATGCCTCCGGGCATTCCTGTAGCCACTGTCGGTGTCAATGCCGCCCAGAATGCAGCTATTCTCGCTGTCGAAATGCTGGCACTGACCGACGATGCCATTGCCCAGCGACTGGCCGACTACAAAAGCGGCCTCAAGGCCAAGATTGAAAAGGCAAATAAGGACTTAGCAGAAGTGAAGTATGAGTACAAGACGAATTAGCACGGTTTGTCACGTAGGTAATATCGCCATCGGGGGCGATAACCCCATCCGCATCCAGTCGATGGCGACTACGGACACGAACGACACGGAAGCCAGCGTGGCTCAGGCCAAGCGCATCATCGACGCTGGCGGTGAACTGGTGCGTTTCACCACCCAAGGCACTCGCGAAGCAGAGAATATGAAGAAGATCTCTGCCCGTCTGAAGGCTGACGGCTACAACACCCCTCTGGTGGCTGACGTACATTTCACGGCACATACAGCCGATGTCGCTGCACAGTACTGCGAGAAAGTCCGCATCAATCCCGGCAACTACGTCGACCCAGGCCGTACTTTCAAACACCTGGAATACACCGACGAGGAATATGCCGAGGAACTGAAGAAGATTGAGGCCAAGCTCGTGCCTTTTATCAATATCTGCAAGGAGCATCACACCGCCGTGCGTATCGGTGTAAACCACGGCTCGCTCTCCGACCGCATCATGTCGCGCTACGGCGATACACCCGAGGGAATCGTCGAGAGTTGTATGGAGTTCCTGCGTATCTTCCGTCGCGAACAGTTTGACGACGTTGTAATTTCTATCAAAGCCTCGAATACCGTCGTGATGGTCACCACCGTGCGTCTGCTGGTGAAGACGATGGATGCTGAGGACATGCACTATCCCTTGCACCTCGGCGTCACCGAAGCCGGTGAAGGCGAGGACGGACGCATCAAGAGCGCCGTTGGTATTGGCGCTTTGCTTACCGAAGGCATTGGCGATACCATTCGCGTATCACTCAGCGAGGAGCCCGAATGCGAAATCCCCGTTGCCCGTAAATTGGTGGAGCTCATCCCCGAATGCACCCGCCTCCGCGCCGAAGCCGAAGCCAGCATCCAAGATGACACCATCACGCTTGACCTGTCGAGTGCTTCGCAGTTTTGCTGCGAAGACTGGGAAACCCTCCAGCTCACAGCCGCCATGGCCGTAGGAGCCCTCCTCATCGATCGCCGCGCTACAAAGCTCGTCATCCGCGCCGACCGGCCCTCTGACCATGATGCACAGAACGCCGAACAGGCCTCTGGCCAAGGCCCCCAGAGTGGTTCGCGGTTTGGCCGCGAACAGCTCGTTACCCTTGCTGACGCCATTCTCCAGGCCGCCCGCATCAAATTCACCAAGACGGAATACATCTCCTGTCCGGGCTGTGGCCGCACGCTTTACAACCTGCAGGAAACCATCGCACGCATCAAAGCCGCTACCAGCCACCTGGTTGGTCTGAAGATTGGCATCATGGGCTGCATTGTCAATGGTCCTGGCGAAATGGCGGATGCTGACTATGGTTACGTCGGAGCAGGACGTGGCAAGATATCGCTCTACCGCGGAAAGGAATGCGTCGAGAAGAACATTCCCGAGGAAGAAGCCGTCGAACGCCTGCTAAAACTCATTGAGGCCGAAGTGGAAAAACGGTAAGGCAACCGTAAGGCGGAAGTAAGAGCGAAATGAGCCCGAAGAGAAAAATCGCTTAGCCCGTAGTAAAAGCCCGTTTTGTCCGTAGCAAAACAGGGCAAAACGGGTAGATAAAGTTAAAACTGCGCCAATGTTTGTTAAAACTGCGTCGATGGATAATAAAACTGCGACAACGGATGATAAAACCGCGTCGCAGTTTATAGTTTTTTCTTATAGCAGCGGTGCTTGCGGTGGATACGCGATTCGAGATACTGCCACTGCGAGCGAACGCCCTCGTTGGTTTCCATCTGCTGCATGGCCTCAGCATACTCGAAGCCATAGCGTTGGAACCACTGAATGAGGTCGTCGAAAATCAACGAATTGGCGCCTTTCTGGCGATAGTCAGGCAACACACCGATGAGCAACAAATCGACAACGCTTGTCTTGTGCCATTTCAGCGTGCGCAGCAAGTGCCACCAGCCGAATGGAAACAGTCGTCCGTCACGCGTCTTACGCAGTGCCGACGTAAACGAGGGAAGCGTAATGCCGAAACCTACCATCTTATGGTCGGGGGTGTTCCAATCCTCAATGGCTGTAATCAGATTCAAGTCAGCTATCTTGATGTATTCGTCCACCAACTGGTTAATCTGACGGTCCGACAACTGCGAATAGCCGTAGAGGTCATTATAGGTCTCGTTGATGATATCAAAGATCTCACGACCCTTATTCCCGTCCAACAGCTCCTTGCGAGTGAACTTCTTTACCTGCAGGTTATAGCGCTTCGACACCATTTCGGCTATCTTATGGAACTTGTCAGGCACCTGCTCAGGCACCTTCACCTTGTATTCCATATAGTCATTGTCCTTCTCGAAACCGCCCATTTCTTCGATATGCTGCTGGTAGTAGGCGTAGTTGTAGTTGACGTACATCGTAGCGTCTTCCTCAAAGCCTTCTATCATCAAGCCCTCGCGGTCCATATCCGTAAAGCCCAAAGGTCCGACCATCTCCGTCATACCACGCTCGCGACCCCACTGCGCTACCGTATCCATCAGCGCTTTCGACACCTCACGGTCGTCCACGAAATCGAGCCAACCAAAGCGCACCTGCTTCCGTTCCCAGCGTTCGTTGGCGCGACGGTTGATGATAGCTGCTACGCGACCTACCGCCTTACCGTCTTTGTAGGCTATGAAATAGTCAGCCTCACAACACTCAAAAGCAGCATTCTTGTCGTGGCTCAGTGTGTTTATCTCGTCAGAATATAAAAACGGTACGGCCCACGGACAATCGCGGTACAAATCGTAGCGCAACTGCACGAATTGCTTCAGTCCCTTGCGGTCTTCGACCTTCTTTATCTCAATCATGCTGCAAAAGTACAAAAAAAGTGGCAACTAAACAAATAGTTGCCACTTTTTTTATTGTTTAGTGTGTCGTCATGCCATGACGACATACATCACTTACTTCACAACGACCTTCTTACCATTGTGGATGAAGACACCCTTAGAAGGTTTGTCAACACGAACACCCTGGATGGTGTACCAAGCACCGTCATCAGCGCGCTCAACGTCACCCTTCACAGTGTCAATAGCCGTCGGAGCATTCTCGTCATACCAGCGTGGGTCACCAGCATCCTCTGGCAGGACATAACACTGGGTGAAGTCACCATTCTCGGCATCCTTGAAGCGTACCAGAACATCAATCGTGTTCTTGATATTGTCCGCAGAACTACCAATCTGCTGCTCTTCACTGATAGCACCGTCGAAGTTGAAGACGTTGCTGTTAACCTCCCAGTTCACATCCTTACCTGCCTGACCGGCGTTCAAGCCCTTCAGGAACTGGTTAGACTTACCGCAGTTTACAATGATGTTTTTGTTTACCATGAACTTCTGATACTCCTGGCTGTTCTTGCGCAGGCTGTTGACAGTCTTACCATTGGTAATGTTGTACAGCGTAGTGGCGTAAATTTCGAACGTCTGAGTTGCAGTCTCATCCAGTTCGCGGACATCCTTACTGCTCTGTGAGCTGAAGAAGCCACCGTTCTGACCATTCGTAGGATTAGCCCAGATGGTAGAGCTTAAAACACTCAGCGACCTTGTATTACCGCCACCGTTGAAGTCGAAGATGGTCTTCTTGGCAGTACCGTCGATACCGATGACACAGTCAAACACACCAACATATTCCATCAAGTACTGGGTCTTGTTGGCATAAACCAACTGCTGCTTCAGGCTGTCGATGTTAACACCCGTAAACGATACACTGCCACCGACATAAGCGCCCTTTTCATTGGTCTCAAGTGTTGGTTCCTTGCTCATCAGCACAAATGGACCATCCAACTTAGAAGCATTAATCTTAGCTCTGTCTGCAAGAGAAAGATTTATTGGTCCAACCATCGTGAAGGTATTAGGAGCTTCAATGCTCTTCTCGATGGTATAATCGCCAGCTTCCAAATGGATGTAAATTGCGCCAACCTTGTCAATCTCCTTCTCGTCGATGTATTTTGCAAGAGCAGAAGAAATCTCAGCACCATCAGTCAGTGCAAGATCAATATTTTCTGCCTCAGCAAATGCAGGATCGTAGTATGTCAACCAGCGTGGGTCGCCAGTCTCGAGCTTCTGCTGCTTAGCACCAATACCAAGTGTGAAGTCACCCTTGTCGGCATCAGCAAACTTCGGATTAGTCTTCAGACCTTCGTCACCATTATAATTGGGCTCGTTGAAGTATACGTATACGTACTCTGGATCGCTATAGTTCAACTCACCCCACAAATAGGTATTCTTTCCATCAGTCGTCAACTGCTTCGTGTTATTGGTCATGTTACCATAGATCTTCTTGTTAGAAGTGTTAGCGAAGATGTTCGAATTGAACTCATACAGATACTTCTGACCCTTCAGCGTATTGGTATTGAAGAACTGCTTGTTCTTGGCGATGTTATAGAATGTGTTGTTTGCGCAAATGAACTTACCTGTCTCATTCTCGAAGCCAGTAGTCTGCCAAGGACGCTTACCTGACATAGCAATGAAGTTAGTGGAACTTGCTTGCTTGCTCCAGAAGGTAGATTTGGTAATATTCAAATTGATAGCCATTGAAGCAGCCAGATTCAGCACCACATTATCCTGAGTGTCATACTGGAATACGCTGTTGTTGATGGTGAAGTTCTTATAGGTATAAGACTTGCCATTGTCATAGAACAAAGCCTTGGTAAGACCCTCAATCAGAACGCCCTCAATCAAGATTGGCTCTTCGATGATATACTGACCACTTTCTACAGGTGCCATAGCCGGCTCCTTACTCATCTGAATCAGAGGCTGGGTAAGACCTGAAGCATCGATGGTAGAGTTCTCACCGATCAGCTTAATAGCACCACGAACTTCAATAGGATTGGTGATGGTATAAGCTGTGTTGAAGGTCAATTTAATAGTCAGGTTGCCCACCTCAGTGCCAGGCTCTACAGCTGCTGCCACAGCATCACTGATGTTGCAAGGTTCAGTCAGCTCAATCGCCATATCCTTTACAACGTTGTATTCAGCACTGACATACACATCGCCGGCAGGCATCACGAACTGATTCCTGCTCTTCATCTGAACAATGTTACCGGCAGCATCCTTCACCACATAGTTAGCCATGCAGTAACCGCTCTCAGCAGTATTCGACAGCGTTACTGTTTCGCCCTCGACAGCTGCAGGAATATCAGCGGTTACAGTACCATGCTGGGTTTCCGGATCAGCATACACACCATAAGCAGGCAGGAAGTCAACCTTAGGATCAGCATCGATAATCGTGATCTTCTTGATGACCATATTCTTCAGCACCCTGAATACGAAGTAATCCTTCGCACCGTTTACGAAGTAGATTGTATCACCAGAAGCAATCTCGGTAATACCAGAAACGGCAGAACGGTCAGCGTTACCTACAACAGCAATAGCCTGAGGCTCTTCACCCTTACCGGGAACCCACAGCAGCTTATCGCTGGCAGCATTCGTAGCATCGAAGTCAATGACAATCTTATAGCCTGGCTCCAGACCATTGATAGCCATCTCCTTATTGCTTGGACAGAACAGACCGCCATCCTTCACATTACCATTAATGCGGTCGCTGCGACGCCATACGTGGCAATCCTTAGGCAGGTTGGTACCAGTATAGTTAGTATAGCCCTTATAGTCCTGACGCTTGCTGTCAGCCTTGGAAACAGATTCCCAACCATAGAATACTGCACCATTAGCAGCACCTCCGTTCAAGTTGTCAGGATTCTCTCCAGCCTCAGCAGCTGCTGCGAAGTCATAAACAGCAGGGTTATACTTCTTAATCTTGAACCAAGAGATTTCAGACGTCTTCTCCTCGCCACCACCGCGATAGATGCTCTGGATACCAATCTTGTTCCACTCGCTGAAATCCATGTTCAGATAGAGCTCGTAGTTATAGATATCGTAATCATCGGTGAAGTTATAAGGAATCTCGGTCATTTCCTCTGACAACATGGTATACTCATTAGGAGAAAGGACAATTGGGCTTACCTCATGTTCAGTTTCACTGAAGAAACGATAATACAGCTTGCCTGTCAGAATTGGATTACCATCAACATCCTCAGTAGGAATAGCAAAATTAATATATGGATAGAAACTATTCAGACTTGCATTTGTAATCTCCGGCTGTGCAGGAGTAGCAGCAACATCAAAAACCTTTGTGATGGAAACATCAGAGAAATACAGATTAGGATCAGGAACGAGCCATGCCGCATTAATCATCCAATACTCCGGACTTTCCATCGTCAACTTACCTGCCTCAGCATCATAGTTCATGACAATGTCTTCCATGCCATTATTGCCATAGCCAGCCAGGAAGTACTCAAATTCCCAGAGCCAGAATGGATAAGTACCGATATGCTGTCCTGTGGGGAACGTCACCTTGTTACCATCCAAGGTACCCTTAATCCATTTATCGGGAATATCCTGAGCGACACCCTGTACCCAAACATCGTTACCGTCGATTGCAACAAAAACGGGAATCTTATACTCTTCCTCATAGTATTCACCAGTCTCTTCATCTTGAAGTTCGCGGACACCTTTGAACTGATACTCTTCAGCCGTTGCAGCAATTGCATCAGCGGGAACCTGAGGATCAGGATAAACCATCGCACCACGACGCAGAACGCTGAGAACATAATAACCATAAATACTTGGACTCAGCTCAAACTCACTATTCGTCAGAATAGCATAGTCCTCAGACCATTCAATGACGCCCTTTTCTGCATCATAATTAACTTCGATAGTTTCAGGACAAGTTTCGGTGCCAAAATCATATACAACGAAGAACATATCCAACTCTTCGCCATCGTTATCGTATGGACCAAAATACTGAGGAGCAGCAAATTTAATCTTGCCATCGGCAGTCAGTTCACCCTTTATCCATGCATCGGGCAAATATGGGTCAAAGCCCTGAACATAAACATCGTTTCCATCGAAGCCTACTTGAATGGTCTGCTCTTCACTTGAACCACCATTACTGTCATACCAAAAGCCGGCAAAGGTCCAGTCCTCAGTTTCCAATCCTGCAGGAGGAGTTACTATAGAATAAGGAAGCACAGGCTCTGTGAGACTAAATACGGGAGCTATCCAGTAAGCATAAAGACTGTTAGCAGTAGGAGAAGCGCTCTCTGCAATTAAACCATCACAAGCAATCGTACCTGCCTCAGTATTAACAGCAAATGTATAGTTCTCAAGCCATGCACCACTGTCGTCCATACCATTCAAGTACTCACCTTCACCGACATACTGTCCGCTGGGAACGGTAATCACGTTGTCAGCAAGAGTACCCTTTACCCAACCTTCCGCCTGCCAATAGGCCAGGCCCTGGATATAGACATCAGTACCGACGAAAGCGACATTGACAGACTTCACCTTTTTAGTATAGTTAGCCCAATCGCCGTTGGCATAGACAGCCAGCGTACCGTCAATGGTGTAATATGGAGTAACCGTTGCGCCATCGGGCAGCACAACCTTCTCGGGCAGAACTTCCACAGTAGGATCGTAAGGATCAAGCAACTCAGAAGTTTCCAGCGTGACTTCGTCAACATTCAATTGGAACATGTCTGTGCAGTCAAAGTGACGGATTGCCACATAGCCCTCTGCACCTGCATAGCTGCTCAAATCGATAGTGTACTCATACCAAGTACCTTGTACACGACGGGAACTTTTGAACATGCCTGCTTCTGCACCGAAGTTAGCAGAAGGAGCCAACGAGGGAGCAGCAGTCATCGTCCACTCTTGAACAGTGGTAAAATCGGCAGGATTAGTAGCACTGGCTGTAGATACTGCTACACCGAAGTGCTCAGCAGCCCAACTGGCATCCTGACCACAAGCCCAGAAAGTAATCTTACCATCCAGCTTCATCTTCGGAGATACCAGATAGTTGTCGGGAGTCAGTGCACCAGCTTGATTTACATAACTGGCAGAGGTCATACAACCAGATTCGCCACCATAGCCAGGATTAGTATTCATATCCCATGTATAGCCGTCGCCATCAGCATCGATGTTCGTCCAACCATTAGCGGACGAAATGAAGTGATAGACATAAGACTCGGCTCCAGCTCTACGGGAAACCTTTACCTTACCTGGGAGATTGAGAAGGGCAGCCTTCGCCTTAGACTGTTTGGGACCTTGCAAGTCCACGTGTTTCACTGATTTCTGCAAAGCATTGGTCTTCTGCAAGCTCTGTGGCAGAGCAGGCTTTGCGAACTTGAAATCTTTTGCGTTTTGCTCGTTCACCAATCCCTGACGCTTTGCCTGAAGAATCTGCTGATAGGGAGTCAGCGCCTTCTTAGAAGCCGAAACTGGTTTCTGTGCAAACGCGACGACTGACATCATAACAAATGTCAGCGTCATGAGAGTAAATTTTTTAATTCTCATGTTGCAATTCGTTTTAGTTTAACTTATAGTTTATTAAAATATAAATATTCTTCGGACTGCAAAGTTAGAAAAAAAATACATAACAGCCAAACAATTTAATAAAAAAAAACACTAGAATTGTTTTCATCATGTTCATTATGGCAGGAAATCGGGTGCCAAAGAGAAATGCATTTCCTCGTTCGTTACTGGGTGACGGAACCAGATTTCTGCGGCATGAAGCATCAGATGTTGGTCTTTTTCGCGGGTACCATAAAGCTCGTCGCCAACAATAGGACGACCCAAACCATCAGGATGGGCACAATGGATGCGCAACTGATGGGTTCGGCCGGTCTGAGGCCATAATGCCACCAGGCAATCCGACAGGAATTCGTAATCAGTAACTGCGCGCTTGCCATGCTCGGTGTCCACAAGCTGCCGTGGGCGGTTCATCGGGTCTGGGCGCAGGGGCAGACTGATGGTGCCACGTTTCTCTAGAATATCTAGATTTTCTAGATTATCTAGAGCATCTAGAGGTTCTAGAACTGCCAGGTATTTTTTCTTCACCTGATGCTTTACAAACTGCTCCTGTAAATTGCGATAGACCTCCAGCGTTTTCGCCACGATGAGCAGGCCACTAGTAGCCATGTCCAAGCGGTGGGCAATCATACTACCGGGATAGCGCTGCTGCATAATGGTTTCCACGCTATATTCCTCTACACGCCCCGGCGCAGAGAGCAGGCCGCTGGGTTTATTGACCACCAGCAGCCATTCATCCTCATAGACAACGGGCAGTTCTTGACGTTCGAAACTCAGCGACTTTGGGTCGGGATCTACGTCGAGCCCTTGCAGCATCCATGTCAGGACAGGTTTACACTTGCCGCGGCAGGCAGGATAGTAGTTCAGATGGTGGCGAAGCTCCGTCTTCGTCGTCTCGCCCCACCAAAATTCCGCCATACATAGCGGCTTCAAGCCCTGCTGATAGGCATATTGTAAAAGTTTCGGTGCACAACAGTCACCAGTCCCTCCCGGAGGCAGCGGATATTTACGCAGTAGCTTCGGACGGTTGTAATATTCCTGCCAGACATCAACGAGGTCCTTCACTTCGCCACAGCCATTCAACAGCCGATACTGGTGGAAGAGCCAAGTCTGCAGCTCCTGCGAGAGCTGCTTTGAGCTAGAGTCACTAGAACCTCTAGACGCTCTAGATGTTCTAGAAATTCTAGAAATCTCCCTTTCCTGAGTTTTGAAATACCCGTCAGGCTGTTGCGCATCATAGACGGGCGGTACAAAATAAGACCAGTCGTTCCGTCCTGCCAGTAGCCCACTGTATGCTGCCAGAAAGCCAAACCGCCCCCCATATTCCGCGCCTGTCTGTCGAGTGCCCGACGGTTTTGCCGTCGGTCCTTCCATCGGCATCTCCACCACCAGCACCCCGAACATCTTTCCACGGTCTGCATCTTCCCGAATCTCCTCATGACCGGCAATATACGCCTGCACCGCCTTGGCAGCCAATTGGCATAAGGGGTGCGGCTCATAAGCAAAAGGATAGGTAAACCGCTCTGGCGGCGCTATCCTGCTCTCCAACGGATGCACATATTCCATATTCGTCTGCGAAGATACAGAAAAAAAACAACTCTCCACCTTATCTTATAATAAATAAGGTTAAAGTCGCGCAAATTACCGTTTTACAATCGTCTTATTTCAATAATTCTATGTACCTTTGCAGTTCAATTTGATTATGAAGAATAAACTATTAATACTGATTCCGATGCTCCTGATGAGCATCATTGTGCTGGCAGTTCCTGCCAAGCGCGGACTGACGAGAACCATTACCCTGAGTGACGGTTCGACCATGCAGGCAAAACTGATAGGTGATGAATACGGCCATTTCTGGCTGGCGGAGAACGGAAATGCCTATGTACAGGTTGCCGACCAAGAATATTTTACCAAGGTTGATGCCGAGGCAGTGAAGCAACAGGCACAGATACGCCGCTCAGCAGCCAATGCCCGCCGTGCTCAGCGGTTACCTGGAGTGAAACAACACGGTCGTCGTATAGGACAGGTCGGATCTTATTTCGGTGCCAAGAAGGCACTGGTCGTTTTGGTCAATTTCACTGATACCAAATTCAATGCCTCCAACGACAGCGCGCTCTATGACCGCATCGCTAATGAAAAAGACTTCAAGGAAGGCCGTTTCGTGGGATCGATGTATGATTATTTCTATGCCCAAAGCGAAGGTCAGTTCGAACTAACCTTCGACATCATGGGTCCCGTCACTGTATCGAAGAACCACAGCTACTATGGCAGCAATAATCCACAGGGAGATGACAAGCATCCTGGCGAAATGGTTCACGAGGCCATTACCATGCTGAAAGACAGCATTAACGACTGGAAGCAATACGACTGGGACAACGACGGATTTATCGATCAGGTCTATGTCATCTATGCTGGTAAGGGCGAAGCCGACGGTGGTGCCAGTAATACTATCTGGCCCCATGCATGGGATTTGGACTCCAGTGGCGCTGGAATGGTCACTGTTGGTGAGGGACTGCTTGTAAACACCTATGCCTGCGGCAGTGAGCTGAACGGCAGCAACCAGATAGAAGGCATTGGTACCATGTGTCACGAATTCAGTCACTGTCTGGGTTATCCCGACTTTTATGATACTGACTATTCTGGCGGTCAGGGTATGGACGACTGGGACCTGATGAGCGGCGGTTCATACAATGGTGGCGGCTACCGTCCGGCAGGCTATACCGGTTATGAACGCTGGATGGCTGGATGGAAGACGCCTATAGAATTGGACAAAGGCAAAGTCTCCATCAAAGGTATGAAGGGCCTGCAGGAAGGAGGCGAGTTCTATGTGATGTATAATGACGGTTGGCGTGACGAATATTTCATGCTGGAAAACCGCACTTTAACAGGTTGGGACGAGAGTCTGCCGGGCGGCGGACTGCTCATCATTCATGTCGATTACGATGAAATGGTATGGGCTGCTAACCAGCCCAATGACGACCCCCACCACCAGCGCATGACATGGATACCGTCCGACGGCAGTTACAATTTCCACGGATATGGTGAAAACATATCTCCTACGAATGTCAGCAAAGACGTCTATCCTAATGTCAATAATGGCAACAACGCTTTCGGTGATATGACGATACCTGCCGCCGAACTATACAACGACAATACGGACGGCAGCAAACTACTACATAAAGGTATCAAAAACATAACCAAACATAACAATGGTACCATCTCGTTCGACTACATGAATGGTTCAATGGTGAAGGCTCCCGTATTCTCATCCAAAGGCGGTACCTTCCTCGAGCCCATATTGCTGAGCATGACCTGTGACACAGAAGGTGCCACTATCTACTATACGACAGACGGTTCAATGCCTACGGTGACCAGCAGCATTTATTCTGAGCCGCTGGAAATAGACTGCAGTATGATTGTCAAGGCATTTGCAGCTACGACGGAATATGAAAGTTACATGACAGAAGCACTCTTCAACTTCATTACCCTTACTCCCACGGCAGACTCACTGAGCTATGCATGGAAAGAAGAGTTCGACGGTTATGCTTCAGGGATCCCAGCAGAGGAAGTCGTCAGCGAACAGGCTTTCTATGAGAGCGACGGCGGGCAGTTCTGTAAAATATACAGAGATAATCTTGCCGGCGGAAAAGTTCCTGAGTTACTGATTCCTCATCAGGGTCGTCCCACCAACCAACTGAATGCAATCATTGCTCTGGGGATGGTATATGGCGATTTTGAGCTTTCATATAAGAGCAACCATCCGTTGTCTGTCAGTTCGAAAACGGAGGATGTGGTCATCACTGAAGGCGAGGTTAACGGCAAGAATTATCACTTTACGATAACCGTTCCGGAAGGCATCCACACACTGCAGTTGTCGTTTGTCAACAATAACACACTAAACACCCGCATTGACGACATCGAGTTGATGAAGCCAGAAAACTATGGGGAGACCAGCGGCATTTCCGTCTTGTCACAGACAAAGACGCAGTCCAATGATGATGCCTATTACACCATCCAGGGAATCCGCGTCACCAATCCCTCTCGCGGCCTATACATCCACCGCGACAAACTCGTCATCTGTAAATAATAAGAAGAAGGCTGTCCGAAATGACAGCCTTCTTCTTAATGAATTGTTTGATTCTAATTACTTATAGACAGGACGGATCAACATGCCGTAATAACGCCAGCTGCCAATGACAGTAGGTGCCGACGGATTGTCGAAGCCCAGCATTGTAGCAAAGTTCTTCAGCTTGTCATCATCACCGATGGCAATAGGAGAACTACTCCAATAGCGACCGCAGTTGTCACTCTTCGTTGAACTGCCTTCCTTATAGCCTCCGGCAGGGAAGAATAGCGTATTGCCATTAATCTTACTGGTCAGCTTAATACCATCAACACCGCCTTCGGTTGTCCACTGATAATCGCACCAATTAAGCAATGTAGCAATCTCACCAGCAGTCGGCATACGCCATTCATGCTCTACACCTTCTGCTTTACCCCAGGTCTGCTTAACAACGTCGTTTTCGTCTGGGAATTTATTTGAGGCGAGGAGCTCGTCTTCACTGCTCACACCATTCAAATTATTGTTATAGGAACCTTGGGTATAGGAGTCTTTCTCTGCCAAATCGCCCCAGGCTAAATAACGGCCATATTCTCCAGTCTTCTTCTTGACGCCATAGTTCCAGCGAGCCCACTTGACACCTTTACCCATATCGACGCCTTCCTGAGGAATGATACCGGTAGCATCATTCTGGTCGGAGCCTTCAACGATTTCGTTGGTCAGGTCTTCTGTGGGTTCTGGAGTAGGATCAGGAGTTACACTAGAGCCATCATCATATACAGGACGTACGGACAAGCCACGGCTCTTGAGCAACTCACCTTGTCTGGTTTCTCTTGCTATTTCATAGTAAATGCCCTCACTGGCCACACTATCCGTCCATATATAGGCATATTTATTCAAATCTTCTATCGACGAATCATCCTCACCGGTTCTCGCACCTGCGCAAGGAATGAAAATCTTGTTGCCATTCGAAGCAGTGAATTCCCAACCACTTACAGCACCCTTTGTCGTGAGGGTAGGATTACATTTTTTAATCAGTTCTTCCACCTCAGCAGGCTTGGGCAGACGCCAGTGGCCACCCAGCTTATTGGTGGCGATATCGTAATTGGGATCGCCGGCAATACCTGTAAACAACTTACCAGGCGCATATTTTCCTGAACGGACAGAACGTTCCTCTCCAGTGGCATCACCCCAGCCGAAGTATCCACCGGGCTGCGTATCAGATTTGGAACCCAAGTTAAAGTCAGCCCACTTCACACTCAAGCCCATATTAACGGCATTCGGCTCAACATAAGTAATCTCAGTCGCTGTAGTAAAACTACTTTCTGCTACCAATAATGGCATATCTGCAGGAGAAGCCTCGGCACGGAAATAATAAGTGGTTGCCGGCTCTAAACCAGTCAAAGGTATAGATTCATTTCGTCCTGTTGTAATCTGTCCTGTTATAGGAGTGACGCCACTCAAATCGGCAGTAGGACCACAGAGAACCGAATAATCACACGTTTCATTCACATTACCAGACAACATCAATACCAGCGTGGCCTTATTCGTTCCAATTCCAGAAGGTGCCACATCCAGTAAAAGTTTCTTTTCAGCAGTTTCAAAGTAGCCAGAATAGGGCTCGGCTTCAACATCAGTATAATTAGCCTTGATTCGATAATAATAGCGCGTATTGGGGTCCAGATCGGACAACGAAACTGTCACATACTGGTCAGCATTCGTGGTAAGACCAATACTACCCATCTTACGCTCAGCATTGCTCAGATCCTCGTTCTTGCTGTAATCAATCACATAATCCACATTTTCAGCAACAGTACCTCTCAGCGTCATCAGAATCTTGGCACTTGTAGCTGTAATATCCAATTCACTTGCTGAAACAGTCAGTGTTTTGGCAATGGTCTTAAACTCACCTCTGAAAGGTGCAGACTCATAATCACTGTATTTGACGATGATACGGTAATAATATTGTTTACCTGTCTCCAATCCCTCCAGTGTGACATTTACCTCCTTAGTCGATTTATTCAACATGAAACTGCCTTTCTCGACGGATGCTTCCGTAAGATTCTCGTTCAGACCATAGGTAACCTCATAATCAACATTCTCCTGAGAACTACCGGAAACGGTCATAATCAGTTCCGCAGAATTGGTCGTAACCTCAGCTGTTTCAGCCGTTACTTTCAGATTCTTCGAACCAGTGGTAAACGACTCTTCAACTGTAGTCTTTGCACCTCCAGTAGCATATTCGGCCTCTACAATGAATTCGTAGAGTTTATTGCTTGCCAAACCATCAATGTCAATTGTATCCTGAACACCGGTTGCGTCAGCCAAATGAACAGTTTTCTTAATCGGTTCAAAAGCTTCAGTCTTACTGGTTATCGTATATTTGATGTCTTCATCTACTGCATTACCTGTAAACTTCAGCAATAACTCGACAGAGTTAGTGGAAGGAACGGGAGTCACATCTACTTTCAACTGCTTGGCATCAGTAACAAATGGTATCGTAGAAACTGCACTCTTAATCATCGATCCATCCTTCAACTTGGCAAATGCCTGATAATAATAAGGAGTATTGGGAGTCAGACCCGTCAGCTTGACATCCATCAACTTATTGAGTACTATTGGACCAGCACCCGGTGCCGGCTGCGTGTTCGACATATCCTGACTGGTAGAATAATAGATACCAAACTGATCAACCTCTACTTCGTCCGAAGATACAATCGATACAGGAATAGTTGCCTCATACAATCCGACATCCTTCGGTGTTCCTGCCTCTATCGTTACAGTCACAAGAGGCTTGCCCCAAATAGGACGAATCATCAGTTTCTCAGTCGTTTCCTGACGCTTCATCTCACCCTTGGAATCATTGTTTACACGCAAACTCCATGCCATATCTTCGGCATAGGTTGTGGTTGACCAATAGTCGTCGTAGGGCAGTACAATGAACACATCCTCCTGACCTTTCTTGGCGACTTTGTAACCAATGGCCTTACCGGTTTCGTCCTTGTATTCACTCCAATCACAGGACGAAATAAGTTCCTCGAACTCCTCCTTGGTAGGCATACGCCACTCACGGTCACCATAGTGTTTAGTCCAATGGTTCTTAATAGCATTTTCTGCTTCATCCCATTTCAAGGGAGTTCCAGGGCCACCAACCGATGTGGTATCCACATTCATAGAAGCCCATTTGATACCTGATTTCAGTCCCAAGTCCACGTAGGGTTCTTGGCCAAAGGCAATCTCCTGTACCTCGGAAACTGCAAATTCTTTCACAGTACCATCAGTTAATGCCACTTTGACAACTAGACTCTGAGCTGAAAGGGTCAGTACTGACAATAACAACAAAAATGAGGTTAATAACTTCTTCATAATTTCTTATAAATTTTAAATGATTGTTGGCCAACGCGGATAATGTACACGCCCCGAGGAAGTGCATTTAAATGAAAGGTCACCTGACGGTCACTACGCTCCATATTCACTGGTGCCATCTTGCCGTCAACACTATAGAGACTGGCAGATGTTCCGTCGCTCAAACCGCTGACGATAACAGTCTGCGCATCTACGAATTTCAAATCCAAGGCCTTCTTACCTGAACCATTCGTAAGGACATCTATTCCCGTAACAGGTTTTTCACCTTCTTTCAGATCGAATTTGTCGATCTTCGAAAACTCAATGGTAACAGGCTGATCCTGCGTCTTCACCGTAGCAATCAGACTGCCTTCTGCATGGTTAAAAGAAAGGACCGGTTCGTCAGTCAGCCAACAGCTGAAAACTGCATCGGTTTTCCCTTTCTCGAAAATCAACAGCTCATAATCTGCAAAAACTGCTAAAGGCAAATTCAGCAGTAAAAGCATAAAAAGTAGTAATTTCAAGTGACTTTTCATAAGTTCATAATATTAATGTATTACTGAATAACTCCCATCAGACGGAAGGTCAGGACCTTACCCTCAAGATGGTTGGACACAATACTGACGTCCTTATAAATAGTGTCGGCAGGATAACCCCTTAAGTCGAGGGAAACCCGCATGCGACCAGTCCCATGAGGTGGCACGATACTATCGATAACCGTAGCTGTGGTACATTCGCACTCTGGCTGGACACCAATGATAACGAGGGTATCTGTTCCGATATTGGTCAGAGAAACCAAAGTAGATTTCTTGATATCTTCTTGGGTAAATACACCCATATCAATAATGGAACTCATACTGATTTCAGCATGGGGTGTCGGTGGAAGCTCATCCTTTGACTCTACAGCCCCCCTCAAGCCTTCCTCGGATGCCTGTGTCTGAGCCTGCTTACAACCGGTCAGCAGGCAAATTCCTGAAAAAACAATAGTCAATAATCGAATCTTCATACGATTTTCTATATATCTTTTTCCTTAAGAACTAAACGATGAATTAGTGGTAAAGTCCTACACCCTCAGCATAACGGTCGAGCAGGGTCAAATACCACTGTCCGTCAATATAAACAGGATTCAGGAAGAAATTGACCGTACCCTTTTCCTCATCCAAGCTACCATCCTCTGACAATAACATGGCAATACGAATCTGGTTGTCTTTGTCGCTGCGTAAAATCTGCTCCTTGATAGCACAATCACGGAAAGGCATCACCTTCATAGCCTGAAGATAGCCGTTTCGCTGATCATCACTCAAGGGAAATACAGAGTCATTACGGACGGTATAAAGCATGTCTGCTGCAGCCTCATAATTCTGTGCCTTAAATCGATTGACATAATCGTCGGCTAAAGCACGAACAGCGACAGAATCCTTGTCATTGAACTCATAAATAGGAAGTCCATTCTCGTTCACTTCGCCAGTCGTCTTACCATTACGACAAGAGGCCAACAGAAGTATCACAAGCAGAAAACCTAAAAATGTAAAATAACGTTTCATCAACAAATATGATTATTTAAAAATGGGGAGGGACAAGCCCCTCCCCACTTTGATTAAGTATATAAGAAAACTTGATTACATGCGAGGTGCATTACCCTGAGTCTTCTTAACAGTGACAGTTACCTTGTCGTAGATAGTACCCCAGTAGTATGTCAGGGCAACAGGAATACGAATCTGGAAGTCCTGAACGGTAGTACCGATGTTCAGATAGGTAATCTCGTCAGCACCGGTAATCTTGAAGTCGATCAACTGAGATACATCACTCAGCTTAACCCACTCATCAGCGGCAGAACGATTCTGCTTGTTCAAGTTGGTCAGCACGTTCGGGTTCTCACTGATATAGTGACCGAGATAGTCAGCGATAGGAGTGAAGCCCTGAACATTGATCTCGAAGTCAGTCATAGCATCAGGAGAATAGTAAGTCTCGTAGTCAAGATTAAAGTTCCAAGTGGCATCATCGAAGCGGTTGCGGTTCTGCTTCCAGTTAGCCTTAGTCTTTGTGCCACGGAAGTCAGTGTAACCCTTAATCAGCTCACTCAGCTTGATAACCTGAGCCTTGTCAACAGCACTGGTAGCATCCTCGATAACAGTGTCTTCTGTCTTATCAATAGAGATTGGACGGAGGAAGCGAACATCGAACTGATAGTCCTTCACTGCAATCTGACACCATGTGTTCTTAGCCTCGTACCATACGGCACCCTTCACAACGTCACCAACCTGATCAAGTGCAACAGCACCCTTCTGAGTCAGAGGAACGATGCAAACCTTAGCATTCAGAACACCTTCCTGATCAATATCAACGTGGTCAACATAGTTCAGCAGAGCCTTAGCATAACGGGTCTTCTGAAGTTCAATCTTCATCTTCTGCAGGTTGATATAGTCCTCAGTGGTACCATCCCAGTCACCAACGATCTTGGCAACAACCTGAGTATTCACAGTCTCAGCACCACTTGCACTCAGCAACGTAGCAGACAGAGTCTTGCCGTCAGCAGAAACTTTCATCTTGAAGCTACGAGCAGCACCTGCATCGAGATAACCCTTATAAATCTTACCAACATTCCACTTGTCGAAGCGAATATCGAACTTAAAGCCAGTCTTAACGAACGGATGAGTGTTTCCAGCAGGAACATCACCTTCCAAAGTGAACCAATCCTCAGGAGTATTACCATTGAAGTTCTTCAGGAATACGTTGCGGAAATAGTTCTCGAACTTAACAGGCTTCCAAGCGTTGTCACCCTCGTGAATATCATGATCAGCCTTGTTCTCCTCAGGAGTAGTCACGTTAGTATGGATTTCAGCAATACCATTCGTGAACTTGCCACTCTCATACCAGTACTCAGCAATGATGTTCTTAGAGAGATTCATGTTCAGAGAAACGGTCTTGTTCTCCAGACCAATCTTACCAGTCGTGAACATCACGTAGATGTCAGGATAGTTAGCGGTATCATCTGACTTCAGCAGGATAGCACGAGTAACAGTCTCAATGCCCTTACCAGCCAGTTCCTGAATAACAGGAGAAGAAATCTTCCAAGACAAGGTGTTAGTGGTAGCACCAGGATTCAGGTTGTTATCGTGATACTCAATAACACCAACCTTATAGCGGTTCAACCAGTTAGCAGCAGTAATAGGCAGAGGTTTGCCATTCAGGTCATAGCCAATCTTAGCGAAGAGAGGCTTATCACCATCATAATCTGCAATATAGTACTGATCCAGGTCAGACAGAACAACCTGAGCTGTATAATGAGAACGGAACTCCTCGTGAGTCAGAGCAGAACCATGAGCAGCAACAACAGCTTCGTTCTTCATCAGGTCTTCCTCAGTATCACGCCAGTTGGTCTCGTAAACAGTTACGTCATCAGTTATAGAGTAGCAGTCGTTATAACGAACAACCTTAGCGTCCTTATCTGATTTATAGCTTACAACAACACCGGGATGAGGCTTAGCAGCTTCCTTCACAATACGGATAGGCAGGTAGCCATAGTCGATAACCTTGTGGTTGCCGTTAGCAGTGTAAACCAAAGATACACGTACCAAAGGAATACGGTTAACAACAATCTCAGTAGCCTTATCTGTTTCACCCTGGTAAGGACGACCATTCACGCCCTTGTTGTCAGCAGGATCCTGAGGATGCAGATAGTAGTGACCATCCTTCTCATAAATAGCAGCGTGAGCAGACTCGTTGGTATTGGTCTTATCGCTGTAACGGAAGTCGGTCAACTCAAACTCATACTTGAAGTTGTCTGCAAAGAGCTGAGAATCGAACTTAGCGTGGTTACCAGCCTCGTTGGTATAGTGAGTCTCAACCAAAGCAGTCAGATCGATATCCTCATCGAATGGAACGAGATCCTGACCTTCACCCTGAATTGTAGTTTCGCCCAAACGGATAGTGTTAGCAACGAAGTACTTAGCCTCGCCTACAGTTGCGAAGAGGTGCATACCATAGTTGTGGTTTTCAGCCAAAGTACACTTACCGCAGTGAGTATTGAACAACTTAGTGACAATGTGATCCTCAGCGTAAAGACCATTAGCCTTATACTTCACATGAGCCAGACGGAGGTCAGAAACGGTCTCCTCAACGATAGCTGCATAGTCAGAAGTAACGGTGGTATCAGCATCACCATTCTTATAAGTAACCTGAGTAGCGAAAACAGTTACACCAGGATTGTTAGCAAAAGTAGTCTTGCCATCGGTAGTCACAGTACCTACAGTACCGTTAACCTGCAAGGGAACAGTCAGAATACCATTAGCAACGTTCAACTTATCGTTAGAACCGAACTTCTGGTCACCCAGCAGAGAAACAGTAGCATTACCATTACCACGAGTGAAGTCCTTATTAGCACTGATTACATTAGCCTTTGTGTCAGCATCCCAGTAAGCAGCTGTCGGATTCCAATGATACTGAGCTTCAGCATTCAGCATGATGGTCAAATTATTCTTGCTCATGTTGTAACGCTCATGAACAGTGATAGCCTGATCTTCATCCTCATAGTTAACAGCATTCTCTTTATTGGGAGTTGTACGCTTGGTACCGATAATTTCCTTACGGTTATCATCATTGTCAATATAAGAAATCAGATCTTTCCAGTTGCCTGTGATGCCTCCGTCCTTCTCATTGTATGCCAGATACCACTTCGGAGTGAAGCGAGTGATCTTGGCAGCCTCGATACCCCAGTAGTAAGTCTGAGGAACGAATACCAGGCTTGTCAAAGGAAGATAAGTGGGAACCCAGATACCCTCAGCATATCCGTCAACGCCACGGAACATAACGCCCTTAGGAGTCTGGATAGCAGAAATAACCTGCTCCTCAGAAGTTGCCTGAGTAGCACCGATAACATTAACAATCAGGTTAGAATCCCACTGAATGTTGGTCTTAGTCTCAGTAGCGGGAGTCGTGTTGGTGTCAATCAGGTAGAAGTAACCATCGAGCTTCGGCAGATAGTAAACGGCATTCTTACCGTTTGTACCATTCTGACCAGCAGCACCCTGCTCACCCTTTTCGCCCTGAGGACCCTGTGCGGGATACTCAGTAATCTGGCTGTTCTTGAACCAGTAGTACTCACCAGCTTCGTTCTGACCAATAGTCCAAACATCAGCATTTGCACCATCCTTACCACCTTCGATGACATAAGTCTTATCGTCACTTGTAGTAACAATAACGTTCTTGCCATCCTGACGAATGTTGGTAATCACGATGCCGTTCTTCCATGCATCCTGCAGAGTTGTCAGAGGACTCAGAGCGTCAACCTTCTGGTTAAGGGCCTTGATGTCATCATCGTAATCCTTACAAGACACAAACACACTCGTAACAGTGAATAAACCAGCTACGAGCAGCGAACTAAAAAACTTTGTTTTGTTCATACGTTTGTTTAATTAATTAATAAAAATGATATAAATATTTCTCGATTCTCTCACACGATTAGCCAATGCTTTTCAGCATAGACACACGTTTTTGGGTGCAAATATAGGCATTAATTCGCGAATCCGCAAGAATTTTTATACTTTTTTTTCATTTTTGGGCAAAAAAACTGCTTTTTATCAGTTTCGAAGCCATTTTTGGGGGTACTTTCCTGCATTTTTTGTTTTTTTAAAGAACAATTGCAAATTTTACTGATTTATTAATACACCTTATTATATATAGGGGCTTAATGGTTAGCGTTGCATTCATTGCATTTAGGTTGACCAGGCCCTCGTTAGTTTTAAATGGAAGGGCGGACTGAACAATCCGCCCTTCGCTGTACCCAGACCCGGGCTCGAACCGGGATGGGTTTCCCCACTGGTGTTTGAGACCAGCGCGTCTACCGATTCCGCCATCTGGGCTTAAGCGAGTGCAAAGGTAAGTAAAAAAAACGAATTACAATGCATGAAATACGAAAATTTTATAAAAAAGCATGTTTTTTTTGCTGAAGTAAGATATTTTCCGTACCTTAGCAGTCAGAAACAAACACTTATTCTAATATATATGATGGAACAAAGCAACAACAACTATTGCGTTATCCTGGCAGGAGGCATGGGACGACGTCTATGGCCGTGCAGTCGTGAGCACAAGCCCAAACAGTTTCTGGACTTCTTTGGCGTGGGCCGCACCCAACTGCAACAAACCTTTGACCGTTTCGTCCGCATCCTACCAAAAGAGAACATACTCGTTTGCACAAACCGCGAACATGCACCTTTGGTGAGAGAACAGCTGCCGGACCTGCATGAGGAAAACCTACTGGTGGAACCCGTGAACCGCGGAACAGCACCGAGCGTAGCATGGGCTGACATGCGCATCTGTCGTCGCGACATCAATGCCAACGTGGTGATTACACCCTCGGACCAGTTTGTGTTGAACGAAGAAGCATTCTACGATAACATCCAGGAAGCATTCATTTTTGTATCCAGACATAACAATCTGCTGACACTGGGTGTCCAGCCCACCCGCCCTGAGCCTGGCTATGGCTATATCCAGCAGGGAGAACTAATTATGCCAGAAATTGTGAAGGTGGCAAAGATCAGCCACGTAAAATCGTTCGTCGAGAAACCAGAGCGTGACTTCGCCCAGATGTTTATGGACTCGGGTGAGTTTCTGTGGAATACGGGACTCATCCTGGCCAACGCCCGCTATCTGAACATCTGTTTCCGCAGGTTGTTCCCTGATGTGCTGAAGCGCTTCGATGGTGAATTGGAACATTACACCATCGAACAGGAGATGGCATTCGTCAACGAACACTACCCCGCCTACCCCAACCTGTCGATAGACAAGGGCGTGCTGGAGAAGTGCGAAGATGTCTGCGTGATGAAGTGCGACTTCGGATGGGCAGACCTCGGTACATGGCACGCCATCTACGAATGTAAGCAACGTGGAGATGGTGACAATGTGGTGGTAGACTCACAAGTAATGATAGAGGACTCTCACAACAACGTCATCAAACTGCCCAAAGGAAGACTTGGAGTCATCAACGGACTGGACGGCTATATCGTAGCAGAATCAGATAACGTACTGCTGATATGCAAAAAGGGTGACTCGTCGGCACTGGTCAGGAAATATGTCAACGAAGTACAGATTAAATTCGGGGACGAGTTTATTTAGGGGTAACGGTTAATGATTAATGGTTATTGGTTAACGTTTATTGGTTATGATAGTCGGGGTTGATGCAAAGCGGATAGTGCGCAACGGAACTGGACTGGGCAGTTACGGGCGGACACTGGTGAACGACCTGTTACGGTGTGCCGACAGCACGCTGGAACTACGGCTCTATGCACCCGACGAAGGGAATGAGGAACTGAGGGGGCAAATCATAGAAGACGCCCAGTTTTGCTACCCGGCAGGAAAACCCGGCGCCATACGGAAGGCGTGGTGGCGAACGAAGGGTATCGTGAAGGACCTGAAACGTGACGGTGTCAGCGTGTATCATGGTTTGTCAGGTGAACTGCCTATCGGTTTGCGCAAAGCTGGCATCCACGGGATAGTCACTATCCACGATCTCATTTTTTTGCGCCATCCCGAATACTACAACTGGATAGATACGAAAATCTACGAATGGAAATTCCGCCAGACACTGCGCGAGGCAGAACATATCATTGCCATCAGTGAACGGACTAAGCAAGACATTATCGAACTGGGCGGAGCAGAATACGCTGACCACATCAGTGTCATCTACCAGAGTTTTGCACCAAGGTTTTCCACCGTGGTAACAGCAGAAAGGAAAGCCAAGGTAAGAGAACGCTACGGATTACCAGCCAGATATGTGCTGAATGTAGGAACTATCGAGCGACGGAAGAACCTGTTGCTGGCAATAGAAGCATTGGACCTGCTGCCAAAAGACATACATCTGGTAGCGGTAGGCAGGCAGACTCCCTACGCTCAGGAATTACCGAAGGATGAGCGTATCCACCTGTTGAGTGGTGTGCCGGATGAAGATCTGGCAGCCATCTATGCTTTGGGTGAGGCTTTCGTCTATCCATCGCGCTACGAGGGATTCGGCATCCCCATCATTGAAGCCATTGCTGCCGGACTGCCCGTAGTAGCTTGTACGGGATCGTGTCTGGAGGAAGCTGGTGGACCGCATTGTCGCTACGTGGGACCGGACGATGTGACTGGTATGGCTGAAGCGTTAAAGATGTCGCTACGCGGTGCCCGTGACAGAGAGGAACGAATAGCCAGGAGCCGCGAGTATATCAAGCGGTTTGAGGGACGCGACGTAGCGGGGCAAGTGGTGGAAGTGTACAAAGCTGTCGCGGGAGAACCGCGACACACGTTATAGCTTGAGGCGAAACTGAAAGAGAAGGTCCGTCTGGGAGGAAGCATCGATTTGTTGATAGCCACTGGAGATAACGGCACGGTCAAAATAATTGGTCGTGCCGATTTTGGCTGAAAACGACCAACGTCCAAGGTCTGCTCGTGCCATCAGGGAATAACGGATACCATGTCCATAGAATGCAGGGAAAGAGAAATCATAAGGTACAGAGGGTTCATACTGATAAAGACGGCTGTCATAGTCGTCGGTATGGAACCAGCCTGCAAAACCATTCAGTCGTAAGGCACGATATCGGAAGGCAACCTGCTGGCTAATCATAATGCCACGGGAAGTCTGTTGTTCGCGACAAGCAAGCATGGCTCCATCGAGCTGGGTCTTAAAATTGAGGGAAGGTTGCGACGTCGCAACAGACGGTGAAGAAGAGGAAGAAGGATAGGCGAAGGAAATGCGGGCACGATGCTCATAGCGATTGTTGAGATAGGAATGAGTATCGTTGTCACGTTGCCTGACATGGAAACGATACTGAGTTTCCAGCACCCCTATATTAAATAAGGTACGCGCGCGGAGAAAAGCATCGAAAGCATCACTCGGAGCACCGACCTGATAACGGAGGAAAGGGAAATGGGCGTAGTCCACATAACCTTGGAATGATAGCGAACGTGAAGGCGACCAGGTTGCACCCAAATAAAGCCCATGCTCGTTCTGTGCGGAAGAGCCCTCACCGAAGCTGCGCGCATGAAGGGCAGTATACCGTTTGTCGTAGTAACGGTGAAGCAACATGAGGCTGAGCTGGTCTGTAGCACGGAAACTCGCTGTATGAATAGCCGCCAAAGCTCCGTCGCCATTAAGTGCCGTTTCACCCATGAAGGAAAAACGGGAAGAGGTCAAGCTATAGTCGAGGGAGGCATTAAAGAAAGAGGTGCCGGAAGGAGCGTAGGAGCGGTAGTTTAGCTTCGAAGATGTCGAAGCATACGGGACGAGGGAGCGGTCGAAATGCGTATAGACGGTGTTGAAGGAGAGAGTGGGCTTGTAGGTTTTGTGAGGAGAGTTTGGATGGTAAGTAACGCGGAAGCCAAGGTCGGTCTCGTGACTGTTATGCTTCTTTTCCATCTCAGTTTCCGTGCGGTGGTAACCATCAGTCAAGAGAGTACGAATGGTTCCATCCTTATTAAGCGTTGCATCAATGGGGCGATAAGAGGCAAAGGCTGTTACGCTCCATGAGGGTGCAAGACGAATTTGGGCAGCCGCACCCTGCAGATAACTCCCCACAGAGCGTGAAGAATGAGCCGTCAAAGTCTGGGTGGTACGTCCCAAAGACTGCAGAGTGGCCTGTTTGCCGAGATAAAATCCTGTATTCATGACCAATCCCATGCCGAATTGCACACGATACATGCCAAGATTCAAGGCTTCTATACAACCTATCTTACGAAGCTGGAAATAATAGGAATAATGGTCGTAACCCCAGTGGTTACGTCCAGAGAAGAAGGGTTCGCCTGCATCCTGTGCTGCCGTCAGGCCAAATTTCAGCTGGTCGTGAGAAGAGAATTGCAATCGCAAGTCGTGGCGCTGCTGATAACCCAGATAGCCATTGATATCGCCCTTACGTTTATATAATGGCTGACGTAATGACCCTTCAAACGTGAAATGTCCATCGTGAAGCAAATGTGACAAGACGGATTTAGCGCTTCGGGCTGGGCTTAGCGTATCGCCAATGACGACGAAATAGTTCAGTAACAGACGGGTATCGCGATCCAAGCTCTCTATCATCTGCAGTTCACCTAGCGAGCGCAGAGGACGATAGCGATCGATATAAGCCACGAGTTCTTCTATCTGTTCGGCAGAAAGGAAAGGTAACTGTTCGAGTTGAGACTTCGAAGTCTGATTGAGGTTCAAAGGGTTCTCCGCAAGAGTAGAAAGGAGTTCGAAGGTTGCCTCGCTATATCCTTCGTCAGCATCGTCGGGAGAGAGCCAGGAGCGGAAGGCTTCCTGCCAGTCATTGGAAGACTGTGGCGATGCCGCAGCATTTGTAACAGAAGGTTGCGATAACATCGCAACAGACGGGACAAGGAGGAAAAGGATAGACAGGAGGATACGCATGGCGTTACAATTGTCCAGCCTCAACCATGAGGACAACACGTTCTGTCAAACGATCGATACCCTCAGGATCGTACTCTTTCTTCAACGAAGCACCAAAGGCCCATGCAAAGGCCTGATAGAAACCAGCGCGTACTGGCCCGAGGAAGGCCTGAATCAGTTCATAACTCGAAGAATGGCTCTCGCGATAGATGAGTTTGATCAGCAGTTTCCCTTGTGAATAAGTCAGTTTCTTCATACGGGGCTTATATTCCTTCATGATACTTTTTTCGACTCGTTTCATGTGTTCCGCCTTTGCTTTCTTATCAGGCAGGGTTTCCAGATATTCTGCCGTTTCCATCATGATCATATTAGCCTCCTTGGCAATGGGAAGCACCAACTTGACATTCTTCACCAGACGCATGTAGGCGCCTTCCTGTTTCTTATTCTCAAAGGTGACAGGCGGAAAGACATAGACATTGTTCATCTCCATATACTGGATGCTGTCACCCCCTTCATAGACCTTGCCAACCTTCACGGTAGGGACGAAAGTCGGACTATCCATATCGACCTTCTCCGCTTTGTTTTTCTGTGCCATCACAGCAACAGACACCAACAATAATCCTATCAGCAAGACCTTTCTCATTACTATTCAGAATAGATGAGTTGCACCAACGTTTGTCCTACAGCCTGCAGGGTATTACGGTCGATGTGCTGCATATCGTCAGAGACGGTGTGCCACGTAGGACCGAAGGAGCTCTGTTCGCAGTCAGGATAGTGATTGATAATGTCGATACAGGGAATACCCGCCTTTTCATTCACAGGCACATGATCATCAGTGACGCCACCGCTATCCTTATAAGGGAAGATGCTGCCGTAACCAGCAGTATTAGCGGCCTGCCAGACGCGCTCAACAATATTGCGGGCATAGTGCATAGAGTAGTATTCACGATAGAACTTGGCACCCTGACCACCAACCATATCAAGCAGAATAGCGTATTGGTAGGTTTTGGATTTTGCCTCGTCGCTAACAGCCCAATACTGGGCACCAAGGGCCCAAGAATCGCCATTGACGTCTTCTTCCCATTGGGGAATCCCCCAGTCTTCCGCGTCGAAACAAATGAAATCGACTGCCAGACGGACAGAATCATTTTGCTGTAGCATTCGAGCCAATTCCAACATAATAGCGACACCCGAGGCGCCATCGTTAGCCGCCATTACGGGCTTGCGCCAATTCGCTTCGTCAGGGTCGTTGTCAGCCCAGGGGCGGCTGTCCCAGTGAGCACAGATGAAGATGCGGGGAATAGGTTGCGACTGAGTCGCAACAGACCGTACAGGAGCGGTCGCGATGATGTTAGTACTCTTAAGGATAGTGCCGTCGTAGCCTTTCAGGTCAGCCTTCTGAAGGGTTACCTGATAGCCAAACTGCTCGAATTTCTGCTGAATCCATTGGGCGCATTGTTCGTGGGCGGTACTGTTCATCGTACGAGGTCCGAAAGCACACTGTGCTGCACAAAACTCGTAGGCAGAGTCTGCATTGAAGGTCAGGGCCACCGCAGACTGGGTCGTCTGGCTCTTCTTGGTGGTGCCACAGGCTACCAACAGACTCACAGCCAATAACATATAGATGATTCTTTTCATACTATTCTCTTACACTCTGTACTTGTGTCATAACACGCAGGAAGTTGCCTCCCCAAATCTTCTCGATGTCCTGTTCACTATAGCCACGAGCCAGCAATAAACGGGTAAAGTTCAGTAATTCCGACGAGTTCGCCATTCCACGTACACCGCCATCGCCATCGAAATCAGTACCGATACCTACGTAATCGATTCCCATCACCTCAATGGCATGATCCAAATGGCGCAGGGCATCAAGGACAGTAGCTTCGCCATCCTTCACGAGGAAACCATTATACATGGTAATCTGCATCACCCCACCCTTTGCAGCTAAAGCGCGCATCTGGTCGTCAGTCAGATTACGCGGATGGTCGCAAAGTGCATGACAACTGCTATGACTGCACACAATGGGCTGACTACTCATCTCCAACGCATCATAAAAACTCTTCTCGCCAGCATGACTGAGGTCAACGAGAATGCCCAAACGGTTCATCTCACGAACCACCTGCTTTCCAAAAGCACTGATACCGTTATGCGTATGGTTACCACGAGCAGAATCACAGATATCGTTGTCGCCATTATGGCATAGCGTCATATAAACGATACCACGCTGAGCAAAATGCTGCAGACGATCCAAATGACCATCGAGTGCAAGACCATTCTCAATGCCTAGCATGATACTTTTGCGTCCCTGTTGCTTATTGGCATAAAGGTCGGCAGGCGTGCGCGCAATACTTAAGTACTGCTTGTTTTGCTCGACGATAGCCTCAATCTTGTCAAAGATAAGGTCGGCATATTCCGTAGGACCATTGACGTCGAAATCGACCTTCGACGAGAACGTCTCATCCTGCTGAGGTTGAGGAAGATAGCACACCATGATGGTCGCATCCTGATGGCCCTCCGACATCTTATGGAGGTCAACGAGGATGCGTGGGTCGCGACTGCCGAAATCAACGCCCTGAGGGAAGAACATCGGCGTATCGCAATGGGTATCGAGCGTGAGGATGCGCTGATGGAGGTCGCAGGTACGACGATAGTCAGCAGCCTGACGGACGAGCCAAGAGAAGATGGGGGAACCATCTTCCGCGGACATACACTCCGGATGCCACTGAACACCGAGAATGCTTTTATACTCACGGCTCTCTATCGCCTCGACGATGCCATCAGCAGAACGGGCAGTCACTCGGAAGCGCTCACCAGAATCAGAAACAGCCTGATGATGGAAGGAGTTAACGAATAATTTCTCCCTATTATATATATTAAATAAGGTAGAGGCAGGTTCGATGGTAACGCTATGAGTTGGTTCCGAACGTTCGGCATCCTGCGAATGGCGAATCTGCGCAACGTCGCTGATATCCTGCTGAACCTTACCACCAAGGGCCATTGCCAACGTCTGGATGCCTCGACAGATGCCCAGCATAGGAATCTGGCGATTATAGGCCAGCTGGGTAATCAGCAATTCAGGCAGGTCACGTTCCGCATTGATACCACCCAGACTGGGAGAAGGCTCCTCGCCAGCATAGAGCGGATTAAAATCTGCACCACCCGTCAACAACAGGCCATCGATATGCTCAAGCGTATTGATGAGCACATCGGTATCGGCAATAGGCGGAATGATGACAGGCACGCCGCCAGCACGCCAAATAGACTTGTAGTAGCCCTCGTTAAGCTTACAAGCCAATTCGCCATAGTTACCCGTCAAACCAATCACGGGTTTCCTCTTGGCTTCCGGAAAAGAACCATAGGCTGTCGTCAGATACGACTGCCAGTCAAAGCGATTGTCCATCGGTTGTTATTCGTCTAAGTTAACAGGAATATCACGCTTAATACTCTGTTCCAGAGAAATCAGCGTCTCAGTAGCTACCACGCCAGGAATATCCTGCAAGCGACCATTCAGCAGATGCATAAGCTGCTCATTGTCACGAGCATAGAGCTTCACCATCATGGTGTACGGGCCTGTCGTGAAGTGACACTCTACCACCTCAGGAATGTGCTGGAGGCGTTCGACGACTGTCTTATACATAGAGCCACGCTCCAACGTGATACCTACATAGGTACAAGTGGAGTAACCCAGGCTCTTGGGATTGATATCAAAACCACTCCCCATGATGACTTCACCCTCAATGAGGTGCTGAACACGCTGGTGAATGGCAGCACGCGACACGTTACACTCTGCGGCTACATCCTTGAACGGGATGCGCGCATTCTTCGACAGGATACTGAGTATCTTTTTATCAAGATTGTCAATCTTATCCATTTCTTTTTCGTTGTTAGTTTACAAATTGTAAGCAAAAGTACGCATTTTTGTTGAAACTGGCAACATTTTGCTACTAAAATATGTAAAAATCGCGTATTTTGCCTACTTATCGCTTCCGAATGAGCGTCAAGCCATCCCTTAAAGGCAGGATGACACGTTCGACACGCTGGTCGCGAAGCACATAGTCATTGAAGGTCTCAATACCCTTTGTCTGGGGGTCACGATCGTAGGCAGCATCAACCACATGGCCGTCCCACAACGTGTTGTCAGCCAGGATAAAACCACCTGGACGCAACACGGAAAGCGCCATTTCGTAGGTCTCGCGATAGGTGCGTTTGTCGCCATCAATAAAAGCCATATCGAACGTCACACCTAAACGTGGAGCCTCCGTCACAGCATCACCAATGATAAAACGGATTTTGTCAGCAACAGGAGAGCCCTCAATCCAAGGACGCGTGAAATCCTCCTGTTCATCGTTGATTTCAAAGGTATAAATCAAACCTCCTTCCTCCAGTCCTTCTGCCATACAAATGGCCGAATAGCCGCTGAAAGTGCCTACTTCGAGGATATTTTTGGGGCGAATCATCGTCACCAGCATCTTCAGCAAGCGCCCCTGCAAATGACCAGAAGCCATCCGCCCATGAAGCATGTGGATATTCGTAGCACGCCAAAGCCGATAGAGGTAATCGGGCTCTGGGTCGATGTGCTGAAGGATATAGTCGTCGAGGGTCATACCAGCAAAGCCTCAATGGCCAGACGGTAAGAGTCGAGACCAAAGCCACAGATGACACCCTTGCAAGCAGCAGAGATGAACGAATGATGGCGGAATTCCTCGCGCTGATGGACGTTGGAGATGTGTACTTCTATGACAGGACATTTCAACGAACGGATGCAGTCGTGAAGCGCCACAGAAGTGTGGGTATAGGCACCGGCGTTGAGCACGATTCCGTCGAAAGAAAAACCTACCTCCTGCATTTTGTTGATCAATTCGCCCTCAACGTTGCTCTGATAGTAAGCTATCTCGACGTCAGGATACTTAGCCTGCAACTGAGGCAGATACTGCTCGAACGACGAAGAACCATAGATGCCTGGTTCGCGAACACCCAACAGGTTCAAATTAGGACCATTAATGATTTGAATTTTCATATTTCAAAACTTTTTTGTACCTTTGTGGCGGCAAAGATACGAATTTAAATGGAAACTGACAAGAAAACCAAGGCAAATAATGTTGTAAAGGCCTACAAAAGGTACCTGAAACTGCAACGAGGGTATTCTGCAAATACCCTTGATGCCTATTTGCGCGACTTAGAGAAGCTGCTGAACTACCTGAAAGAAGAAAAGAAACGCGTTCAAGACGTGCAACTTTCAGACCTACAGCATTTTGCCGCATCTTTGCACGACATTGGCATCCATCCTCGTTCACAATGCCGAATCCTGAGCGGAGTACGTGCTTTCTTCCGTTTCCTGCAATTGGACGGCTATCGCGACGACGATCCCACAGAACTGCTGGAATCACCCGTCTTAGGCGATCATCTGCCTGAAGTCCTGTCAACTAGCGAAATTGACCTGTTAGAACAATCTATCGACCTGTCAAAGTGGGAAGGCCAACGCAATTGCGCTATCATCGAAGTACTGTTCAGCTGTGGATTGCGCGTCAGCGAACTGGTGAACCTGAAACTCAGCAACCTTTATTTGGAAGAACAATACATCCGTGTCTTTGGCAAGGGTTCTAAGGAACGCTTGGTGCCCATCTCGCCCAAAGCCATCAAAGAGCTGAACTACTGGTTTATGAACCGTAACCTCATGAAAATCAAGTCCGGAGAGGAAGATTACGTATTCCTCAATCGTCGCGGAGCACACCTCACGCGTACCATGATACTTATTATGATTAAGCAACAGGCCGTTGAGGCAGGCATCACCAAAACCATTTCGCCCCACACGCTTCGACACTCCTTTGCCACAGCACTCTTGGAAGGTGGAGCCGACCTGCGCGTCATTCAGGCAATGCTGGGTCACGAATCGATAGGAACGACGGAAATATACACCCATATCGACATGAGTACCCTGCGCCAACAGATACTGGAACACCATCCTCGCAACATGAAAACGGCAAAAGAAGAAAAATAAATGAAGAAATATTTCCGTAGTCCGTTTTTTCTTTGTACCTTCGCAGCATGAAAATAGAAGAACTATACCAGCTATACCAGCAACATCCGTGTATCACGACGGATTCGCGCAACTGCCCAGAGGGAAGTATCTTTCTGGCCTTGAAGGGTGAGTCGTTCAATGGCAACCAGTTTGCAGTGTCAGCCCTCGAAAAGGGCTGTAGCTACGCGATTATCGACGAGCCGACGGTTCTAGAAAATCTAGAACATTTAGATCATCTAGACAATTTAGGGCCTCTAGATGCTTTAAAGCAACGTCTCATCCTCGTCGACAACTGCCTGCAAACCTATAAGGACCTTGCTCGCGAGCACCGTCGCCAGTTCGACATCCCTGTCATTGGCATTACTGGCACCAACGGCAAGACGACGACGAAGGAACTGATTCGTGCTGTGTTGGCAGAGTGCTATAACGTCATGGCGACGGAGGGCAATTTCAACAACGACGTTGGCGTTCCCAAGACGCTGTTCGGCCTCAACGACAGCCACGATATTGCTGTTGTCGAGATGGGTGCTTCGCATCCTGGCGACATCAAGACACTCGTAGAAACTGCCGAGCCCAACTGCGGACTGATTACCAACGTAGGTCGTGCCCATCTGCAGGGCTTTGGCTCGTTCGAGGGCGTTTGCAAGACGAAAGGCGAGCTCTACGATTTCCTGCTGGCACACAACTGTCCGCTCTTTGTCAACCGCGACAACGAACACCTCATCGAAATGATAGCCAACAGCCAAAAGCTAATAGCCAAAAGCCAAAAGCCAAAAGCTAATAGCCAACAGCCCGACATCTATTATTATGGTCAGAGCGACGCTGAGGATATCCTCATTCGTGGCGAGGTCATCTCGTGCGCACCATTCCTCAAGTTCCGCTGGCGCGAGCAGGACGCTGATGCTGGTTATACCAGCGACTGGATGGAGGTGCAGACGCACCTCATTGGCGCCTACAATCTGGATAACATGCTGGCAGCCATCACGATAGGCTACGTCAACAACATTCCCTTCGAGCAGATTAATCACGCCCTCGAAAGCTACGTGCCTACCAACAACCGCTCACAATTGACGGAAACGGAGAAGAATCACCTCATCGTTGACGCCTATAACGCCAACCCCACTTCGATGAAGGCCGCATTAGACAATTTCCGACTGATGGAGGTATCGCCCAAAATGGCTATTCTGGGTATGATGGGTGAACTGGGCGACGTCTCGCAAGAGGAGCACCAGAAGATTATCGCCCTGCTCGAAGAAGCCCATTTCGACGAGGTTTGGCTCGTGGGCGCCGAGTTTGAAAAAGCTAACAGCCAAAAGCTAACAGCAATTCGCAACGCCACACTCTGCTCTGCAGAGAATGGCCAAAAGCCATATCGCACCTTCGCCAATGTCGACGAGGTGAAGCAGGCTATCGCCCAAGAGCAGCCCGTTGGTCGTTACATCCTCATCAAGGGTTCGAACAGCACTCATCTATACGAACTACCTACCCTCCTTTAAAAGTCGGTTGCGACCGACCGCCAACAATAATAAGCACGACCGCTCGCAATAATAAGCACGGCCGTGCTTATTAATATGCACGCCCGCCAACGACCGTTTACATAGGCACTCCGTCCCTGTTACATCGGCACCAAATCCCTGTTTGCACGGCACTTTCCCCCTTTCTACTACTAAGTGTAAATGTTGCAGGGCTTAATTCCCCGATTTTTCTCCCTTTGATTGTTTCAATCGGCCCACAACTCTTGAAGGACGCTGAGGCTCTTGAGCTCAGGAAATTGGGGAATGTGGAGGCTATAGTAACGAAGCAAGACGTCAACAATGCGGTTACGATCCGTGCGGTTCAAGCGGTAGAGGTGCATCGTGGGAAAGTCCATTCGCATGAGGGTGTGGATGCGACGCGCGTCGTCTGGTTGCAGGAAATCGCGGTGAGTGGGAATCAGCAAAGCGAACGTTGCTGCACGCAAGTCGAACACACAACCTTCTACGTAATCGTCGAGATTAGGATAAAAACCCAGAAAACGGCTCATGCGCATAAGAAAAGTAAGGTGGAAGTTGGCGAAATTCTTCTCTGCAATATCGAGCCATTGCATGGAATCGCAGATATAGGCGAAGAGGTGTTCGTTTTTCTGTTCTGAGCGCAAAGCGTGATAAAGGAACTCCGCAACGAACAGCGACAAAGCCAGCTTTTCTGGTGAAAAGGGAATGGTGGCGTAGGCCGACAACAATCGGGCGTCCTTCATTTTCTGCAATTGCAGGCGCTGACGCAGGTCTATCTCCACTTCGAGCAGCGTCATGGGTTGGAAGTATTGCTTCTTCAGTCGCGATCTGGGTGTCTTCGGAAGTGGCACGATACACGACAA
>CADCDY010000007.1 GCA_902800245.1 uncultured Prevotellaceae bacterium
GATGGCTATGACGCCCATCATCATCCTTCTGCCCTCGTATTGGCTCTTCCATGAGAAGATTACCTGGAAAGCTATTGTTGGCGCCTTTATCTCCGTCATTGGCGTCAGCTTGTTCTTTTTAGGCTGAAGGCTCGCAAATCGCCTTCACCATCTCGTTCCCCCTAAATTAAGAACAATTAACGCCTAATTTTACAATATTCCTGATGACCAGCGTTTATATAAACAGATGGATTTATCAAATAGGAATATGAAAACAATGAAAATCTGGAGAAACATCCTCGTGACGACTGCTGCCATGCTCTCCCTCGTCTCTTGTAGCAGCGATCCGCAATGGGCTGACGAGGAGGCGCACGAGAAAACGGAGCAGTTGCAGAAGCAGTACGGGCCGATGATGATTGGCACATGGTACTATGAGAACATCAGTGACACGGAACGCTTTTTTGAGCAGCTAACGTTTAACGCTGACGGAACGCTGTCGGGAATGCGCAAATGGCAGATCCGCAAAGTCGTCACTATTGAGGGTGAACAACGCTATACTGATTGGGAGAGTGTAGAGCCTTTGGAAGGAACTTTCTCTGGTACATGGAAACTGAGTTACTACAGCCCGGAAGGTATGGCTGGTGAGAAACGGAATTGTCTGTTACTGAATGCCAAATATGAAGGTGCAAATAGCGAATACATGGCTTATTCCAACATTGCCACTTTCGACTATGCCGACGAAACAACGCTTCGTTTCGAAGGTTTTTATTTCAAAGACGAGGAAGGTCGGATTGTTTTTCTTCGAGGCACTCAGGAACCAAGTTTCTAGAATCAACGGGGCGGATTCATTAATCATTGATGTCGCTAGCAGTAATTACAGGTATTCTTTGTTTCTTTGCCATAAATTAAATGTTCACAATAAGAATGTGCCTGCAAAGTTACATTTTTTTGCGCAACTTTATTCGTTTATTCGGAAAATATTCGTATATTTGCGGTCAGAAATACAATTAACAGGAAGTTAAACTCTTTAAAACTATTTTGCCGATGACATAGAAACAGAACGAATGTAACGCTACGACCTAACGATGAGGCTCAGCCCCACAGGTCACAGAGAGAATGATAACCAATTATTATTAACTTTCTGAGCAGCAAAGGCCAATATGCTTGCATAATTGGCTGAGTCGTGAAGAAAGTCAACGTAGTTAACAAACAGATTAGCGTTTCTGTTCGTACTTATACATAGATATTGAGCTTTTGCTCTTGTTCTTGAGATTCGAATACCGCCAAATCATTCGCACAAAGGGAGCAAGCAGTTGAAGGTTCACGTCGTAAGGAGTGGGCTATTCATACTTGTTGTACAGTTGGTCAGTTGGTGGTAGCCTGAATTTCGATAAGCATCGAATGGTTCTGCCTTTTTATTTGATAATGAATAAATACAAACTAATAGTTCTGCTCACTATATTTATGAGCATGATAGGAACTAAAACAATCGCACAAACATTAGTATTGCATCATGCTAATGGTACCACAACCGATGTGGAACTACTTACACAACCTCAAGTAAGATTCCAAGACGATAAAGTGCTCATTACCTCTTCCATTATTAATATGGAGTTCCCAAAGAATGATGTACTTACCTTTACTTTCAAAGGTAATGAATCTGGAATAAAGAGTCCCAATGTAGATATCAACGTTACTCAAAAAAACGGTCAGATTATCTTTCATGGAATTAAACCTTTAGAGATAATTGAAGTATATAACACAAGAGGTATCCGCATACCTGTTAATATCCAGCGTTTTGGTGATAATGCCAAGCTTTCTCTCTCATCAATCCCTTCAGGAGTCTATCTTCTTAACGTCAACGGAAGAACTACCAAATTTACAAAGCCATGAAACGTAGACAATTCCTTATTTTACTATTATTGGTCGTTGTGCTCAATAGTTTGGCCCAGAACGTTGGTGAGGCTTTCTATATCTATAGAAATGACGGACAGTTCAACGCTTTCCTTCGTGATGAAGTTGACAGCATTGTTTTCTCACATTACGACCTTGACTCGCTCTACTATGACGAGAACGTTACTCAACTCATCTATACTACTGATAGTCTCTATCATATACCACTTGCTTCCATCGATAGCGTGGGGTTTGTGCAGCCGAAAACGATTATAAATAGCGACGTTTTTCCACTTACTGAAGAACACTCTTCCTATATTGTAAATGCAGACAGATTGAACTTTACAATGGTAGCAGGTACACCAGGCGCACTGCGTCCAAAGAAAGGCAATATTGTGGTAGCCACCGCCGATTGCGAAGCCTTTCCTTATGGTATCATTGCCCGTGTGGAGAGCATCAATGCCACCGGATTGGGCTTTGAGTACACGTGTAGTCAAGCTTGCTATGACGAAGTGTTTGACCAACTGGTGGTATACCAGCCTGCCATTGGGGGAACGGTTGTTGATGCCGCGCGTGGTATGGATTTGCGCCGTTCATCGCTTTCGGCTACACTTTGGAATATGAACTGGACCTCGACTATTGAAGGTGGTGGCACAACCACGACACTGAATGTGGGCGATCATGCTACAGCCACTGTAGTTGTGCGTAAGACGCTGACCACCCCCTTATACTTTCAACTCTCACTAAAAAATGAATTGACATCTGGTGTTGACTTCAATGCTAAAAGTACTGCTAGTATATCCAAGGAGCTGCAGATAGGGAAAACCATAACTGCGGGGAAAATCACAATACCATACACAATGGGACTCCTCTGGTTGGAACCCAAATTGTCTCTCTTTGGCTATTTTGAAGAAGCAGGAACAGTTGAATTGAACTACAGCGGCCATTTTAATCGTACTGATATCTTGGACTTTACTTATACGCAGGGAGAATGGATTTTCAGCCATACACCCATGACAGATGTTGGCACCGACATTGCCAGCCTCAGTATGGAAGGTTCAGCAGAGATAGGTTTAAAACCTCAGATTGATTTCTCTCTGAATGGCCAGCAGGCTGGTTTTGGATTGAATGCTCGGACAGGGTTAAAAGAGCATATCAACTTTGTCTTTGATATTACCCACCTCTCTGATGGCGGTCTTTATGATGCTATGCGCGACAGTTATTGTCGTACCACCATACCCTGGAGTGTTACGGTGCATGCAAATGCCAACATTTTTTCACGCTATGATGCCAGCAAAAGTGATGATGGGTTCGCTACATTCAGCCATACATTTGCTCCACCTGAGGAGCCACAGTGGGGCGAGAATCATTATATTTTCCCATTGTTCCAAGTATATGGCAACGTAAACAAGTACAGGACCAAAGCAGAACCAATGGCCAGTGTCACTAGAACACTCCTTCTACCTGTACAGGTTGGCTTCTCATTACTCGATAAAGATAATAATGTCTTGCAAACCCAGTATGCATCCCGTTTATATCAAGATTGGAGTTCGTTCGGAACATACACTTGCGAGTTTTCGGGACTATTGACTGATGAAGAATACATAGTCCGCCCGACCGTTAAACTATTCGGACAAGATGTATTAGCTTCACCGAGTGCGCAGATCGTGTTGAAGTCGTACACATCCTGCCCTGATGACAACCATCCGCATATGATAGACCTTGGCTTGCCTAGTGGCACAAAGTGGGCATGCTGCAACATGGGTGCTCAAAAACCAGAGCATTACGGTGATTATTATGCATGGGGAGAGATAAAAGATAAGAATAGGTATGACTGGAATACTTACGCTTACTTCACTGGCTATGATAGTAAAGATAATCCAACGTGTGAAGACATTGGTTCTGATATTGCTAATACAGATTATGATGTCGTCACAACGTGGTGGGGTGCTCCTTGGCATATGCCGACATCAGCACAATGTGAGGAACTTGTCCTTAACTGCCACTTTTCGGGAGTAACACAGAATGGTGTAAAAGGAGGAAAGTTTACTGGACCTAATGGCGGTACAATATTCCTTCCCGCCGCAGGCTACAGACATGAATACGGCTTCCGCAGCATTGCTAAGTCTGGGAATTATTGGTCATCAACGGTCAACGAAGAAAGACAATACTGTGCCGACTTTTTATCCTTCAGTACATCTAAGGCGTATTCGGAGAGAGATTGGCGCAGTACAGGTTTATCTGTTCGTCCCGTACGTTAATCAAAGGACGGTTATCATTTTTTGCAACAATGTGGAGGCTATTGTGGCCTTCACATTGTTTGATGATATAAGGGACGAAAAAAGATATATCATTGGCGTAGTTTTAATAAACGACGTCGCAGTTTTATCAAACATCGTCACAGTTTTAACAAACATTGGCGCAGTTTTAACTTTAGTCCCTACCTTGAGGGCCTTTAGTCCGTACTTCCAGACCTTTTAGCACGGCACACGAAAGACTTTAGCACGGCAGTTCCTAAAGGACGTGTATTACGTTGCTAAACTCATAGTTCTTGTGACGATTATGTAATAACATAAACGGCATAAACGCAAAGCCTTTGTGCTTATGCCGTTGTTAAAAACAGGTCTGGATGAATTACTTTATAGTATAATCAAAGTTTCTCGTCGCATCATCTTGAGTCAGTACGTAATAGGGCACTCCATCACTGGTAGTGATAATTTGAGGCGTATAGCCATAAAGGCGTTCACCAGCATTTGTAACACATGTGATTCCGTACATGACGGGAATGGCAAAAACCCAATTTACTTTATTCTCATTCGAGACCGAAACTTCTATTTCGGTTGGTGTTCCTGTTATCTGATGCCATCCGGTTTGAGTGTTTGAAGTAGCAAGAGTTCCACTTCCAGGTACGGTGGCTGCAGTAATGTTATCTGTGCCGATATACCAGTAGTAGCTGCCTGTAGCTTGTGTCCACGACTTTAAATGTACGTAATATGATTTTCCTGCTTCAAAGTTCACGCCATTTTTATTATAGGTATAGATATTAGAACCATTCGTGTAAGCCAGAGAATAGTTTTTGGCTCCTCCGTTGCATCTTAGTGACACAGCAAGAATAGTTTTTGCAGAGGCAGGAGTAATCACTAATGGCGCGTAGGTTTCATAGCCTTTGTCGTTTTCCTGACACAAGGCATTGTCATCAGTCCAGACAATAAGACGACTCATGTTTTTCGGAGTGGCCGAACTGGTATTTTCAAATTGCACTATAGCCTGCTGGTTAATGAAGTCGGCAGTTTCTGTTGTTACAGTGTTTGTAGTGTTGTCAATACCGGTAATTGTTACTGTGGCCTTAGCAAAATCATATTTGTTGCCAATGGTAGCGATGGTACCGTCTTGTTTGGTATAATCAAATATTTCTGTTGGATAATACAAGTTCAACTCGTCACCCACCTTTACCTTAGTACCCTTACTGCTTGATAGTGTGCCTGTGAACGTCGCTTGTGTGTTGTCGCTTGCCAATGGAGTGGCAGTAAGCGTTCCCAGATTCTCCTTGCCTAAACATACTGTTATGACCTCACCGCTTTTCCAATATGAAGTGATCTTGTTCCCCGATCCTTCCTCGAGGGCACGAGTAGTTGCACTATTTTTTGTGGCATTAATGGTAATGTTCCAAGTTTGTTCATTAAAGGTTTGTATGTCATCAATGCTATTGTCCTCGTTTTGACAGGACGTAAAAGTTGTACTTGCTATCAGCATGAAAGCATATACAGATATATTTTTTTTCATTTTACTAGTCTTTTTAATAATCATTTAATCCCAATATAAATCGTCCACTCCATCATATCCATTACGTCCTCCTGATAATGGGTTGATATTGCTTGGATCTGTTGAAGAAGCCAAAACAGGAATGTTGTCGTGAACCTGAACAACTTCCATTAAAGGATGAACATAATTTCTTTTCTTTTTTGTCTCCATATGCAAATAGTTTTTTAGTTAATAATGAAAATATGGAAACAAAGATACTCATTCTGTAAGCAACAGTTTTGTTGCGGACAGTTTCTTTTGCTGATTCAAATTGGTTCAAAATTTGAACCATCGATAAAATGGATGATTTTTAGTTATCGCGCAGCTGCTCTATCTTGTTGAGGCACCCCAGATCAAGACTGTCGCTGACACGGCGCCACACAAATTTCTGAAGAGTTGACAGCTGACGGTCCATGCGGTATATGCCGATGAAGACGTAAAGTGAATCGACGATGTCGCGCATGAAAGTGATGCGTAACTCATCTTTCTCCAGTCGCTCGTAAAACAGTTTCTCATTGGCCAGTGCGATATATTCCTTGTCCTTGTCTGTTGGAGTGAAATACTCGGTGATGGTGGGCATGAGCTGCTGTATGTCACCCTCGTTGTGCCATGTGGTGTTGCCGTATTCGGGTCCCCACAGGTACACGTAGCTCAGGCCTGGCAATGCTTGGAAATAGGCCGTGTCTGGAGTGCCGGTGATATTAAAAAGACGCAGATACTCATAGGTGTCAGTAAAGCAGTCTTGACCCATGTGCAGTACGCGTGCAACAGGACGTTTGGCTGTGGGCGTCGGCGCCGGTAGCGTGTCGCTGCCCTTTGTGATTGTCACGGCAGTGATGATGACGGCTATTATCAGCAATGTTGCAGCCAGCAGCACGGTGGGCTTTTTCCATAGGGTTTTCCTTGCTGCGGGCGTGGTATCGTGACGGGCCACAAAGTCATCCCAGTCGGTGTAGCCTACATATTGTGCCAGAGGAGTTAGCGACGAAGACCGTGGCATGCTATCAGACTGCACGTAGCCCCAGATACGCTTCAGCGTGGAGACGCTGACCAAGGCATGACTATGGTCGAAGATGAGCTGTACTAGACATTCGAAGTCCTTTGGCGTGCTAATGCGACGACCGACCTTCTGTTCCACAGCGTTGCGCAGGTGCTGTATGTGTTCTGTTGTCTTCATCTTGCCTGCAAAATTACAATTTTTTTTGCTATTTCACATCCATTATCCTTTTTATTTTGTATTGCTTAACAAATATTATTCAGCTTACATGATGATCAACAATCCATCCATTTTGAATGCCAATCCGATCGCTGCGTTCCTGCTGAAGCCTTCGTTATCAAGACATAAGAGCAAATGAATCTTTAGTTACAAGTGAGGGGTAAACAACAATTTTCTCATTGAGATATTTGTTTTGTCGGGAGGAAATGCGTACCTTTGCCCCCAAAAAAGCAGCGATGAACTACTTGGAAGAGAAAATAATGCGGGATGGTGTTATCCTGCCGGGAAACGTTTTGAAAGTTGACGGTTTCTTAAACCATCAGGTTGACATAGATGCAATGCGCTTTATGGCACAGGAGTTGCAGCGAAGGTTTGAGGGCGTCAAGATCACCAAGATTTTGACCATCGAGGCCAGTGGCATTGCCATTGCTACCATGCTGGCGCATTATCTCCATGTACCTTTCGTCTTTGCCAAGAAGTGTCTGACCATCAACAGCATTGATGACAAATACGTATCACACGCATTCTCTTTCACAGAAAACCGGCGGCACTCGGTTTATGTGTCTAAACCGTATCTCTCTCCTGCCGATCATGTGCTTATAGTGGACGACTTTTTGGCAGAGAGTGAAGCAACCCACGCCCTGATTGACATCGTACGCCAGGCAGGAGCAACACTGGCAGGCATCGGCATAGCCATCGAGAAGGGCTACCAAAAGGGGGGACGCCTGTTGCGTGACGAAGGCTACCATCTGGAGTCAATAGCCATCATCAAAGAGATGGATGTAAAGACGCAAACCATCAGGTTCGTCGATCAAGGGTGAAGGCGGGAAATGTTAAGAATTCAAGTTATCAATATCCTTCATGCATTCCTCAAAGATGGCTTCTTGCTGGCTCTTCGACATATCAGCCAGCGGCATGAAGGTGGTGAAGAAACTGATGCCTACAGATGCTTTCCCGTCCAAATATTCCTTACCTGATAACTTAAAACAGAATCCGTCTGGAACAAGGAACCCTTCTCCTGCAAACTCACCATATTTCTCGATATGCTTGTTGATACGCTCATCGACAGCCATAGGCTTCATCTCTGAGTTACGTGCCAGGAACCTCACGGCAACCTCATTGGCTGTCATTTCCGGTTGTTTCAGGAAACGTTCCTTGTAACGCTGGAGGAAATGGCTGGTGAAGACATGTATCGCAGGCGAACGCCAGTCGGTCCACTTGATGATAAACCGCTTGCTGCCGTCGAACAGGACGCAGAGGTAGCCTGAGAGGATAGGTCCGAACGGGTGTTCGCGATAGAAATAGATGATGTACTGGTTGTTGGATGAGGGAACCTTGTAGTCATACATCACATAGTTCTGAAAACTCATCCGCCTGTTCATCTCCTTGACAGCCTTGGAGCGCAGGACATCACGTTTCCAGTCCAGTTTCTTCATCTCTCCCATGAGCGTGTCGTAGACCTCATGGAGGTTCATGTTTGCTACTATCATGGGTGCAAAGGTACGAATAAGCGAGCGAAATACCAAAAAAATTTTGAGTATTCCCGAGCGGGAGTGCCTTCGAGCATAGCTCAAAGGTACGGAGTTTTTGATAAATATCAGTCATTGAAGTGTAGAAATTGCCTAAAGATATTTGTTTTGTCGGCGGAAAAGTTGTATCTTTGCAGCATTAACTAACAGATCATGACTATGAACATTGGAGACAAGGCGCCCGAGATTCTGGGCAAGGACGAACAGGGACGGGACATCCGTCTGAGTGATTACAAGGGACGCAAGCTGGTGCTGTATTTCTATCCGAAGGACAACACGAGCGGTATGGCGAACTGCAAGGTGCGGGCTATGAGGTGGTAGGTGTGAGCAAAGACTCGGCCGCTTCGCATGTGAAGTTTAAGGAGAAGCACGAACTGCCCTTCCCGCTGATTGCTGACGTGGACAAGACGCTGTTGCAGGCGATGGGTGTCTGGGGCGAGAAGGTGATGTACGGCAAGAAGACCGAAGGCACCATCCGCACCACCTTTATTATTAATGAGGAGGGCATCATCGAGCAGATCTTCGCTGGCAAGCAGGTGAAGACTAAGGAGCACGCCGAGCAGATACTACAGAAATAGTTCTTTTCCTATATTCAACACAAAAACTAAAAAAAAAGAAGAAAAGCGTGTAGTTTTTCGTAACCATACTGCGTCTAATGGGTGAAAGATACGATTAAGCGAGCGGTTTCGCAAATGTATTTGCAGAAATCCGAGCGTGAGTATTTTCGACGAAAGTCAAAGATTCAAAAAACAGAACGACAATGACAACATTAGAAAGACAGTTTGCGCAAACCGTAGCGGAACAGAAGAGCACCATCTACACCGTGTGCTACATGTTCTCGCAGGATGCCGACGAAGTGAACGACTTGTTCCAGGAGGTACTAGTCAATCTTTGGAAAGGTTTCGAGAGCTTCGAGCATCGCAGTGACATCAAGACGTGGATCTATCGCGTCGCCCTGAACACCTGTATATCGATCGACAGGAAAAAGAAGCGACGCCAATCCGAAGTCCGACTGACAATGGACATCAACCTCTTTGAAGACCGCGACGAGGACACGCGCCAGGTGGACATGCTCCACAAGCGTATCTCCAAGCTCCAACCCTTCGACCGTGCGATTGTCCTGCTCTGGCTTGAGAACCTCAGCTATGAGGAAATCGGACAGATTGTCGGCATCACCGCTAAGAACGTCAGCGTACGCCTGTTTAGAATCAGAGAACAGTTAAAACAAATGTCTAACGATTAAAAAACGACCCATTATGAACGTTTCGAATAAGCGAGAGCAAAATGAGTTTACTCATTCTGCCGAGAGTGAGAAAGGTGCAACGAAGTTGAACAACAATGATTTTGAATTAGAGAATATGCGCCAGCAGATGGAAACCCTGAAGAAGAAGCTGGGCCAGCAGGAAATAGTGAACGACCGCTTTATCCGTCACTCAATGGAAAAGACCGCAGGCAACATCAGCCGCAGATATTACATGATTATGGCTCTCTGTCTGCTGATGATCCCCTACAGCTATTGGGCATTCGTGAGTCTAAACGGTTTCTCCATTCCTTTCTGGATTTTCACCTGCATCACCATGCTGGTTAGCTTTGGAGGCACCTTCTATAACAGCAGGAAACTGAGCGATTCGAACATGATGACCAACAACCTCGTGGACGTCCGTCGCCGTATGGCCAGCGCCAAGAAGTTCGATGCCAACTGGCTTCTCATCGGTATCCCTATGGCTATCGTCTTCCTGTGCTGGTTTATGTACGAGTCTTATCAGCTTCATCCAAATGCCTTTTTCAACGGGCTCTTCTGGGCAGGATGCATCGGTGGCGTTATTGGAGCCATCTGGGGATTCTCCCTCCACTTCAAGACCCAGCGCCAGTATCAGGACATCATCGACCAGATAGAAGACCTGACAGCAGAGGAGTAAAGCCTTTATTGGATGACGGTCTTTTTCCCGTTGATGATGTAAATGCCAGGTTTCAGTTTGGTGGCTGATGGGAATTGTCTGCCCTGTAGGTCATAAACGATACCTGGCATTTTCTCTCTATCTGCCGATACCTTCTCTACGGCTGTTGGCGAGTAGTCGTCGTTGTTGGTCAGATAGATGTCCTCCACCTTGATATCCTTGTTGCCCATACCCCAGAATGCCACGATGCGGATGTTCTTCGTGTTGAGTTTCACGCCATTCTTGGTCTTTGCCGTCTTCAGGTTCACCACGATCTGTTTGCTTGAGCCAAAGGCTGGCGACTCGAAGCCATCACTCCAGATGCTGTTTTCTGTAAAGATATTCAGGTGGGAATCGTTACTGGTGGTAGCCAGTTTGATGACGAGATACTTGTAGTCAGACATGTCAGCGCCATTAGCATACTCCCAACCCATCTGTCCGTACTGACTGGGACGGAAGGTGTGACTCTCCTCCGTATATTTTCCGTTGCCGTAGAAGTCGGTCTTGATATACTGGGCACTGAAGGGGAAGAAGGTAGAACGAACATTGAAGGCCGTCTCGAACTTCTGCCCCACAGGGTCAGTATAGAAGGCATTGACCTGCGCCTGTCCTTCTTTCAGGCCATAAAGGCGTCCTTGTGCTATCTTGACACAGTTGCTGTTGCTGATGTCATAGCTGGTCTGCGAAGCCACGTTCTCCGTACGCCCATCGCGGAAGGTGGCCGTCAGTGGAAGCGTGCCACTGTTGCCAATCATCACCTCCATATCCTCAAATGGCAGTTCTATCTTCTCAGCGGTGAGGATGTCCTCAGGATAGGCAGGAACGGTTGTCGGATCGTCGTCAGCCTCACTGAATTTGTCTTCTGTCGAAATCCAGTCGAAGTCAGCATAGCCACGCTCCTCGTTCTCTTTCGTCGCATAGCAGAACAGGCCGAAGCGGGCACCCACGAACACTGTGAGATTGAAGCTTAGCGTGGTTTGGTCACCCAGTGCACTATACCGAGAATTGTTGAGTGAATAGTAGAACTTCGTCTTGCTATCGCTATAGTTCATGGTAGCACGCAAGTAGACCACATCCGTTATCTCTACCTCTTTTGTCTTTTCTGAAGGGGTAAAGCCATTATTCGTTCTCAACTGGTCCTGACGCCAAACCAAGCGGCACTTGCCATCCTTCTTCTCTACGGCGATATAGGCGTAGGGGTCTTGGAATACGCAGATGCCAGCACGGTCGCCCTCTTGCAGATGCGACACGTCGATACGCACCGTACCCTTCGAGGCTTTGTCAGTATAGGCATAGATGCGCTGGGTAAGCATGTTGCGTGCCTGCGTCAGTTTTTCAACAGGTGCACCCGTCTTCAGTCGCAACCACCCTGGACGTTCGAAGAGTGACCATGCACCATTGTCAGGCGTGTGGTTCCACTCCCACTGCAACCCCAGTGGATAGCTGCGGAAGCTGTCAGTAGTAGGCAGAACGGTAATAGGATAGGTCGCTCCCACGTTGGGTTTCGTATAGGTGGTATACGGCTTACCATTATTGCCAACGATGGGCCAACCGTCTACCCACGTCACAGGCTGCAGGTTGGGCATACGGCCCATAGCACCCTTGTCCTCCTGCATGATGGTCCACCACTCGTTACCATCAGGTGTATCAATAAGTGAGCCCTGGTGGATGGTGTTGACCTTTCCGTCGATGTATTTCTCCAGCAACATTTTCTCCTCGTTATACGGGCCGAAGACGTTTTTCGAACGGAATGCAACCTGCCCTGACGGCCAACCGCCATAGGTGGCATAGATATAGTAGTATTCACCAATCTTATAGAAATGACATCCCTCCAGTCCAGTACCTTCTTTGCTAATGACACGTTTCTCCTTGATGAAGTTGAAGTCTTCGTCAAGCTCACATACCGTGATGTTGCCATTGCCGCAGGCCACATACACCTTGCCGTTGTCGAACAACATGCCTGGGTCGTAGTAACCTCGCGAGATGGTCTTCTTCTCCCACTCGCCTTCAGGGTCGCTGGCCGAGAGCACAAAGGCGCCGGCGTCGTTGCAGTTCAGCAGGATGTAGAACTTCCCGTTGTGATATTTCATCGAGCAGGCCCACATACCTTTGGCATAGGCATCCTGACCATTGATGAGTGAATAGTTCTCCTTGTCGCAAAGGTCAGCGAGCGGCTGTGCACAATATTCCCAGTTCACGAGGTCTTTTGACTTGACGATAGTGGCACCTGGCAATAGGCACATGGTGGTGCTGACCATGTAATAGGTATCACCCACACGAATTACATCAGGGTCTGGTATATCAGCGAAAACAACAGGATTCTTATACTTTCCATTACCTTGGTCGCCCTGCGCCCATGCCACGACAGTCATCATGAGAACTGTCCATACGAGAAGAAGTCTTTTCATATCTACTACTTTATTACTTTCTTACCATTAATGATACGGATGGAATGGCCGTTATTTGCACCATTTGTCTGACGTCCCTGCAAGTCGTAGGCGTTTTGGTTGCCAGGATGTTCTACGCTTACATTCCTAATATCGGAGGTTTCTTTGAAGAACTGCCAGTTGTCGAACTGAAGCTTTGCAGAGGGTGAGTTTGGTAAAATGAAAAACAGGTCCTGAACATCAGTGATTGGTTCATTCAGCGTCAGGGTCAGTTCAGCCCATTCACCATTGGTAGGTTCTATGACCAAAGTACCTTTGCTGGTTCCCGACTTGTTGCCAGTGCGTATCACTATCTTTGTATTACCTTCTGACTTAACGCGTGCCTTGAATGTCGTTGCACCATCCTCGCCGAAATCTACGTTGCGTACTTTGATATAGCTGCTTCTGCTGCTGTGCGTGACGTAACAGCCGTTGTAGTCGCCTTCGCACAACACGTCCTTACAGTCGTTGATGGTTTCAGCCTCCTGTAGGACAAAGGGATTCAGCGTCTGTAGGGGTTCTACACCTTTCGTGGTAAAATTGATAAACGGAATGGTGCCGTCTTCGTTAGGGGTGAATTCCTCTATGCAGGTAGAGCGCTTATAGCCTCCACCATTAGGCAGTTTGCCGTTGTGGTAGAACATATAGTAGTGACCTTTATACTCCACACTGCCGCCATGAATGGTAAAGCTGTTTTCTGCCTCTCCCAATACCTTGCCCTGATAGGTCCAAGGGCCTGTAGCCTTGTCAGCCGTAGAGTAGGCCCAATGCTCAGGCACACCACCAGCCGCATACTCCAGGTAATACTTTCCGTTACGCTTGTAAAGCCACGATGCCTCCTCGAAGTTAGGGTCGCCGTTGTCGTTCTTGTGTGGTCCAAAGGCTGTCTCATTCTTGACATTCACAGAAACCTCACTGCCTGTGAATGAGGTCATGTTCTTATTTAGCTTTACATACCAGAGGTTGTTATTGCCATAATAAAGGTATGCTTGATCGTTGTCGTCAATGAATACCGTGGGGTCAATCTTGAACCATCCTTTAACCAAAGGTTTATTGATGGGATCTTTATAGGGACCGGCAGGGTTGTCAGCCACCGCTACGCCAATGCCAGGATAAGCCTCGCCCTTGATAGTTGCAGTCACGTACCAATACCATTTACCATTGCGCTCGATACATTGGCTCGCCCAACAGTCGTTGTCCTGTTTGGCCCAAGCGGAGAAAGTGGCTGATGTCAGAGGTGTGCCGCGATACGTCCAGTTCACCATATCGACAGTGCTATAAAGCAACCAGTCCTTCATAGTGAAGTAGTTGTTTAAGGTCTCGTCCTCGTCGTGGTCAACGAACAAATAGAGCGTATCCCCATGCACGTAGGGAGCCGGATCCGGCGTATAACGGTCGCAAATAATCGGATTCTGAGCCACAAGAGACGTTGAGTAAAAGCAGGTCAAAACGCCCCCAATGAATAGCGATAGTTTTTTCATTTTCTTTTTTTTGTCTGCAAAGATACGAAATATTCGAATAATTTATTACCTTTGCAGCCAAAAATAATGAGATCATCTGGAACGGATGTCGGTAGGCGAGCTGTTACAACACATCAACGAAGAGGACCTGCGGGTAGCGGAAGCCGTCCGTCAGGCTCTTCCGCAGATAGAGGCATTGGTCACAGCTATTGAGCCGAGAATGAAACACGGTGGACGATTGTTTTATGTGGGAGCAGGAACCAGCGGACGCTTAGGCGTGCTTGATGCCAGTGAACTGCCGCCAACGTTTGGTGTCTCGCCCGATTGGGTGGTGGGCATCATTGCCGGTGGTGACGAGGCATTGCGCAATGCCATTGAAAACGCGGAGGACGATAAAGAACAAGGTTGGAAAGACCTGCAACAGTTTCTTCCCACTGCCGATGATACGGTATTGGGAATTGCGGCCTCAGGCACTACGCCTTACGTGATAGGCGCTTTGAAAAATGCCCGTAAGCAAGGACTGTTGACAGGCAGTATTACCAGCAATCCCAATAGCCCATTGGCCGCTGTTTCTGACTATCCCATTGAGACCATTGTAGGGCCCGAGTTTGTGACGGGTTCCAGTCGTATGAAAAGCGGAACGGCACAGAAGATGGTGCTCAATATGATTTCCACCTCACTGATGATTCGTATGGGCCGTGTCAAAGGCAACCGCATGGTTAAGATGAAGCTGACCAATGCCAAACTCAGAGATCGCGGTACACGCATGATTCAGGAGTCGCTGGGACTGTCCTACGACGAGGCCGAACGGCGTTTGCTCGACGCAGGTAGCGTGGATAAGGTGCTTAAATAGTCCGTTTTTCACACCTTATAATATAAAAAAACGTAAAATCTGCCGTTGTCCGAAAGATTATGTTTACCTTTGCACGTTGTATTAAATAAAACGAGCACGATGAGCATAACAAGTATAGCAAGATATATCTTCACCTCGCGAATGCGAGAACTTGAGAAACATCAGACCCAGGGCGAGCAATTGCAACGGGCTGTGCTCAGCCATTTGATAGCAAGTGGCAAAGACACTGAGTACGGTCGTGAGCACGGGTTTGCCTCTATCAATGACTACGACAGCTTTGTCCGCCTATGTCCTGTGAACAGCTATGAGGAATTGAAGGGCCAGATAGACCGTATGCGTCATGGGGAAAAGGATGTCTTGTGGCCTGGGCGTGTCAAGTGGTATGCCAAGTCGAGCGGTACAACGAACGATAAGTCGAAGTTTATTCCTGTCAGCAAGGAGGGGCTGCAGAAGATTCACTATGCTGGCGGACGTGACGTAGTGGCATTGTATTTGAGGAATAACCCCCAGTCGCGCATGTTCGACGGACGAGGCCTCATCCTTGGTGGCAGTCACGCTCCCAACTATAATCTGAAGGATTCATTGGTAGGCGACCTCAGTGCTATTCTGATTGAGAACATCAATCCGTTGGCCAATTTGGTGCGTGTGCCTAAGAAGGAGACCGCTCTGCTCAGCGATTTCGAACTCAAGCGTGAGCGCATAGCCCGTGAGGCGATGAACAAGAACGTGACGAACATCAGTGGTGTACCTTCGTGGATGCTCTCCGTATTGAACTGTATGATGGAAATTACAGGTAAGAAGCATCTCGAAGAGGTGTGGCCCAATCTGGAGGTATTCTTTCATGGTGGAGTGGCCTTTACGCCCTATCGTAAGCAGTACGAACAGCTCATCACGTCGCCCAAGATGCACTATATGGAAACGTACAATGCCAGCGAGGGATTCTTCGGTATTCAGGACGACCCAGCGGACAAGGCCATGTTGCTGATGTTGGATTATGGGGTGTTTTACGAGTTTGAGGAACTCAGCGACGGAATCGCTGAGCACAGTAAAGACGAGGGGCGCAAGATCGTGCCGCTATGGGGTGTTGAGAAGGACAAAAACTACGCCATGCTCATCTCGACGTCGTGCGGATTGTGGCGTTACATGATTGGTGACACCGTACGCTTTACGTCGACCAATCCCTATAAGTTTGTCATCTCTGGGCGCACCAAGAGCTTTATCAATGCCTTTGGCGAAGAACTCATTGTCGACAATGCCGAACAAGGCCTTGCCTATGCCTGCGAACAGACGGGCGCCGAAGTGCTGGAATATACGGCAGCGCCAGTGTTTATGGACGCCAACGCCAAGTGTCGCCACCAGTGGTTGATTGAATTTTCCAAGTCGCCGAACGACTTGGTACAGTTCGCTGACTTGCTGGACAAACGCCTGCAAGAGTTGAACAGCGACTACGAGGCCAAACGCTATAAGGACATCACCCTGCAGCATTTGGAAATCGTTGAGGCTCGACAAGGACTCTTCAATGACTGGCTGAAGAAGAAAGGCAAGCTGGGAGGTCAGCACAAGGTGCCTCGATTGAGTAACAGCCGTGAACATATAGATCAACTATTGACGCTGAACAAACAATGAAGAAACTACTATATTTTTTCACTCTTAGCAGTTTGCTCTTGGCTGTTGGCTGTGCCCGAATGGGTTCGCCTGACGGTGGATGGTACGACGACGACCCTCCTCGCGTCGTTAGCGCGACACCAGCCGACCAGTCCACCAATGTGACGACACAGAAAATTACCATTCTGTTTGATGAATTTATCAAATTGGAGGATCCGACGCAGAATGTTATCGTTTCTCCGCCACAGTTGGAGATGCCGGAAATACAGGCCAAGGGCAAGAAGATTGTGGTAGAATTGAAGGATTCGCTGAAGCCCAATACCACCTATACCATTGACTTCAGTGATGCTATCAGCGACAACAACGAAGGCAATCCCATGGGTAACTTCACCTATACTTTCTCGACAGGCGAACAGATTGACACCTTCGAGGTGGCAGGATACGTGATTGATGCCTCGAACCTCGAGCCTGTGAAAGGCATCAGCGTTGGTTTGTACAACAATCTGGCCGACTCGGTATTCCGTAAGGAGCCCCTGATGCGCGTCTCGCGTACTGATGCTTCTGGTCATTTCGTCATCAAAGGCGTTGCCCCAGGCGAATACCGCGTCTATGCCTTGCAGGATGCCGACGGTGACTTCAAATTCACGCAGAAGAGCGAGATGATAGCCTTCTCGCACCAGACCTACAAGCCCTCTGCAGGACCGGATATCCGTCAAGATACCATCTGGCGCGACACTTTGCACATCGACAATATCCTGCGTGTACCCTATACCCATTTCTACCCTGATGATGTCGTTATGCTGGCCTTTCAGGAGCTACAAACGGATCGTTATCTGCTGAAACAGCCCGATCGTACAGATGCCGACCGCATCAAACTTTTCTTCAGTTACGGCAACGAGCAACTGCCCATCATCAAAGGTCTGAATTTCGACGCTGACTCAGCCTTCGTCGTCGAACACAATGCGAAAAAAGACTCGATTACTTACTGGCTTCGTGATACAACGCTCATCAACAAGGATACGCTGACCCTCTCGATGGAGTATATGATAACCGACAGTGCTGGTGTGTTGGTAAGCCAGACGGATACCATTGATGTTATTGCCAAGACGCCCTATGCAAAGCGACAGAAAGAACGTCAGAAGGAGTATGAGACCTGGCAGAAAGATCAAGAGAAGAAAAAGAAGCGTGACGAGCCTTACGACAGCATCTATCCCATCAAACCGCTGGAGGTGAAAATAAATATCCCTCCGTCCGTCAATCCTATCAGTAAGGTATATATTGACATTCCGACCCCTCTGGCAAAAGCCGATACTTCGGCCGTACACCTCTATTCACAGATAGACTCCCTGTGGTATCGTGCTCCTTTTGAAATCATAAGGCTTGACTCCGTGATGGGCCACTTTGCGCTATTGGCAGAATGGCAGCCTGGGACGGAATATAGTTTGGAGGTAGACTCAGCAGCCTTTGTGGATATTTATGGGTTGATATCAAAGCCCATCAAGCAAGGCATCAAAGCCAGACCTCTCGAGGAACTCAGTTCACTGGTGTTCCGTTTGAGTGGTGTGCGCGACACGGGAATTGTTGTCCAGCTATTAGATAAGGATGACAAATGTTTGCGTCAGGTCAAGGCAGGCAACGACGGTGAGGCAGCATTCTTCTACCTCGAGGCAGGAAAATACTATGCGCGAGCCTTTGTCGACCGTAACGGCAACAATCTATGGGATACGGGCAACTACGACGACGACCAACAACCCGAGGATGTCTATTACTATTCAGACGAAATAGAATGTAAGGAAAAATGGGATGTTACGAAACAATGGAATCTGACAGGCAAGCCTCGTAACCAGCAGAAGCCGGGGGCTCTTGCCAAGCAAAAGGACATCAAGGAGAAGAAACAAAAGAAGAACCGTAATGCAGAACGTGCTCGTCAGCTGGGCATAGAATATGTAAAGAAAGAATTTGTAAAATAGATCTCAGATGAATAATATGATGAAAAAGATATCGGCAATGGTGTTGGCGAAGAGCGCTTTGCTTTTCAGCCTCTTTACCTTCTCGCCTTTAAGTGCCAGTGCACAATGTGGCATTGAGAACACGGCCTTTAAGACGGGCGAATTTCTCAGTTACGACCTCTACTTCAACTGGAAATTTGTGTGGGTAAAAGTGGGAACGGCCTCCATGTCTACCGTCCAGACAAAATACAAGGGACAGAATGCTTTCCGTAGCAGTTTGGTGACACGTGGAAACAGCCAGTTAGACAATGTGTTCATGATGCGCGACACCCTGTTGTGTTATACCGATATGGATATTTCGCCACTCTATTTCCGCAAAGGTGCACGCGAAGGTGACCGCTATTATGTAGATGAGTTGTGGTACAGCTATCCCGGTTCCAACTGCCACCTGAAGATGCACCGTATCGACGCTGACGGAGAGGTACAATGGAAAGAGGCTGAGTATAAGGACTGTATCTACGACATGATGAGTATTTTTATGCGTGCCCGCAACTTTGACGCTTCGAAACTGAAGGTGGGCGAAAATATTCCCATGCCCATCAGCGATGCTAAAAGTCTGTCTAATTCGTGGCTGAAGTATACGGGTAAGACGACGCTGAAGATGAAGAACAACAACGATAAGTACCGTTGTCTCGTCTTTTCGTTCATCGAGCGTGAGGACGGAAAGAACCACGAGCTTATCCGTTTCTATATCACCGACGATAAAAACCATATGCCCGTACGTCTCGACATGTTCCTGTCGTTTGGTTCTGCAAAGGCCTATCTCTCAGGATTTAAAGGACTGCGTAACCCCTTGGAATCGAAAGAAAAATGACGGAAAGAACGTTAGCCATGCGCCAGAAGATGGAGGCATTCACCGATGCAGGCCTCTACGAACAGGATGAGCACATCGACTTCCTGCCTGAAGGTCACGTCTATCTCTATCGTGGCGAAACCCAGCTGTTGCCTGTCAGTAGCCTTGTGGGTTATTTCTTCGAGCCCTTCGACGGACAGCGCATAGCCTTGCGCCAACAGGAACGTTACGGCATTCCGGCAGAAGAGACGCTCCGCAAGTGGAACCGTACGGGTTGTATGGCCAGCGAGGTGGGCACCTTTATGCACGAACAGACGGAGAACTACTTCAAGACAGGACAGTTTGAGACCACTTACCAGTTCTGCTACGAAGGCGAGACGGAGGAGGTTAACATCGAGCACGAGCGCCAACATTTCCTGCGCTTCGTCAACGATTATCACATCCGTCCTTATCGTCAAGAGTGGCCCGTTTACGATGTTCCCCTGAACATAGCAGGCACTATCGACCTGATTTGCAAGGACGCTGACGGCGACTTTATCATCTACGACTGGAAGCGTAGCCGTAAGGTGGTTGATGCCACAGGGCGTCCCGTTGTCGAGGGGTTTGGTGGCAAGATGTCCCTCAACGGCATCAGTGTGCCCGATACGTCGTACTATCATTATTGCCTCCAGCAGAACCTCTACCGATATATGCTTCAGGAGCATTACGGCATTCATGTCAAGGCTCTGAACCTGGTGGTGCTTTGTGCTGATTACGACAACTACAGGTTGGTGCCCGTTCCCATCATGAACGACGTGATTGACCAGATTGTCAACATCTGCAAGGTGCGCGACTTGGGTCACAGCTTGTTGGAGAATAGATAAAAGTTAATAGTTCATAGTTATGCAGACCGTCGTATTAGAAAATCTGACCATCGGTTACGCCACCAAAGGACAAGAAAAAGTGGTGGCCAAGGGGTTGAATGCAGCCATCAACAGTGGCCAGCTGACGTGTCTGTTAGGACAAAACGGTATAGGCAAATCGACGCTCCTGCGAACGCTCTCTGCCTTTCAGCCCAAACTGGGTGGAAACATTAAGATGGAGGGTAGGGAAATCGCGGAGTTTACCGATAAGGAACTGAGTCGCATCATCGGTGTGGTGTTGACAGAAAAACCTGACGTCAGAAATATGTCCGTAGAAGAACTCGTGGGCTTGGGACGCTCGCCGTATACAGGCTTCTGGGGCGGGCTGACGGACGAGGACCACGCGATAGTCCGCGAGTCTATCCAGTTGGTGGGCATTGAGTCGCTGGCTCAACGGATGGTACACACGCTGAGCGACGGAGAGCGCCAGAAGGTGATGATAGCCAAGGCGCTGGCCCAACAGACGCCCATTATTTATCTGGACGAACCGACGGCCTTCCTCGATTATCCCAGCAAGGTAGAAACGATGCAATTGTTGCGTCGCCTGGCCATTCAGCAACAGAAGACCATTTTCCTCTCTACCCACGACGTGGAACTGTCCCTGCAAGTAGCCGACTGCATCTGGCTGATGGAACCCGATATGCTCAGCGTGGGAACACCTCGTGAACTGGCTGCACAGGGTGCCCTAAGCCGATTCATCGAGCGTGCCGATATCACATTCGACAAGGAAACACTTCAAATAAGAGTACTATGTTAGACGGTCACGGAGACGACATTTACCGCTACGATGATCTGGTGAAGATGAACTTCAGCAGCAACATCTATCAGCATGCCGATTTGACAGCGCTGAAAGAATTTCTGAAGGAACATTTCGACCTGATAGCTAACTATCCGGAGCCCCAGCCGCGTAGTCTCGAACGCCTGATAGCCTTGAAGGAAGGCATATCGCCCGAGGCCGTCCTCGTGACCAACGGTGCTACGGAGGCTATTTACATGATTGCCGCCCACTTCAAGAATAGTGCTTCTGTCATTCCCCAGCCGACATTCAACGAGTATGCTGACGCCTGCCGGCAGTTCAACCACATCATCTCCTACGAGAATAACGACGAAATGACCGAGTTGCCTCGCGACCGAGTCTACTGGATATGCAATCCCAACAATCCGTCGGGCAACGTGCTGATGAAGGGATTTATGGACTACGTCGTACGCCGTTCGCCACGCTATGCCTTCGTCGTCGACCAGTCGTACGAGACTTATACGAAGGAACCGCTGTTGCAGGCCCGTGAGATGATAGACGTGCCCAACCTGCTGATGCTTCATTCGCTCAGCAAGACCTATGCGGTGCCAGGCTTACGTCTGGGCTACATCACTGGCCATCCCAACACCATCCAGCTGTTGCGCCAGCACCGTCACCCTTGGGCCATGAATGCCCTGAGCATAGAGGCAGGCAAGTTTTTGCTGAAGAACGGTCAGCCGGCCGTCAGCAATCTGGAGGAATACTTAGAGGAGACCCAGCGTTTCCGTTCCAACCTGCGTGAAGTCAAGGGTGTCCGCATCTTCGAGACCAAGACGAACTATATGCTTTGCGAACTGGAGAACGCAACGTCCACCGACCTGAAATACCACCTCATTCACGAACACGGAATGCTCATCCGCGACTGTAGCAACTTCTACGGCCTCGACAACCACTTCTTCCGCGTCTCTGCTCAGCTCCCCGAAGAAAACGACGCCCTCGTCGCCGCCATCCGCGACTACTTGGAAGTCTTTGAGAAGTAAGCACGCAATCCTTGGGAAGTAATCTCGTTGGCCTTGGGAAGTAAGCACGCAACCCAAAGGAACTAAACCGCCTGCTTACCGGTAGTAAGCTTGTTGCAATGTTGCAATAAGCACCCTCCACCATCGAATACGAAGAGGGTATTGGATAATCTTACGAGATTATGATAAATAAAAATAAATATTTATACTATTTTAATTCAATAAATAGACATTCCTAAAGATATTATACTCCTTATTGCAACATTGCAACGCAACAAGGCAGACTCATGTCCTGCGCGTGTACATTGTTTAATAATAAACCAGGAAGAAATGGCAAGACGCGCTGCTACATGCCTTTTAGCAGCTTTATAAGCGTGATAATAGGCGCTGAAAACCTATGCAGTTTTTATGCCGTTTCGGACTACGAACTTCGAGTTTTTACAAACGATTTTACGCGCATTAACATTTTTTAATCATAATATTGCATTGCTTTCCACCTTTTTTCCCTATCTTTGCAAACGAATTCGAGAATTTAAGCAATTATTAATTATAAAACCATTTAAAATTTTAAACAGTATGAAAAAGTATTTGATGATTGGTTTGGCAGCTCTCGCATTTGCAAGCTGCTCGAAGAACGACTTCGTGACAACGACTCAGGCTGACATTGACAAGGCCAAGTACGATCAGGCTTTCAGAAACTACATTGGTGGCGCTCCCGCTGCTAATCAGGACTGGGGTTTCGGTTCTAGCACTCGCGCATTTACTCGCGCAAGTATTAATGTTAATGGTAACCAATGGGAGTCTTGCCCCACAGTGGGTTCTACAGAAGATGCAGACGTTGCTGCTTATGTTAGAGCTTTGACGACTCTGCCTAACACAAACCCCGCTCGGTTGCAGAACTACTATGTTACTCAGATTCACAAAGGTACTGAAACTTATACCGACCTTGACAATCACTCGGGTATTCTTGGTAGTGATAAAATGAACAATCTTCATATCGCTATGCAGTCAACAGCTACTCTTAACAAGAGTACTGGTGCACTGACTGGTGACTGGGAGCACATCAACAATTTCAATGCAGGTAATTGTACTGACTGGTCTGCTGGAGTTGATGGTCATGGTAATACTCTCGTGACAGGGGGTGGTACGTTCGACTTCGCTTATGAGGGCGCTGAGGACAGCAAGTATCACAATCGTTGGATTGCCATAGATGGTGCTAATGTACCTAAGACCGGTGGTGGCAACTATGCTGGCAACTACTATGTATGCTTCGATTTCGAGGCCACAAACGACAATGTTAAGACCGTATTTCAGGTTAGTATGCCAAATCCTGACCGTGAAACAGAAATTTGGACTGAGAATATTACAATAAATGGTGCATGGACAGTTGCTTCTGCTGTTGCTGCAGGTTTGACAGTCAACTTCCGTGGCACAACTCTTGCCTTGACAACTACAAACTGTCAGGTTACTCAGTATCAGGAAGGTAATAAAGTTGTAATCGGCAATGATAAATACGATGACTGGATTATCCGTTTGGTTGAGGCTCAGCCTAAGAACGATGATCCCAATCCTAACGTTCTCCGTATCGTTGCTGAGGACTTGACCGCAACTCAGGCTTCTGACTTTGACTTCAACGACGTTGTACTTGATGTAACTCTTGGTAATCCTGCTACGGTTACGCTCGTTGCTGCTGGTGGCACACTGCAGTTGAAGGTTGGTAGTAACGGTGGTAATGGTGGTGTTGAGGTTCACGAAGCTTTGCTTGGTGCTGCTAACGCTAAGAATGGTAATGTTTACAAGATGGTAAGCCCCGGTGGTGACGTATGGCAGGAAGGTGGGTACGCAGTGGATATCACTCAGTATATCACTGACAAGGATATTCAGACTCCAGCTGCTGCTAACACAAAGATTCGCATTGAGGTTTACAAGAATGGTGAATGGCAGTTGTTGACAGCTCCTCAGGGCGAATCTGCATGTAAGCTGGGTGTTGATCAATCCTATACAATTCTGAGCGAGCGTGAGAGTATTAAGACTCATTATCCCGACTTCGTAGAATGGGCTACTTTGAATACGATTTCTAAGTGGTGGTAATTAAGCATCAAATACTTTGATATTTATAAATCGGAAGGGGCGGTTGCGAGAGCAACCGCTCTTTTTTTGCAATAAATTTGGTGGGTAGGAAATAAATAACTACCTTTGCAGATTATATGGCTGACGAACAAAGAAAACTATGGTACTGAATTATATTTGGATAGCGTTCTTCCTGGTGGCATTTGTGATTGCTGCGGTGAAGTTGGCGTTCTTTGGTGACTTCGACGTGTTTCCGGCAATGATGGATTCTACGTTCTCGTCGTCGAAGACGGCATTTGAAATTTCGCTGGGGTTGACGGGCGTGCTGTCGCTCTGGTTGGGTGTGATGAAGGTTGGTGAGAAGGGTGGTGTTGTCAACGTGTTGGCGCGCGTGCTGTCACCTGTTTTCACTCGTCTGTTTCCTGATATCCCCAAGGGTCACCCCGTGACGGGCTCTATCTTTATGAACATTGCTGCCAACATGCTTGGACTGGACAATGCGGCTACGCCTCTAGGCCTGAAGGCTATGGAGCAGATGCAGGAGTTGAACACGAAGAAAGATACGGCGTCGAATCCGATGATTATGTTCCTCGTGCTGAACACCAGTGGACTGACGCTGATTCCCGTCAGCATCATGGTTTACAGGGCACAACTGGGTGCCGCTCAGCCTACGGATATCTTTATTCCTATCCTGCTGGCAACGTTCTTCTCGACGTTGGCAGGTATCGTTATTACCTCGCTCTATCAGCGTATCAATCTGTTGAACCGCACGATGTTGCTGACGCTGGGTGGTGCGTGTGCAGTAGTAGCTGGCATCATCTGGGGTTTCTCGCAGTTGTCGCCCGACGCTATGAACAAGGTCAGCACCACGGTGGCCAATATCCTGCTGATGACCATTATCTGTGGCTTTATCCTCGCTGGCGTGCGTAAAAAGGTAAATGTTTACGACGCCTTTATCGAAGGCGCCAAGGACGGCTTTACTACTGCCGTGAGGATTATTCCCTATCTGGTAGCTATCCTCGTGGGAATCGGCGTTTTCCGTGCCTCTGGAGCCATGGATATGCTGATCGGAGGAATGCGTTGGTGCGTTGAACTGACGGGCGTCAATGCCCAGTGGGTGGACGCTATGCCTACAGCCCTGATGAAGCCCCTGTCGGGCTCTGGTGCACGCGGTATGATGGTCGACGCAATGACCAACTACGGTGCCGACTCGTTTGTGGGGCGCCTGTCATGTGTCTTCCAAGGTTCTACGGACACCACGTTCTATATCCTCGCTGTCTATTTCGGCTCTGTGGGTATTAAGAACACGCGCCATGCTGTGAGCTGTGGCTTGCTGGCCGACCTTGCTGGCGTCATTGCAGCCATTGCGATATGTTATTTGTTCTTTGGGTAAAATCTCATAATAACGGTATAACGTAATAACGGAATAACGACATAGAAATGGGAAAATTAACGACAATCTTTAAGGATACCGCCATTTACGGCCTGTCGAGCATCATTGGCCGTTTTCTGAACTATCTGCTTGTGCCATTATATACGGCGCAGCTCTCGGCGGCCAGTGGCGGTTACGGCATCATTACCAACATCTACGCCTACGTGGCGCTGGCAATGGTGTTGCTGACGTTTGGTATGGAGACCACCTATTTCCGATTCACCAACAAGACACATACCGACTCGCAGACGGTTTATGGTACTACGCTTATCACGGTGGGCTCTGTGTCGTTGGTGTTTGCGGTGCTGGTGTTGTTGCTCCTGTCGCCCGTCAGTCAGTTGATGGGCTATGGCGACCACCCGGAGTACGTAGGTGTGATGGCTGTTACGGTAGCCATTGACGCTTTCCTATGCATTCCCTTTGCCCATCTGCGCCAACAGAAGAAGGCCCTGAAGTTTGCAGCCTTGAAGTTGCTGAACATTGCGGTGAGCATCCTGCTGAACCTCATCTATTTCTATTTTATGGACGGCAAGGACGTGGGGTATGCCTTCTATATTAACCTCGTCTGCACGGTGATGCTCGCCGTATGTCTGATTACGGAATATACGGGTTTCCGTTGGAGGCTCGACACACAGTTGTTACGTACTATGCTCAGTTATTCGTGGCCTATTCTGGTGCTGGGCATTGCAGGCATTCTGAACCAGACGGCCGACAAGATGCTGTTTCCTTACATCTACGAGGGTAGCGATATGCGCGAACAATTGGGTATCTATGGTGCCTGCTCGAAGATTGCGATGATTATGGCAATGATTACACAAGCCTTCCGCTTTGCCTACGAGCCTATCGTCTTTGCGGGCGTCAAGGACAAAGACCAGCATGAAATGTACGAGAAGGCTATGAAGTATTTTATCATTTTCACCCTGCTGGCCTTCCTCGTTGTGGTAGCCTATTTGGAAGTACTGAAGTTCATTATCGGTGCCGACTACTGGGTGGGCTTGGAGGTTGTTCCCATTGTGATGGCCGCAGAGATTATGATGGGCATCTACTTCAACCTGTCGTTCTGGTATAAGATTATCGACAAGACCATCTGGGGAGCCATCTTCTCTGGTATCGGTTGTGCGGTATTGCTGGCTGTCAACATCATCTTCGTACCCAAGTACGGATATATGGCTTGTGCATGGGGCGGATTTGCCGGATATGGAGTAGCGATGCTCGTCAGCTATTTCGTGGGGCAGAAGTATTATCCCCTCAACTATCCGCTGAAGGAGATTTCCCTCTATGTGGTGCTGGCTTGCGTTCTGTTTGGGCTGATGTGTGCCACCAGCGACTGGCCGATGATAGCTTCGTTAGCTTTCAACACTCTGCTCGTTGTGGCCTTTATGGCCGTTATCATCTGGCGTGACCTGCCCCTTGCGAGTCTCCCCGTTGTGGGCAGATACTTTAGAAAACCGAATTACAAAGTCAAGCAATAATACAATATGAAGAAAATTCTTTTATCACTATTCAGTCTGTGTGCCCTTGGGGCGCACGCTGATGAGGGCATGTGGACGCTCTACAACCTGCCCAATGCCGTCTATGAGCAGATGAAGGCATATGGTTTCCAACTGCCTATGGAACAGCTCTACGCGAGCGACAACGCCGTGAAGAATGCTGTTGTCAACTTCGGTGGCTTTTGCACGGGTGTCGTTGTGTCGCCCGACGGATTGGTATTTACCAACCACCATTGTGGCTTTGATGCCATCCGCCAGCACTCTAGCGTAGAGCATGACTACATGCTGAATGGTTTCATCTCGAAATCCTACGAAGAGGAGTTGCCCAACGAAGACCTTTTCGTCAGTTTTATGATTGACCAAAGGGACGTGACTGACCAGATTTTCCCCCATCTGAAGGGTCTATCGCTCAATAAGCAAGCTGAGTTTGTGGACAGTGTGGAGAATGCCTGGCAGAAGGAAATCCGCCAGCAGGACTCTACCCTGCGCGTCGAAGTGAAACCTTTCGAGGACGTCCGTCTGGTGTTTGCCGTTCCCAAGTCGATGGGTAAGTTTGGTGGAGAAACGGACAACTGGATGTGGCCCCGTCAGACGTGTGACTATAGCGTGTTTCGTATCTATGCCGACCCCAAAACCAATGGTCCTGCCAAGTATTCGAAGGACAACGTACCCTATCACCCCAAGTCGTGGGCTCCTGTTGCAATGGATGGCTACAAGCCAGGCGACTTCTGTATGATTATGGGTTATCCAGGCTCAACGAGTCGCTATCTGTCGTCGTACGGCATTCAGGAACGTCGTGATGCGCTGAATGCACCCCGTGTGCAGGTTCGTGAGGTGAAGCAGGAGGTGATGCTGCGCCATATGCGTGCTTCGGAGGCCGTGCGTATCATGTATGAGTCGAAGTATGCACATAGCAGCAACTACTGGAAGAACTCCATAGGTATGAACAAGTGTATTGACTCGATAGGACTTATCGGACAGAAGCAGCAGTTCGAGGCCAAGATTCGTCAGTGGCAGGATTCTACGGGCTATCTGAAGGGTGAGCTCGACTTCGACAAGTTGGCCCAGCTCTATCAGAAGCGCATGAAGTTGACCCGTCTGCGCACGATCTTCAGAGAGACCTTCTATACCTTCGACGACGAGCTGACAACGCGTGCTTGGAAATGCAACTGGGGCATTCATGTACAAGGTCCGAAAGACAAACCCAAGAAGCAATATTATATGTTCGACGACAACAGCAAGGAGTGGGACGAAGCCACTGACTGCGAGTTGCTCGCTACGCTGATTCGCAACTATCGTCAACAGGTCGACAAGGAGTACTTGCCTGATTTCTATGAGACCATTGACAAGAAGTTTGGTGGCGATTGTGCCGCTTACGTCAAAGCCCTGTATCAGAAGTCTATTCTGATGAAGAGCGGCAAGCCCATCTATTTCAATAAGAAGAGCTACGACAAGGACTTGGGAGTGAAGTACGGCATCTCTATCAGCGAGATTATGGCTAAGATCAATGACGACCTCAGCGAGTTTAAAGACGACATTGCCGAGCAGGAGCGACTGTTGTGTGCCGCTGTGCTGCGTATGGAACAGGACCTGCCTAACTATTCGGATGCCAACTTCACCATGCGAATGACCTACGGTCAGATTGGTGAATATACGCTTGGCGGACGTCCCTCTGGCTATTACACCACAGCCCGCTCGTTGTGGGAGAAGATGCAGAAGTCTGACGAGAACTTCGAATACTTTGCTGAGCCGGTGATGCACGAACTGATGGCCCAGAAGGACTTTGGCAAGTATGCTGACTCGCTGACGGGTACCATGCAGCTCTGTTTCCTTTCGAACAACGATATCACTGGCGGTAACTCCGGATCACCGATTTTCAATGGCAAGGGCGAACTGCTCGGCCTGGCCTTCGACGGAAACTGGGACAGCCTGTCGTCGGACATTTTCTTCGACCGTCAGTTGGCTCGAACCATCAATGTCGACGTGCGCTATATGCTCTTTATGATGGATCAATGGGGCCACGCAGACAGACTCCTGAAGGAGATCAATGCGAAATAAAACGACCTCGCGAAACAATGCATAAAAACAAACCCTAGAGTTCGAAGCCCTAGGGTTTACTTTTTATTTCTTCTTACGAGGCTTACGGATGGCCCAGCCCTCTTCGCTGAAATCAGGAATTTCGCCTTTTAGCTCTTTTGCCTTTTTCTTTTCACCCTTGGTCTTCATACCATTGGGATTCAGAAACTGCATCCATTCGTCTTTCTGGTAGGTCTTGGTGTCCTTTTTGGGGGCTCTAGGCTCTCTAGAAGGTCTAGATGGTCTAGAATCTCTAGATGCTCTAGATGGTTTGCCTTTTGGTGCAGGCCTGCCAGTAGTTTCTTCTGCGTCGTTGCAACGCACCTCACGGCCTTTATATTGCTGGCCATTGACGTACTTGATGACTCGCTGGGCGTCCTCCTCAGGAACCTCGAAATAGGCAATGGTGGTCAGCAGGTCGATATGACCAACTTCTACGTGACCACGAACATTCTTGTTGAGGAACTGCATCAGTTCACCAGGATAGAAGCCGTCCTTCTTGCCCAGATTGATGAAGAGTTTGCGATACCCTTTGGACGCAGTGAACGACTGCCCCTTTTCACGCTTACCCCTTTCTTTCTTCTCACCACGCTCTTCTCTCTTCGAGGAAACGGGTTCTATCTCTGGGGCGTCAGCATAGTAAGCCAGGAACTTGCCGAATTCCAGTGATACAATCTTCTTGATGAGGTCATCTTTGTCAATATATTCGAAATAGCGGCTGATGTCCTGCATGAAGGGCGCAATTTGTTCCTCGTCGACGTCGCTCTTCACGATCTGATCCATCACCTTATAGAGCTGCTTCTTGCAAATCTCCTCTGCCGAAGGGATGGTGCCTTGTTCGAACTGCTTGCCAATCTCTTTCTCGATGTTGCGAATCTTATGTTTCTCGCGCGAATGGACAATGCTGAGCGAGGTGCCTTTCTTGCCAGCACGGCCCGTACGACCAGAACGGTGGGTGTAGTTCTCAATGTCGTCAGGCAGTCCATAGTTGATGACGTGTGTGAGGTCATCGACGTCGAGTCCACGAGCTGCAACGTCCGTAGCTACCAGCAACTGTACGGTATGCTGACGGAACTTTTGCATCGTGAGGTCACGCTGTTGTTGTGAGAGGTCACCGTGCAGCGATTCTGCATTGTAACCGTCGCGAATCAGTTTGTCAGCCACCTCCTGCGTCTCAATCTTCGTGCGACAGAAAATGATGGCGAAGATGCGCGGGTAGTAGTCTACCAGACGTTTCAGCGCTAAGTACTTGTCCTTCGCATTCACCATATAATAGATGTGGTTGACGTGTTCGGCACCTTCGTTGCGTGAACCCACCACAATCTCCTTGTAGTCGTGCAGGTATCCTTTGGCAATACGCTCAATCTCGCGACTCATGGTAGCAGAGAAGAGCAACGTATTCCTGTCTTCAGGGACACCTTCCAGAATGGCGTCGATACTCTCCGAGAATCCCATGTTCAGCATCTCGTCAGCCTCGTCGAGCACGACATTATGTACGTCGTCCAATTGTGCGACACCACGTTTCATCAGGTCAATCAGACGTCCTGGGGTAGCCACGATAATCTGAACACCTTTGCGCAGGGCACGTATCTGTTGTTCGATACTGGCACCACCATAGACAGCCTCAATGTGGATGCCGTCCAGGTATTTGACAAAGTCGCGCATATCGTCAGCAATCTGTAGGCATAATTCTCGCGTAGGTGCTAGGATGAGGGCATGAGGCAGCCCCCTGCCAATCTCTCCCATCTGAGGGTGGGGGATTTCGGCTATTCTTTGCAGCACGGGAATACCAAATGCTGCTGTCTTGCCCGTTCCCGTCTGGGCAAGGGCAATGACGTCGTTATTATTACCCAGCAGATAGGGAATAACCTCTTCCTGCACAGGCATAGGCTGTACGAAGCCCATCTCTTCAATGGCTTTGCGAATCTCTTCGCATACACCTAATTCTTCAAATGTTTTCAATATGAATAGTGTTATTTAATAAGTTGCTTCACTGCATTACGCCAGCCCTGATAGAGTGCTTCCTTTTGGGCTCTTGGCTGGGATTGATAGGTTTGTGTCACCTTGCGGAAACCTCTTACATCCTCAAAGGTCTTCCAGATTCCACGGGCAAAGCCGTTCATGATGACGGCTCCAAGGGCTGAGGCGTCATCGACTTCTGTGCAGACAACAGGCGTGTCGAGCATATCAGCTTGGAACTGCATGAGGAAATGGTTTTTCGTGGGTCCGCCATCAGCGGCAATCTCCTTCAGACTGCCACCTGTGGCACGAGCCATCACGTCGACTAAGTCTTTTATTTGATAGGTAATAGACTCCAAAGCAGCACGCAGGAAATGAGCCTTTGTGGTGGCGAAGGTCAGTCCGAAGACCGCTCCCTTCACGTCACTCTGCCACCAAGGAGCACCAAGTCCAGAGAAGGCAGGCACGATATACACACCGCCATTATCCTCGACGCTCGTTGCCAATGCTTCCATCTCAGCAGGATGTCCCACCAACTGTAACTGGTCGGCAATCCACTTCAGCGTGGCGCCTGTGCTATAAATGTTGCCCTCGAAACCATAGAAGGTCTTGCCAAAGGCAGAGAATCCTACGCTGGTCACCAAGCCTTCAGGGGCTTGCTGGGGCTCCTCACCAATGTTCACCATGACACTGGAACCAGTGCCATAGGTGACCTTACCAGAACCCTTCTCAAAGCACATCTGGCCTACCAGTGCACCATGCGAGTCACCTAAGACACCAGCAACCTGAATGGGCTTGGAAAACACGCCCTCACAGGTGGTTTCACCATAAATGGCATCACAAGGTTTTAATTCTGGCATCATCGAACGGGGAATGTCGAAGAGATGAAGCAGTTCATCGTCCCATTGCATCGTATGGATGTTAAACAGCATGGTGCGCGAGGCGTTCGTATAGTCTGTCGCATGAACCTTCCCACCAGTGAGTTTCCAGATAAGCCAGGTTTCAATAGTACCCATGAGCAGTTCGCCTCGCGAACAAAATTCGCGAGCACCCTCCACGTTATCGAGCAGCCATTTAATGCCTGTAGCCGAGAAGTTTGGGTCGATGAGCAGGCCGCTCTTCTGTATGACCATCTCTGCTTTTCCGTCAGCCCGAAGCTGACGGCACAACTCTGCACCACGAGTATCCTGCCAAACTACCGCATTTGCAATGGGCTTGCCAGTGTTTTTATTCCAGACGACGGCAGTCTCGCGTTGATTGGTAATGGCTAACGAGAAGGTGTGGGGAACCAACGAATAATGCAGATCCACCTCAGCCATTAGTTTGCGGATGGCCTCTATCGTGTTCTGATAGATTTCCTCTGCGTCATGCTCTACCCAACCTGTTTGGGGGTAGTATTGCTTGTGATCTACGTTGGTACGAGCTAGCAAACGGCATTCCTCGTCGAACAGCAATGCTTTCGTCGAGGATGTGCTTTGGTCGATAGCGATAATGCGTTGTGCCATAGATTTATTTGATGAAATCAAGCGTATTCTTTACGATACCTTCTGCATCCATACCATAGTGGTGGAAGATTTCTGCATTGGTACCATGAACGACGTTCTCGTCAGGAATACCAATGATGCGAACGGGAACGGGATTTTCGCTGATGGTCTCGCAAACCATAGCACCCAAACCACCATACTGCGAGTGTTCCTCGACAGTAACGATGCGTCCAGTCTCCTTTGCTGCTTTTTTGATGGCCTCCTCGTCGAAAGGCTTGAGCCATGAGCAGTCGAGCACACGAGCGGAGATACCCTTTTCCTTCAACTGCAAACTAGCCTGCCAAGCGTGGTAAACGGTTTCGCCAGTAGCTACGATGGTGACGTCGTTACCATCCAATATTTGAATGGCCTTGCCAACCTCGAAATGGAAGTTGTCGTCAGCATAGACATCAGGCACAGCAGCACGACCCACACGAACGTAACAAGGCTTATTGAAATCAACCAAGAACTTCACGAGTTTCTTCGTCACGCGCCAGTCAGATGGCAGACAAACCGTCATACCAGGGAAGGTGCGCAGGGCGGCGATGTCGTGCAGCGAATGGTGGGTGGCACCTAGTGCTCCGTAAGCCACACCACCCGATACACCTAAGATGGTAACAGGATTCTCACTATACGCCAAGTCTACCTTGACTTGTTCCAGCGAACGGGCTACATAGAAGCAGGCAGGACCACAACAGAACACCTTCTTTCCGCTATGTGCCAAACCAGCAGAGATACCTACCGCATCCTGTTCGGCAATGCCACACTCCACAAACTGCTCAGGCAGTGCGTTGGCATAGTCGCCCAAGGTCACAGAGCCACGAGCGTCAGTGGTAACTGCAATTATATCTTTATCTTCACGTGCCAATTCCAGCAACGTATCAGTAAACTGTTTTCTACATGCAATCATCTTCTTATCCCTCCAATCCTTTAATTCTTTCTTCTATTTCCTTAACAGCCTCTTTGCACTGCTCTTCGTTCAGCACACCATGATGCCACTTGGCAATGCCTTCCATGAACGAGACGCCCTTGCCTTTCGTGGTGTTCGACACCAGCAGGTGGGGTTTCTTGTTCCCGTAGTCGATAGCGTCAAAGGTCTTCACGATATCCTCCATGGAATCGCCATTCATCTCAATAACGTCCCAACCAAAGGCACTCCAGCGTTCCTTCACAGAGTCGATAGGCATTACGTCCTCTGTGTTGCCAGAGATTTGCAGATGGTTTCGGTCGATGATAGCTACCAGATTGTCGAGCTCATACTTATGACCAGCCATTGCTGCTTCATAGATAGAGCCTTCACCCTGTTCACCATCGCCCATCAGCACGTAAGTCTTCCAAGCCTTTTTATCCATTTTGGCAGCAATGGCCATACCTACGCCAATGCCCAGTCCGTGCCCCAGTGCACCACTGTTTACCTCAATACCAGACACCTCAATAGTGGGATGACCACTCAGAATACTTCCAAACTTGCCTAGCGTGTCGAGCACTTCGGGTACGAGAAATCCTTTTGCCTCCAACGTCACGTACAACGCCTCCACACAATGACCCTTCGACAACACGAAACGGTCTCTGTCTACTGCCTTCGGCTCCTGAGGATTGAGTTCTTTCATCACATGAAAATACAATGCTGTCATCACGTTCAGGCACGAAAGGTCGCCACCAATGTGACCTGCCTTGGCGGCATATACCACCTCAACAAGACGCTTACGGTTCTTCTCCGCAAGCAATTCTAATTCTTTTATGTTCATCTTCTCTTTAGATATGTTTTATTATAAAGATGCACGAACGCGCGAAATGTCATCATCCTACCTCAAAAAATTATGGCATAAAAAAATGCTTTTTCTTTGTGTATTTAATCAAAAATGCGTACCTTTGTACGCAAATGTTTCATCCATACCTAAAATTATCATTATGAAGAAAATTTTTTTGTCCCTTCTGCTCTTGGCAGCAGTATCTGCAAATGCGCAGAACAATCCCGTGTTAACCATTGAAGGTGGTCAGGTGCAAGGTGTCTTGGCTGACGACCATCCTGATGTGTTTGTCTATCGTGGCATTCCTTATGCAGCACCTCCCATCCGCGAGAACCGTTGGAAGGAACCTCAGCCCATTGTGCCTTGGAAAGGCGTGAAGGTCTGCGATACTTTTGGTCGTCCCAGTTTTCAGGCCATTCAGTATACTGGGGGCTACTATACGGAGTGGGGTTATGGTAAGGAAGCTGCCTTCAGCGAAGACTGCCTGTATCTGAATGTTTGGACGAAGGCCCCAGGTCAGGTGAACAAGAAACTTCCTGTAGCCCTGTGGATTCATGGTGGTGGCTATCGCGAGGGCTTCGGTTCTGAACCCGAGTTCGACGGACAGGAATGGGGTGCCAAAGATGTGGTGCTCGTCACTATCAACTACCGTTTAGGTGTATTCGGATTCCTCGTACATCCTGCTTTGTCGGCAGAGAGCCCACACAAAGTTTCTGGCAACTACGGAATCCTCGACCAGATTGAGGCGCTGAAGTGGATTAAAAAGAATATCGCCCAGTTTGGTGGCGACCCCAATAACGTAACCATCTTCGGACAAAGTGCAGGTGGTGGCAGTGTTCGTACGTTGTGCGAGAGTCCGCTGGCTCGTGGTCTCTTCCATAAGGCAGTCATCATGAGTGCCCAGGGCCTTTCTATTCCCGATGCTAACGGTAATCCGATGGGTGGCCGCTATAGCGGTGGTTCGTTTGCTGATGCTGAAGCCAATGCCAAGAAGGTCTTCGACTGGGCCGGCCTTACTGATTTGCAGAAGATGCGTCAGGCAAGTACTGAGACTGTTTTTGCGCTGAACACCCTCTACTACCAGATTGTCGAAGGTCAGCAACAGGGAGGTGGTATGCCGTTTATGCGTCGCGGTCTGCCCTTTATGCCCATGATTGACGGTTATGTCAGCCTTAAGAGTTTCGATGACGCCACTCGTGAGGGAACTCTCGCTGACGTGCCTTATATGATTGGTTTTACCCTCAACGACATGGGCAATATGGCCCCAAATATTGCTGAGTTCTGTAAGGTGCGCCAGCAGAAGGGCGGTAAGGCCTGGGCTTATCAGTTTGCTCGTCCGTTGCCCGATGACGGTTCTCATCCTGAGGTGACACAACGTCTGAAAGGTGCCTTCCATTCCAGTGACCTCTGGTTTGTCTTTAAGTCGCTGAAGCATTGCTGGCGTCCTTGGACCAAAGGCGACTGGGATCTCTCCGAGAAGATGCTCACTGCATGGACAAACTTTGCCAAGTATAGTGACCCTAACGGCTCTAAGGGTGGCAATTGGGCTCCCTGTACGGAGAAGAATCCAAACTTTATGGTCTTCAAACTGAACGACCAGGATGCTGAGGCTTCTTTCTTCGGTCAGCCCGAGAAAGCTCCACAACCCCAAGGTTTTGGCTTCCCAGGAAGATAATAAAAAGGGCAAAACAGTTTGAACTTGTTTTGAAGAGGGCGTCTATCTGTAGACGTCCTCTTTCTTTAGCTGTACAACCTTACCGAAACGGGCTAACGCTTTCATATCTGTCAGCTTCTTGTCGCCAATAATAATCCACACGCGGTTGTTGTTGGGGGCGATATGCTGCTGGTGGAACTGCACGATGTCCTGTACAGAAACAGCAGGCAGCAGGCGGACAATGTCGGCGTTGGGATCAGTGGTGTAGCCATCCCGGCGCTGATTGGCCACGTATTTGCTCATCGTGCGGAATGTGGGATAGTCGTTCTGAATATCGCTGATGACACTCTGTCGGGCAGCTTCGAGATTCTCTTCTTTCATCGGCATCTGACGCAACAGCGAATCGATGGTGGTGAGGGCTTCCAACGTCTTGTCTGCTTGTGTACCAGTGGCTGTGATGTATCCCAAAGCCCCCTGTGGATGCTGGGCGAGGCTGGTGGTGATGCTCTTTCCGCCAGTGGAGTAAGCCAGCGAACGGAATTCACGGACGTTCTGGAACAATACTGACGACATACCGCCACCGAAGTATTCATCCCACAACTTCAACTTGGTACGTTGTTCTACTGTAGGCAGGCCTCTGATGGCATCATAGCTGACGACATAGTTCTGGCGCGACTTAGGTACTTCGTAGAAGAAGATGGTAGGCTCCGAGTACTGTTGAAGGGGGCGGAAAGTGTCGGCCTGCTTGCGAGTGCACTGAGCTAAGGGTAGGGCGTGTTGCGACTCAGTCGCAACATACTCAACAGGCTGACGACCGCAGTAGAACAGCTCGCAGTCGTACTGCTGAAGGTCGCGGAAAAGACTGAGCAGCTCGTCACTCTTCAGGGCCTTGATTTCTTTCTTCGACAGTTGGGTGAGGTAAGTCGACTTCTCACCATAGAGAATGCATTCCAGCATTGGTCTCATAACGTCGTCCTTTTGTTTACCGAAGCTCTTGCGGTTTACCTTGTCAGCATCCTTGGCTTCATGGAGTGCCTCGTCATCACCCTTAGCATTCCGCAGGAAGTGGGCCAGCAATTGCAGGGCAGGCTTCAGCTGTTTGTCAGGACCTGTCAGGTTGATGCTGAAGGCCACGTCGCCAGGAACCACCTCCATCGTGGTGCCCATGCGTTGCCATGCCTGCTCCAACTGCTGTTTCTTCAGCGAGTCAGTACCAATGGCATTCAGATAATCAGCCAACACCTTCAGTTTGGGAGTATGCAATTCACCATCCTTGTAGCGTAGCGTAAAAGTAAAGATGTCGTTGATAGGGTTCTCCTTATAATATAAGGTGACGTGGTCGTTCAGTTGTTTTGTGGTCACGTCGTTCGCGAAATCAACGGTACGTATGACAGTCTCCTTGACAGGCATCTGCTCCAACTGCAGAGCAAAAGCAGATTTCGCATCCATGTTCTTTGGCGTGATGGGTTTGTAGCCAGGCTGCTTGATGGTCTCTTTGTCAGACGTACCGTATTTCTTTGACAGCGTGATGTGGTTGGCACTATAGTATTTCTTAGCGGCAGCAACGACATCTTCTTTCTTCAATTGTTTGATATGTGCAATCTTGTCCAGCACATCCTGCCAGGAATGGCCTTTGGCGTAGGCGTCAATCATCAGCTGAGAACGACCGCTGATGGTTTCCAATTCACGTTCAGCCGCCATCACCAACTCTTGTTTCAAGGCTTCCATCTGTTCAGTTGTGAACTGTCCGTTCATCACCTTTTGCACCTGTTCCATGATGCGTCCTTCTGCTGCCTTTATCTTGCCCAAGAGTTTAGGTATAATCAGGATAGCAGATCCTCCAGCATCAGCAAAAGCCATACTGGTGGCCAGAGCCATCATCACCTTATGTTCGTTCATCAGTGAGTCCAGCAGTCCAGCCTTACCATTCGACAGCAGTCCGTTGGCCAAATCTAAAGCATCGGCATCGGGTTCAAAGTCCGTTGGAGCCTTGAATATCAAAGCTTCTATTCCAATCAATGGAATTGGCAACTTCACCTCGTATTTTTCGTTAGGCTGAATGTTAGGCATGGGACTATAGCTGCGCTCTGGGGCTGCCCCTGTCTGTACGCGTCCGAAGGTCTGCTCCAGCAGAGCGGTCAACGTAGAATCTGGTGTGATGTCGCCACAAAGGATGAGACCCATGTTCGAAGCCACATAATACTTCTTATAGAAGGCAGCCATATCCGACAGGCGTGGGTTTTTCAGGTTTTCTGTCGAACCAATGATGGGGTAGGCGTAAGGCTGGGTTTTGAATACCGCACCCATTATCTTCTCCATCGCTTCACCCATCCCGTCAGAGGAGCGGTTCTTCTCTTCGTAGACGTTTTCCAACTCTCCCTGAAAACCGCGAAAGACAGGCGATATCAGGCGCTCTGAGTTGAGCCAGCACCATTGTTCCATATACTGCGGCAAGAACGAGTTAAAGTAGAACGTCTCGTCATAGCCTGTGCCTGCGTTTAGTCCGCTACCACCGTATTTTGATATCAGGCGATTGAATTCGTTGGGAATGACGTAGTCGGATGCTTTTAGACTCAGTTCGTTGATATGCTGCTGAATCTTCGTGCGCTCTGCCTCATCATGTGTCTGCGACAGCAGGTCGTACTGCGCCGAGATGCTGTCGAGCCAGGGCTTTTCTGCCTGATAGTCAATGGTACCAATACGGTCGGTTCCCTTAAACATGATATGTTCGAAGTAGTGGGCAATACCCGTGTTGGGACAATCCTTGGCACCCGCCTTCACCACAACGGCACCAAAAACCTTCGGTTGCGAGTGGTCTTCGTTCAGCCATACGGTCATACCGTTACTCAGTTTCAGCTCCTTGACTTCCAGTTGTGCTTTGCTAACCAGACATGACAAAACACAAACCAATAGAAATGTAAAACGCTTCATAAGCTATAAAATGTTGATTTTGTGGGACAAAGGTACGAAAAAACTGAGAATAAAAAACAAAGAATTAAGAAATATTTCGTAATTTTGCACCGCAAAATGGAAAGAACGATTAAAAAGTAATAAGATTATGGCAAAGAAAGCATTATTGATGATTCTCGATGGATGGGGAATCGGTAAGCACGGTAAGGGTGATGTTATCTTCAACACACCAACTCCTTACCTCGATCTGTTAACAGCTACTTCAGCTCACTCTCAGCTTCAGGCCTCTGGTGAGGACGTTGGTCTGCCCGATGGACAAATGGGTAACTCTGAGGTGGGTCACTTGAATATCGGTGCTGGACGCATCGTGTATCAGGACCTTGTCAAGATCAATCGCGCCTGCAAGGACGACTCTATCATGGAGAATCCGCAGGTGAAGGCTGCTTACACCTATGCCAAGGAGAACAACAAGAAGCTGCACCTGATGGGGCTGACCTCTGACGGTGGTGTGCACTCAAGCCTCGACCACCTGTTCAAGCTCATCGAGATTGGTAAGGCATACGGCCTGAAGAATCAGGTGTTTGTGCATTGCTATATGGACGGTCGTGATACCGACCCGCACTCTGGTAAGGGCTTTATCAAGCAGGTGAGCGACGTCTGCGCAGCTAATGATGCCGCTATCGCAAGTATTGTTGGTCGCTTCTATGCGATGGACCGCGACAAGCGCTGGGAGCGTGTAAAAGAGGGTTATGACCTCATCGTCAACGGTGTTGGTAAGCAGGCTACTGACATGGTGAAAGCTATGGAAGAGAGCTATGCTGATGGCGTAACCGACGAGTTCATCAAGCCTATCCACAATGCCTCAGTAAATGGCACCATCGAGGAAGGTGATGTTGTTATCTTCATCAACTTCCGCAACGACCGTGCTAAGGAGATGACGATTGCGCTGACTCAGGAGGATATGCCTGAGCAGGGTATGAAGACCATCCCAGGTCTGCAGTACTACTGTATGACGCCATACGACGCAAACTTCAAGGGCGTTCACATCCTCTTCCCCAAGGAGAACGTAGAAGACACGCTGGGCGAGTATCTGAGCAAGCAGGGTAAGAAGCAGCTGCATACCGCTGAGACGGAGAAGTACGCTCACGTAACCTTCTTCTTCAATGGTGGTCGCGAGGCTCCTTACGAGGGTGAAGATCGTATTCTGGTTCCCTCTCCGAAGGTAGCAACCTATGACCTGAAGCCTGAGATGAGTGCTTATGAGGTGAAGGACAAGCTGGTGGCTGCTATTAACGAGGCTAAGTACGACTTCATCGTGGTGAACTTCGCTAATGGTGATATGGTAGGTCATACGGGTATCTACAACGCAATCGCCAAGGCTGTCTGGGCTGTTGACAACTGTGTGAAGGAAGTCATCGAGGCTGCTAAAGCTAACGACTACGAGGCTATCATCATTGCCGATCACGGTAATGCTGACAACGCAATCAATCCTGATGGTACACCTAACACCGCTCACTCGCTGAACCCCGTGCCATTCATCTATGTAACTAACAACAACTCGGCTACAGTGAAGGACGGTCGTCTGGCTGACGTGGCTCCCTCAATCCTGCACATCATGGGATTGGAACAGCCTGCCGACATGACAGGTGAGAATCTAATCAGTGACAATTGCTAATAAACAATTGACAAAGGATAAATGAAGAAGGTTTGCCTGCAAGCAAACCTTCTTTTATATTTAGAAACTGCGAAGCCAGGCTTTCAGTTCGAGCATCATTTCGAAGTGGTAGGGGAACGACTGACGGATGCCAAAGCCGTGTCCGCCAGAAGGATAGATGTACATAGCAACAGGAACGCCATTCGTATAAAGCTGCTCGTAATAGCCGAGGCTATTGATAGGAGGAACGGCTTTGTCGTCATTTGCCAAAGCCAGAAAACAGCGTGGAGTATGTTTGTTGATATGTTTCTCGTTGCAGTATTCGTTAATCAGTTTCTGCTTGGGGCTCTTGCCTAAGAGATTGTCGCGCGAACCTTGATGGGTGACACCCCGTTCCATCGAGACGACAGGATAGAAGAGAATCTGGAAGTTAGGCATAGCGTCACTGGTGGCATGGGTGGCAACGGTGGAGGCCAGATGACCACCAGCCGAGAAGCCCATGATACCTACGTCGTTGGGATTGATGTGCCACGCTTCGGCATTGCGGCGCACCAGTCGCATAGCCTCTTCGGCATCCTCGGCAGGGACGGTATAGTGGCCATGAGGCATACGGTACTTCAGCACGATGAGGGCGATGCCCTGTTCGTTGAAGAATGGTGCCCAGTCAAATCCTTCGTGTTGCATGGCCAGATGGGTATATCCGCCACCAGGACAGCAGACGATGGCTCGGCCTGTTGCTTTTTTCTCGTCGGGCAGGAAGACGGTGACCTTCGCCATATCTTCTGCGTCACCATTACTTGTACGCGGGCCGTCTGGCCATAGGTTCATCTCTGTACCCTCTTGGGCAGATGCCATTGTCGATACGAACATCATGAGGAAAAACAGTATTTTTTTCATAATTATTGGGTTTATTGCTTGCAAAGGTAATAAAAAAATCGTATCTTTGCGGCATTAAACGCGTAAAAACTTTAGGACTATGAATAAAAAGATGCTTTCTTTGGCGCTGATGACGGCAATAGCCGTTGGTGCGCAGGCAAAAGTGAAGCTGCCCCACCTGGTCAGCGACAACATGGTGATTCAACAACAGTCGGACGTTCGTCTGTGGGGCTGGGCAAAGCCAGGCAAGACGGTCGTTGCCACTACGTCGTGGAGCAACGAACGCTCTGAGACGAAAGTTGATAAGGACGGTCGCTGGTTGCTGACGGTGAAGTCGCCCAAGGCCAGTTACGAGCCGTTGCACATCACCTTCTACGACGGAGAGAGTGCAGTGACCATCAAGAACGTCCTCGCAGGTGAGGTTTGGGTGTGCGCTGGCCAGTCGAATATGGAGATGCCTGTCAAGGGTTTTGGCAACTGCCCTGTGCTGAACTATAACCAGGAGGTGCTGGGGTGTGCCGGCAAGTGTCAGGTGCGCTCGGCAAAGATTCCCAGCATCATGCGAATGACGCCTCAGGAGGATGCTGACACCCAGTGGCGCGAGTGTTCACCACAGACGGTCAGTGAGTTCTCGGCAACGGGTTATTTCTTTGCGAAGGTGATGAATCAGGCACTTGACATCCCCATTGGACTCATCGAGGCCAACAAGGGTGGCTCGCGAGTAGAAAGCTGGTTGACGAAGGAGAATCTGGAGAAATACACCAAGGAACCTACGGACACGATGGGTATCGTCAATTTCAAGAAGGAGTATGACTACCTTCGTGGGCTGGTGTGGGGCAATGGTACGTTTAACCCCATTCTGAACTATACGGTCAAAGGTATCATCTACTATCAGGGTTGTTCGAACGTGGGCGATCCAGGCAATCAGTATTCTGAGCGCTTGAAACTGCTCGTCGAACAATGGCGCGCGCAGTTTAAGCTGGGTGAGATTCCGTTCTATTTCGTGCAGATTGCGCCTTATGCCTACGACGGTGACGACGTGAACGGTCTGAGCGGTGCGTTGTTGCGTGAACAGCAGTTCCGTGCTTCGCAGATTATTCCCAACAGCGGACTGGTGTGTATCAACGACGCAGTCTATCCCTACGAGCCTTTGCAGATTCACCCTGCCCAGAAGCAGAAGGTGGGCGAGCGATTGGCATTCCTCGCGCTGAACAAGACCTACGGTTTTAACACGATTATCTGCGAGAGTCCGTCGTTTAAGGAGATGAACATCAAGGACGACAAGGTCATGATTCACTTCAACAACGAGTGTGGGGGCATGAGTCGCTTCACGGATATTCAGGGCTTCGAGATTGCTGGCGCTGACCGTGTGTTCCATCCTGCCAAGGCCGAACATTTCTGGCAACCTGGTGGCGGTGCTTGGGACGAGTGTTTCGTCATCAGCAGTCCTGAGGTAAAGCAGCCCGTTGCCATTCGTTACTGTTTCCGCAACTTTTTGTTGGGCAATTTGGGCAATGCTGGAGGCCTGCCTCTGTTCCCCTTCCGCACAGATAATTGGTAAACGATGGAGCATCCTTTAGAGATATTCAAGTACTGTCCCGTTTGTGGCAGTGAGCATTTTGAAGTGCACAACTTCAAGAGCAAGAAGTGTTGCGACTGTGGGTTCACGTACTACGCCAACCCCTGTTCCGCAACGGCAGCGTTCATCGTTAATGACAACGATGAGATGTTGGTTGTCCGTCGCGCCAAGGAACCTGCCAAGGGAACGCTCGACTTGCCTGGCGGATTCGTTGATATGGGTGAAACGGTGGAGGAGGGTATGGTTCGTGAAATCAAGGAGGAGACGGGGCTTGACATCACGAACATCCAGTACCTCTTCTCGTCGCCCAACGTCTACGTTTATAGCGGTATGGGCGTCCACACGCTCGATATGGATTACTTAGCCCGTGTGCACGGCGATTCTGTCGCCGTGAAAGCCGCTGACGACGCTGCTGAGGCTCTCTGGATTCCTATTGCTCAAGTTAATCCTGCCGAGTTTGGTCTCACTAGTATCCGCAATGCCGTCATCCGATTCCTAAAGGAATATAAGGTATAAAAAATCGGTTGTGGGCGGGCGCTCGCAATAATGTGCACGGCCGCCCGCAATAATAAGCACGGCCGTGCTTATTAATGAGCACGCTCGCCCGAATCTGATTACCTAGGCATTCTCTCCCTGTTACATCCCCACTAAATCCCGGTTTGCACGCCACTCTTCCCCTGTAAGCAGCAGGGGAAGAGCGGCGCCTTCCGTTAAGCATCGTTTTTATGCGGTAGAAAAAACATTGGGCGGGCGCCATTCATACAGCGCCCGCCCTGGAAGGTTAATAAAAGATTCGGAAGTGTTATTTATTCCACGGTGTAGTAGATTGTTTATTCCCCGACGACAATAACGCAACGGTTCTTGTCGTTTTCGTCGTAGGGCTGAACGGTATCGCCGAACGATTCAATAGTCATACGGCTGGCGGCAATACCCTTGTCTTGCAGGGCCTTGGCCACCTTTTCGGCACGAGCCTTGGCATAACCCTTGTTGACACGAGGATTACCTGTGCCGCGGTCGGCATAACCCTTGATGCTAATACCCTTCTGCGGGTACTTGTTGCACCAGCTGACAATGCGGTTGAGCATGGCGTCAGGCTCAGGATCGCTGAGGCGGATGTTGTAGAAGAATACTTCCTTCAGCGGTTCGTCCTTCACTACCGGTTGCGGCTTGGGCTGAGGCTTGGGCTCTGGCTTCTGCTCAACCTTGGCTGCTGGAGCGGGTGCAGGCTCTTGATAGACGGGCTGCGGGGCGGGCTCTGCCTTTTTCTTCTGGCCGAACTTAACGGTCAGGCCGAGAAGAGCTGAAACCTGGAAGTCGGGGCAGTAGTTGCGCTTCAGGTTGAACTCGTCGTTCTTCATGTTGCCGTCGATTTCGAGACCGATGGCAAAATTCTTGCTGACGTTGAAGTTGAACTGCGTACCAAGGCGCATGTTATAAGTACTATGCTTGCTGCCGCACATCTCAGGATTAGGATTTAGGGCCAATGCATGGTTCTGCGTGTTGAACTCGTCGAAGTCCCAGGCATAGTTGACACCGAAACCTAACAACATCACCCAGTCGAACTTGTCGCTGCTGCGCTTGGGTTTGAGAATGTTGGTCATGTTCATCAGCAGGTCGATATCACCGGTAATGGCGTTGAACTTGTAAGTATCAGTGATAGCGCTTTTGATTTGCCATCCTTGTACATGGAGTCGTGCACCCACCTTTGAGTTGAAATAGCGACCAGCAGAAAGAGCAACCTGCGGTGTGATGAGCTTGGTAAAGTCATAGTTTGTGAACGTACCCTGCGCACCACCCTGCACGGTGATGAAGTTGTAGGGATAGTTATCCTCTACCGTCTGTGCCTGCACTGCGGTGGACACTCCGAAAAGGAGTGCCACTGCTGCGAGGATATTCTTGTAATTTTTCATAATCCTAAATCTTTAATTGGTTTTGAATTACTGCTTAGTGATGACCACTTTGTTATTGCCTTCATAAGCAATGTAAAGCTCAATCTTGTAGGTGCCGTCCTCTGCCAGGTCGAGATCCTTACCATTGTTCTGCGTCAGGTTGTCATAAGCCTTCGGGTCGCCGTTGGCACCACCCCAGCTAATAGTCCAGTCATGGTTCATACGGAACTTCATGGCACCGGCCTTCAGTGCGGTCGTTGCCTCCCAGGCGCCAGTCTCGGCGTTGTATGTCAAGTCTGTGTCAGTATCCCAGCTGCCGTTTACGGTACCAATGATACTGATCGTCTCAACCTTTGTCAGGCTGTAAGACATAGCAGCTACGTCGAGGTCAATCTGATAGAAGCCTGCACCTGGGTCTGGACAGTTCGGACCACCAGCGTCGGTCAGCGTACCACCAGTCGTTGTACCATCGACATACTCCAGGTCGTCGTCCCAGTTGTCGGCATTAGGCTTGAACTTGAACTCACCGTTGAGCCAGTAGTAGCCCTGATATTTACCGTCGCTGTTAGCACCGAAGAGAGGATGAGAGGTGCTCCAACCACTTTCGTTACCAATCTCATAGAAGTATTCTGCGAAATTGAGCGGAGTAATCTCGTAAGTCATCGTCATCATGTTCACCTGGAAACGGTAGAACTTGGCAGAGCCATCGACACAGAACGAGTGGTCGCCATCGAGATTGTAGCGGCGGTCGAAGGAACCGCTAAGGTCCTTGCTGTCGCCCTTGGTACCGAAGAGTTTGTTCCATACATTTTCGCCTACGGCATCGATAGCCTCTTCATCACCGAAAGCAAACCACATCTCACCACCCGTGCTTGGGAAGACATAAGTGAAGACGGGATCGTCGAAGACACTCTTGTCACTGTGCGAGAACTTCTGGTTCTTAGAGTTATCCCAGTTGCCTGGACCGCCAATGAGATAATAGCTATCGGCGATGTTCAAGCCCTCAATCTTATAAGTGTAGTCCATCATATTGATGGTCACCTTGATGAGTTTGTTGCCGGCAGGAACGCAGAACGAACCGTCGTCGCTGAGATTGTAGCGGCGGTCAAGGACACCCTCTGGATCAGTATTGCCATTACCTTTCTTCGTACCGAACAACTTCGACCAGTCGTTATTGTTGGCGATGGCATCACAAGCTTCGTCATCACCGATGGCAAACCAGCAGTCGCCGTCAGGAGCGTTGAAGACGACGGTGAAGACAGGATCCTCATAGACATCCTTACCGCTGTGTGTAAACTTCAGTTCCTTAGAAGCTGCAGAGCCAGCCCAGTCATTAGGACCACCTACGATGTAGTAATTCTCAGAAATCTGTGGAGCCTGCGGAATGACCTTAATTTGGAACACGCCCGAAGTAGCAGTCTTCACAGTGGTACCACCATTGGTGAGCCACATATTCACTGTAGCGTCAATGTCACGCTCGACAGGACGTCGGCCAAATTTGTTGACGACAAAATTCTGCAAGTCGGCAGCAGACATTGTACCGTCCAGGGCAATTTCGTAAGCGTCTTCGCCACCCAGTGTGATGGTGTAGAATGGCTTATAGGTGTCATTCGTTGCTGTCGGAGCAGTAATATTACATACCTTTACCAGCTCGGCAGTGACGCTATTGAAATCGATGACGCCTACCGTTGAGACACTTCCGTCACCAAAGGCTACCTGTGCAGGCTGGGGTACGGCCTGTGGACTTGTCCAGTCTTTGTAGTCGTCGGTGCAAGCTGCTACCGACGCTACAAATGCTATCAATGATAATATTTTCTTAATCATATTCTTATACGCTTAAAATTACTGTTTGATGAAACGGATGTAGCCTGTGATATCGTTGAAGATAATCATGTACTTACCAGCTTCTGAAATCTCCAGATTGTCACCATTGCTGACACCATAGACATACATGCCCTGAGAGTAATCGATGAATGAACCACCCTTGTTGAAGTCCCAAGATTCGGCCTGCTTGACTTTCACCTGGTCACCAGCAGCGAAATCGTAGGTGATATACCAGTCGTGGTTCTCCCAGCCTGTAGAACAAGGAGTCATAGAGGCATCACTCCAGTCGTTGAACGAACCGGCAATAGCCATGCCAGAGAATACAGAAGCTGTGCCGTCATACTTCTCAATCTTCAAAGCTGTGGTGTTCTCGCCGTCAGCAACCTTTGCCAATTCAATGGTGTTCAAGGTAATCTTGTAGATACCTGGCTCGCTGACAGTGATGTTGCCAGAGCCACCGTCGTTCTTCACGTATCCGCCGTCGTTCTGACCAATCTGAGCAGCCCAGTTGTCATCAAGGGCACCGCGGAGTTTGAAGCCGTTTCCGCCAAGATAGCCAATCCATTGTATCTCACCCTGTCCGGTCTTGTTGTCATATTCGATACCATCGATAGTCTGCAATGGAATGACGCACTTACCTATGTCGCCGCCCCAAGAGCCGTCGGCAATGTCGGCACCGATGAGCCACCAGATTTCAGGATCTGCAGGCTTCAGTTCGACATAATAAGGAACGGTATTCATTGTAATTACATTCGAGTAGATGGGGAAATATTCGTTGAACGAAGCATCGCGTACGGCAGCCTTCACACGAACAGATAGTTTTTGTAAGGCAGGTGTGGTAGTTTCTGTCCAGCCAAGCATCTGTAGCATAGTGCGATTCACGTTCTGCGCGTTGATTTCTGCGGCGGTGCCACTGCTGAAAGTTTCGTCAAGCACAAAATAGTCTGCACCGGTGTTATCCTCTGCGTTGGCGTCGAAGGCCTTGGTGAACTGGCCCGTTGGTGACATCTCTACCCAGTAAGTGGGCACTACAGGAGCATTGAAGTTATTATAAGGAGTAGGCTGCGACCAAGTGAGATTAATAGGTGCAGTGGTTTTCTCCAAGTCAATGTTTCCAGTGACGGATAGCTCATTGAGTACGAATGTCGTAGGCTGTGTCAGTGTGGGGTTCGAATCATTGTCGTCCTTACATGAAGTGAAGAGCGACAGACCCGCTACAGCCAACAGTATTGTTGATTTGAATATTGTCTTCATAATCATATTGTCTTTAACTTTTTTACCTTTTTACTTTTATTAGTAGCCTTCGTTCTGCTTCAGATTCGGATTCGCCGTCAAGTCAGATGAAGGAATAGCAAACAGGTTGCGATAAGCAGGCAGGCTGGCGCCGTTTTCAGAACCGCCTTTCCATTCCCAGGCATTCTCGCCGCCGCTATTGTCGCCAGCATAGATTCCGTAGCGGATGAGGTCTGTGCGACGGAAACCTTCCCAGTAAAGCTCACGGCTACGTTCGTCAAGAATCTGCTTCAAAGTGTAGCTGCTCACTGTGGTCGTGCCTGCACGTGAACGCAAGGCATTGATATACTGGGCTCCAGTAGCTGTGGTGGTGCCGTTATTCTGACGAGCATCGGCCTCTGCAGCAATGAGGTAAGCTTCGGCAGAGCGCATCAGGAAGTAGTCGGCATCAGGGAATGCCGTGCTACGAGGCGTAGCTCCTGTAGAATAAGTGTTGCGGTATTTTCCAACTGAGAAGCCTGTGGCAAATTCAGAAGGCGTGTTTGCCGACAAGGTGCGGTCAACGCCAAAGAACAGTGCACGAGCATCACCTGCAACAATAGCCATTTCACGGATGGTAACGTTAGGAGCATCGCCGTTGGGGAAGAATTTCTCAACCAGCTGACGGCGGGCGCGATTACCGGCCCAGAACTTACCTACCAAGCCAAAGTCGCCATCAACGTCCATATCATCCTTCCAAGCAGAACACATGAGGAACATCGCAGAACCATAGCTTGTGGTATTCAGACCGTCACCTAACAAAGGTAACACAGCCTCGATGCTGGAACCGTTCTCACCGTTGTCACCCATGAAGAGCATTTGGTATGCGCTCCAACCATTTGTACCATTAGTCCACAACTTGTGGGGGCCATTGATGACCTTCTCGGCGTATTCCTTGGCCTCAGCCCAACGGGCAGAACCTGTGTAAACCGCAGCATTGAGGTAAAGACGGGCCAGCAATAGGTTAGCTGCGTCCTGATCGGCACGGCCATAACCATCACTCTTACTGGTACGAGCCACAGGAGTCTGCATCTGATCTTTCACCTCTAACAACTCGCTTTCAATCCAGTTGAAGAGGTCAGCACGCTGTATCTGCTGGGGAGAAGTGCTCATCAGCTCAGTTGCAAACGGCACGTTGCCAAAGCAGTCCATCAGGAAATAGTAGTACATGGCACGGAGGAAACGCACCTCAGCAGTGCGGGTTGCATCTATTCCATTGCATACGTCCAGATAGTGGTTGCAGTAGGCAATGCTGGTGTATAGTCGGTTGTAGAAGCCCTCCAGCATAGGATGGCTTGACCCCCAGTTGTTATAGTTAAATTCGGGAATGCCAGGGTCACCCCAAGCGCAGATAGCCTCGTCGGTGGTCAGCTCATTAGCATTCCACATCTGTCGGACGAAACCTGTAGTACCACCATCCAAGCGGTCAATATCACAGTCATTGCTATCACCGCCATAATTACCAGAAAGAGCCATCGTGGCATAGCATTTCGTAAAGAGTTCTGGTTCACTGGGAGTCATCGTAGAACTGGGGTCTATGGGAGTAACATCCAGATCTTTCGTACAAGAACTCAGTCCTGCTACAGCAAAAGCTACTGCTGCAACGGGAATCAGATTTTTGAAATATCTTAAGTTCATAATCGTATCTATTTTATATATATGTTTTTAGAAGCTCAAGTTCAAACCACATTGGATGGTAAATGGACGAGGATAAATCTCGTTGTCGATACCACCAAAGACTTCAGGATCAAGACCATCGTACTTGGTAATCGTAAATACGTTGGTTGCGGCCAGATAGATACGGCCTGACAATCCATTGTAGTTGCCACCCTTGAAGAGGTCCTCGAAAGAATATCCGAGCGTGATGTTGTCGCACTTCAGGAATGAAGCGTTGCGGACAAAATAGTCGGTCTTTACGTAATCATAGGTAGTCCATCCGTTCTTGACAGCTTCGGGAATCACATTTTGCAGATAGTTGAATGAAGCATCGTAGCGCATGGCGACATTTGAGAAGCCTGCACCGCGATCCCAATAGACATAATTGTCGAAGCTGGCGCGAAGTCCGAAACCGAGGTCCCAGTTCTTTACCTGAATGCGTGAACTCAGACCAGCGGTATAAGGTGCTGCAGGACTCTTGTAGAAGTAGCGGTCGGCGTCATTGATGACACCGTCGGCATTGCGATCGACATAGACTCCTTCCAAAGGCTTGCCGTTGGCATCGTAAACCTGCTGGAACACATAGAACGAGTTGGCGGGATGACCTACTGCGTGAGCTTGTACTTGGTTACCTGTACCAGCACTGATGCCACCAGTCATGATGATGTCGCTCTCGCCGGTCAGCTCAGTAATCTCATTCTTGTTCCAGGTAAAGTTGGCGGTCACTTCCCATTGCACGGCCTCTGTCTGGATGGGACGCACGGTGAGCGAGGCCTCAATACCTTTGTTCTCCAGCGAACCGATGTTGGAGCGCACCTGATTGCGGAAGTTGGAACCGGCAGAGACGGTGGCGTCGTTAATCAGGTCGGTGGTCTTGCGATAGTAGTAATCAACACTACCGCTGAGGCGATTGTGGAAGAATGCAAAATCGAGACCGGCATTCCATGTCGTGGTAGTCTCCCACTTCAAGTTTTTGTTATATGCATCGGGACGATAAAGAATACCAGCGTCGTTTACGCCATTGATGGGATATAGTCCCACATTGGTATTCTTGTTTACATTGTAAGTGGCAAAATAGTTATAGTTGCCGATGCCGTCCTGTTGGCCGGTCTTACCCCAGCCCAGACGAAGTTTCAATTCGTCCATCCACTTTACGTTTTTCAGGAAGGCCTCTTCATTGATTTTCCAACCGAGAGCTACAGAGGGGAATGTTGCCCAGTGATCGTAGAAACGACTTGAACCGTCACGACGTACTGTGGCTGTAACCATGTAGCGGTCGAAGGCAATGTAGTTGGCACGTCCGAAGAAAGATACAAGATAGCTCTCCTGTTTGTATTCGCTTTTGCTCTCCGAGAATGGTGTGCCACGCAGAAGTGCCAGTGTGGGATCATCTACAACTTTTCCATCAACAAGTGATGTACCGTAAGTTTGCGGATAGAGGCTGGTGTAATGTGAGTCACCCCAATATTTTGTATGGCTCCACTCATAACCGACCATGATGTCGAAATGCTGCGTCTTCAAGAAGTCCTTATAGTACTGAGCATAAGCAGAGAAAGTGAGGTTATATTTTTTCTCCTTTGAGTAACCGCTGTTACCATAGTAGTAATTCGACGAACCCCAAGGATCCAAATCGGTCTCCTCTTTACCATTAGCCCAGTCACCGCTGGCATTGGCATGGAGGCGCAAGTCTTCGAAACCATGAATCTGATAGTCTACTTCTACGTTACCCATGTAGTCAAAAGAGTTAGCGCGTTGATTACGCTCATTAATCATAGCTACGGGATTCTTGCCTGGACCAGTAGCAATGATGGCACGGCTGACAGTATAGTCGTTGTAGGCAGAACCATCACCTCCCCATTGCCAATAACCGTGGAAGTCTTTGTATAGCGGATCGTTGCTGCTGACAGGCTGAGTCGGATCGAAACGGACTGCCTCACCAATAGCACCTGTGTTAGCATAGCGGTTATGAGAATACATGAACTTACCGTTGATGTTGAATTTCAAGTGGTCATCAAGCAATGAGGGATTCAACGTCACGCTGGCGGTAGTACGCTGGAAGTTTGAAGTCTTCAGAATACCATTCTGGTCGGTATAACCGACACTGATTCGGTAAGGCATGTTCTTCAGACCGCCCTGAACGGTAATGTTGTGGTCGCTAGAAACAGCAGAATGGAAGATTTCCTCCTGCCAGTCTGTATTGGCATTGCCCAAGAGTGCAGCAGCATCAGAGTTTTCTCCATAATAGCTCTTGACAAACGAACGGTACTCGTCGGCGCTAAGCACGTCAAGCTTGTTGCGCTTCACAGAATAAGAAACGTTGCCATTGTAGCTCACCTTGGGAGCCTGACCTTGACGGCCTTTCTTCGTAGTAATGATGATGACACCGTTAGAACCGCGACTACCGTAAATAGCAGTAGCTGAAGCATCCTTCAGCACGGTGAACGATTCGATATCGTTCGGGTTAACCATCGACAGGGCATTGGGTGCACCCTTTACGCCCTGACGGTCCATTGCCAGACCGTCAATCACAATCAGAGGATCGTTAGAGGCATTCAGTGACGAACCGCCACGAATACGGATGGTGCTGCTACCACCAGGTGTACCGCCATCGCTGGTTACGTTTACACCGGCAATCTTACCTTGGATCATGTCCTGAGCACTGACAATCAAACCATGGTTCTTCTCATCGGGCTTCAGAGCTGTAACAGAACCAGTAAGGTCGTTCTTACGGGCAACACCATAACCAATAACGACAACCTCGTTCAGCAATGCTGCATCATCCTCTAGTGTAATAACTAAGGTGGGAGCAGCCTTGACAGTTGCTGTCTGATAACCGATGTAGCTGACGGTGATGTCAGCGCCCTGATTGGCTTTCAGGGTGAAATTACCATCGAAGTCGGTGACTGCAGCGGTTTGTGTGTTCGCTACACGTACGGTGGCTCCAATGATGGGTTCACCCAGAGCATCTTTAACATGGCCTTTCACGTCTATTTGCGCAAAGGCTCCTACCGATAGGAATAGTCCTAATATAAGGACGAGCATCCTAAACGGAATCTTAATGTTTACCTGCTTCATCATTTAATTTTTAAAGTTAGTATTTCATAATAAGTTCACAATAAACAGAGAGAATTGATTTAAATCAAGCGCAAAGGTAAGAATTATTTCAGTTCGTTGATACTTTTTTTTAAATAAATACGTTATATAGTTAATGCAAACGTTTGCATTGACGTTTATTAATAAATATATAAGGTAAAGGTCCAACGAATGAAACTTTTCAATAACTTTGCACGCAGAAGCGTGCTAAAACGCAAAGTAATGCTGAAAACCTGATGAAAGAAAAGACGCCATTGACAATGAAGGACATAGCCCGCGAGTTTGGAATTAGCGTGGCAACAGTGTCTCGTGCATTGAAGGATTCGCCCCGTATATCAGCAGAACGCAGGGCGGCCATCCAGCAGTATGCACGTGAGCATAACTTTACGCCCAACGTCATCGCTGAGTCATTGCGTTTTTCACGGGTACAGCCTATCAAGGTGATAGGTGTCATTATTCCCGAGTTTACCCATTTTTACTTTATGTCTGTTTTGTCTGGCATTGAAGAAGAGGCACTGGCTCGCGGCTATCGCATCATGGTGGCACAGAGTGATGAGAAATATGAGCGTGAGGTACGTATCTGCCAGTCATTCTATGAGAATAAGGTATGTGGTATCATTGTTTCGCAGGCAAAGGATACACAGAAATACGACCACTTCCAGAAACTGATGGACGCAGGTGTCCCGCTGGTATTCTATGATAGAATATGTACGGGCGTGAATGCCAGCCGTGTGGTAGTCGACGACTACATGGGTGCATTCAATGCTGTTACCTATTTGATAGAAACAGGATGCAAGCGCATTGCCTTTTATGGGTCGGCTCCCACTATGGAGATTTCTAAAAACCGTTTTAATGGTTACAAGGATGCCTTGTTGAAACATGGGTTGGAATATGACGAGAGCATTACCCGTATTTGTGATAACCGTGCTGATGCTGAGGCGATTACGCCAGAATTGTTGCAACAAGAAACTCGACCTGACGGATTCTTTGCCGTCAACGACGATACGGCTATCGGTATCTTGTATACAGCAAAGCGTATGGGTTTGAAGGTGCCACAGGATGTTTCAATCTGTGGTTTTACCAATGGACAGCGTGCTGTGGCCTGTGACCCGATGCTGACTACTGTTGAACAACGGGGTATCAAGGTTGGTGAAGAGGCAGCAGACATCCTAATAAGTCATGTGGAGGGAACTATTCCTTTGGATAAGGCTGAGCGTCGTATCGTTCGTACCAGACTGATTATTAGAGGAACAACAAAATGATATAAGATATGAAACAAAAACCTAATTTACCGTTTTGGAGCCTCTGGAACCTGAGTTTCGGTTTCTTTGGTGTTCAGATTGCATATGCCTTGCAGTCTGCCAACATTTCTCGTATTTTTGCTACGTTGGGCGCAGATCCACACAACTTGAGCTACTTCTGGATACTGCCCCCGTTGATGGGTATCTTGGTACAGCCCATTGTGGGAACGTTGAGTGACAAGACATGGACACGCTTCGGGCGTCGTATACCTTATTTATTTATAGGAGCCACGGTTGCCGTGTTGGTGATGTGTCTGCTGCCAAATGCTGGTTCGTTGGGACTGACGGTGGGTGCTGCCATGTTGTTCGGACTGATAGCTTTGATGTTCCTTGATACCAGCATCAATATGGCCATGCAACCATTCAAGATGCTGGTAGGCGATATGGTCAATGAAGAACAGAAGGCCAAGGCCTACTCTATCCAGTCGTTCCTCTGTAATGCTGGTTCGGTGGCAGGCTATTTGTTCCCGTTTATCTTTACCTTTATTGGTATTAGCAATGTGGCTGAAAAAGGTGTGGTTCCCGACAGTGTCATCTGGTCGTTCTATATCGGTGCTGCTATTCTGATTGGCTGTGTGGTTTATACTACGTCGAAGGTCAAGGAGTGGAATCCACAGGAATATAACGAATACAATCCTGTATCAGAGGAGAAAGAAGAGAGTGCCAACTGGATTACTCTCCTGAAGAATGCTCCTTCTACCTTCTGGAAGGTTGGACTGGTGCAGTTCTTCTGCTGGGCAGCATTCCTGTATATGTGGAACTATACGACGGGTGCTATTGCTGAAACAGTATGGAACACGACCGATCCTGCTAGTGAAGACTTCCAGGCAGCAGGTAACTGGGTGGGCGTACTCTTTGCTGTGCAGGCTGTAGGTTCTGTCGTTTGGGCGACTCTGCTGCCTCAGTTTAAGAACACGAAGGTGGCCTATGCGGTAAGCCTCCTGTTGGGTGCTGTTGGTTTTGCAATGGTGCCATTCCTACATGACCAGTATCTGCAGTTCATTCCGTTCCTGCTCATTGGCTGTGCGTGGGCCGCTATGCTGGCCATGCCGTTTACGTTTGTCACCAACGCACTGCAGGGCTATGGTCACATGGGAGCCTATCTGGGTTTGTTCAACGGAACCATCTGTATTCCGCAGATTGTTGCAGCCCTTTGCGGTGGTGTCGTCCTCTCGCTGATAGGCAGTCATCAGTCATCTATGATGCTGGTGGCAGCAGTCCTATTGGTAGTTGGTGGAACTTGTGTGACAGTGATTAAAGAGCATAAAGTGCAATCGGTTGCATAAAAGGATTCGACATAGTTAACAATTAAAGATAATACGCTTATGAAAATCTTATTTAATGTAGAATACCACACCACTTTTGGCGAGAATTTGGTGTTAAATATTTTGCCCGAGAAAGAAGGCGGTAAAGTGTCGCAGTACAAGATGACGACGCTCGATGGTGAACACTGGTTTGTAGAAATAAGAAAAGAAACAAAACCAAGTTCGTTCATTGACTATTATTATAGTCTTATGCGTGGCGACCAAGAAGCCCGCCATGAGTGGATGGTAGAACCCCATCGTTTGGAATTTGCTGCTACAAAGGCAGTGCGTTATGTGGTTTATGACCATTGGATTGACATTCCTGAGGATGCCTACATGTATAGTTCAGCCTTTACGGAATGTGTGGCAGCTCGCAAGCGTGCGCTTAGCACAAAGTCAGAATATCAGCGTACTATCCGTCTGAAGGTGCGTGCACCACAGTTGAGAATGGGTGAAAAACTCGCCATTGTGGGCGAGCCGGAATCGTTAGGTGCATGGAATCCCTTAAAGGCGATTGTCATGGATGAGCATGAATATAATGAATGGGCAGTCTCATTGGATGCCTCACGACTGCCTTTTGGTCGTTTTGAATTTAAGTTCATGATCATTGGCAACGAGACCGATTCTCCGATGTGGGAACCTGGTGCTAACCGCTCTATCGAAATCCCAGAGTTGAATGCCAACGAAGTGGTGGTTTATGAATTGCCTCAGGCCTATTTCCCCATTTATCCTTGGAAGGGTGCCGGTACGGTAGTGCCAATCTTCTCCTTGCGTAGTGAGGGCTCTTTCGGTGTAGGTGATTTCGGTGATTTGAAACTGATGATTGACTGGGTGTCGAAAACAGAACAGCGCTTCTTGCAGGTGTTACCTATTAATGATACCAATATCACTCATACTTGGCAGGACAGCTATCCCTATAACTCTATTAGCATCTATGCCCTGCATCCACAGTATACCGACTTCCGACAATTGCCAGAAATAAAAGATAAGGAGAAGAAAGAAAAATTCGAGCAGTTACGTCAGGAGTTGAACGCCTTGTCGCAGATTGACTACGAACGGATGTTTACCGCTAAGATGGACTATCTGCATGAGTTGTTTGCACAGGAGTGGGCTACGGTGAAACGCCGCGTTTCTTACAAGGAGTTCTTTGAAGAAAACAAAGCGTGGCTCGCACCTTATGCTGAGTTCTGCTACTATCGTGACCTCTATGGCACAGCAACCTTCTCTGAATGGCCTAAGCCGCAGGCAAAGCCAGATAAGAACATAACCGATTTTTGGTGTTATGTCCAGTATAACCTTGATCAGCAGATGCGTTCTGCCCACGATTATGCCCGCAAGCATCGTGTTGTCCTCAAAGGTGATATCCCCATCGGCATTAGCCGTGATGGTGTTGAAGCCTGGGTTGAACCAAAGTATTTCAATCTCAACGGACAGGCAGGTGCACCGCCCGATCCATTCTCGGCCGATGGTCAGAATTGGGGCTTCCCCACTTACAACTGGGACGAGATGCTGAAGGACGGCTGTTCGTGGTGGGTACGCCGTTTCCGCAAGATGGCACAGTATTTTGATGCTTATCGCATTGATCACGTACTGGGCTTCTTCCGTATCTGGGAGATTCCTGTTCCTGAGAAATCCGGTCTTGAGGGACAGTTTGCTCCTGCATTGGGTTTAAGCCGTGAAGAGATAGAGAGTTATGGCATTGTAGGCCACGAGGACCTCTTCTTGGTCGATCACAAACGCAAGGACCGCTGGCATCCACGCATCGCCGTGCAGTATCAGGCTCCTTACGAGAAATTGGACGAAGGAGAGAAGTACAACTTCAACCGACTCTACAACGATTATTTCTACCGTCGTAACAACCAGTTCTGGTATCAGGAGGCCATGAAGAAGTTGCCTCGTCTGACACAGGCTACCCGTATGCTTTGTTGTGCCGAGGACCTCGGTATGGTACCCGACTGTGTGCCTTGGGTGATGAACGAACTGCGCATCCTCTCACTCGAAATCCAGACAATGCCGAAAGACCCCAATGTCCGGTTTGGCAAATTGTCGCACAATCCCTACCGCTCGGTATGTACCTTCTCCACTCACGACATGCCGACACTGCGCCAGTGGTGGGACGAGGACAATGAACAGACTCAGGCCTACTATAATGGTCCGTTGCGTCGCGGCGGTGATGCACCTCATCCACTGCCAGGGTGGCTGGCAAAGGACATCTTAAGTCGTCAGCTCACCTCGCCCTCTATGCTGTGTCTGCTGTCGCTGCAGGACTGGCTGTCTATCGACGAACGTCTGCGCCTGCCGGACCAGAATGCTGAGCGTATCAATATCCCAGCGAATCCCCGCCACTATTGGCGCTATCGTATGCACCTCACCATCGAACAACTGATGAAGGAGGATGACTTCAATGACACAATCAAGACATTAATAATTCAAAGTGGACGAAAATAATTCTTCAAGATGAAACGCAAAAACTTATTTCTAGCATTCATGCTGTTGCCAATGGTGGCAATGGCAACGGAAGTCAAGTCACCCAATGGTAATGTTGTGCTTAACTTCACCACTGACGACGGACGTCCAACCTATACCTTATCTTATAAGGGAAAGGATGTGGTGCGCCCTTCTCATTTGGGACTTGAGTTGGCTAAGGACAAACATGCCTCCATGGGTATGAACGAGCACGACCTCATGGACGGCTTCACCCTCGTCAAGGAGGAGACCTCCACCTTCGACGAGACGTGGCAACCCGTTTGGGGCGAGACCCGCGACATCCGCAACCATTACGTCGAGTATGTTGCGACTTTGTTGCAACAATGGCGCTCTGCTCCTCCTAAAGCATCTTCTGGTATGCAGTTGCAGCCTCGTCAGCACCGTCGCGAGATACTCATCCGTTTCCGTGTTTACGACGACGGCATCGGGTTCCGTTATGAGTTTCCGCAACAGCAGGACTTGAACTATTTCCTCATCAAGGACGAGCGTACGGAGTTTGCGATGGCAGGCGACCATACCGCTTGGTGGCTGCCTGGCGACTACGATACTCAGGAGCAGGAAACACAGGAAACCAAACTTTCTGAAATCCGTAGTCGTATGCAAGAGGCCGTCAACTGGGGTAACTCTTCTGTTGCCGTTTTCTCTATGACGGGTGTCCAGACCTCCCTGCAGATGAAGTCCCAGGACGGTCTTTATATCAATATCCACGAAGCAGCGTGTGCGGATTATGCCACGATGCATCTGGAACTGGTTGATGCCAAAACAACGGAACTGACAACGAAGCTCATGGGAGGCAGCAATGCCTACACCCCGAGTCCCGCCACTGTGCCCGGCGGTTCTCCCGCCGGCTCCTACCCCCTGCCGCACCCCTTTACGTTTGTCAGTCATCTGACACCTGACGCTACTGGTCTGAAAGGTGCTATGCAGACGCCCTGCGAGACGCCCTGGCGCACCATCATCGTCAGTGACGATGCCCGCGACATGCTTTCCTCCAATCTCATCCTCAACCTCAACGAGCCCTGTAAACTCGAGGATACCTCGTGGATTCATCCGACGAAATACTGTGGCGTATGGTGGGAGATGATTGTTGGTAAGTCTTCTTGGAACTATACCGACGAATTCCCCAGCATCAAACTTGACAACATCGACTGGACGAAGGTGAAGCCCAATGGCCGCCATGCTGCCAACAACGAAAAAGTGAAGCGCTACATCGATTTTGCAGCCAAGAATGGTCTCGACCAGGTGTTGGTAGAAGGTTGGAACGTTGGTTGGGAAGATTGGGCTAATATGTGGAAGCGCGACGTCTTCGACTTCCAGACACCCTATCCCGATTTCGACATCCAAATGCTCAACGACTATGCTCACTCCAAGGGCGTCAAGTTGTTGATGCACCACGAGACCAGTTCGTCGACACAAAACTACGAACGTCATATGGAAAAGGCTTTCCAGCTGATGAACAAATATGGTTACGACGCTGTGAAAACGGGTTATGTGGGTGACATTATCCCTCGTGGCGACCACCACTACTCGCAGTCCATGAACAACCACTACCTCTATGTCGTCAAGGAGGCTGCCAAACACCACATCATGGTCAACGCCCATGAGGCTACACGCCCCACGGGTCTCTGTCGCACCTATCCCAACCTCGTGGGCAACGAGTCGGCTCGTGGTACGGAGTACGAAGCTTTTGGTGGCAGTCGTCCCGACCACACCTGCATCCTGCCATTTACCCGCCTGCAGGGCGGTCCCATGGACTATACCCCAGGCATCTTCGTTACCCGTCTCAACACATGGAGCGACAACACATCTTGGGCTCGTATCACCATTGCTGGTTCGCTCGCCCTCTACCTCACCATGTATTCACCTTTGCAGATGGCTGCCGACCTGCCCGAACACTACGAGCAGTTCGACGATGCCTTCCAGTTCATTCGCGACGTAGCCTGCGACTGGGACGAGAGCATCTACCTCGAAGCCGAACCAGCCGACTATATCACCGTCGCCCGTAAGGCTAAGGGTACTGATAACTGGTTCATTGGTGGCAAGTGCGACGAGAATGGTCATAAGACTAATATCAAACTCGACTTCCTCGATAAGGGCAAGAAGTACGACTGTACCATCTATGCTGACGCTAAGAATGCGCATTACGAGACGAACCCCCAGGCTTACACTATCACAAAGCGTGTAGTCAAACAGGGTGATGTACTGAAACTGACGGAAGCACCTGGTGGTGGATTCGCTGTATCGTTGATGGTTAAATAGTCGCTGATGCCAACCGCAGGTGCCATACAGGCTCTCCAACAACAACGCCTCTTGCTCCAGCTGGAATACCAGACGGAGAAAGAGGCTTACCGCCAAAGAGCTACTATAATTCACTTAATCAACTGGCGTTGGAAGTTCATCGGACCAAAGACACAGACATTGAACACAATTTCGAGTTCGGGCGTCCGGTCGTATTCTTCTCTAGTGAATCTAGCGACTCTGGAGAAACCACCATTCGTTATTTCCGCTTCACGGGTGTGGTGAGCTATGTCGATGGTGACCGCATGGTGGTGACGTTGCCCGATAATGCACAGATTATCGACCTGCAAGGGGCGGATAATGTCGGCATCCAACTGTCGTTCGACGAGACGAGTTATCGGCTGATGATGGAGGCGTTGGATCGTGTCATTCGAGGTAAGGGCCGCTTGGGCTATCTGCGCGATCTCTTTCATTCAAAGAGTCAGAAACCAGAGACCTTTACGTTCCAGCCTATGCATTTCCCTTATCTGAATGCGACACAGGAACAGGCTGTCAACGAAGTGCTCCGAGCCAAGGATGTAGCTATCGTTCATGGTCCCCCAGGCACGGGAAAGACGACAACACTCGTTGAGGCCATCCGTGAAACACTGATGCGCGAGAATCAAGTGCTGGTCTGTGCACAGAGCAATATGGCGGTCGATTGGATATCCGAAAAACTGGTCGATCGTGGCATCAACGTCTTACGTATCGGTAACCCCACGCATGTCAACGACAAGATGCTGTCGTTTACATACGAACGCCGTTTCGAGGCTCATCCCGACTATCCCCAACTATGGGCCCTACGCAAAGCCATCCGCGACCTAAAGAGCCACCGTTCCCGTCGAGCCACCGACGGATACCACCAAAAACTGGAAAGCCTGAAGAGCCGTGCTACTGAATTGGAAATCCGTATCAATAGCGAACTCTTTGGCGAGGCGCGTGTCATTGCTTCGACATTGGTGGGTTCTGCTAACCGTCTGCTCGATGGTCAGAAATTCGGATCTTTGTTTATCGATGAGGCTGCCCAGGCGTTGGAGGCTGCCTGCTGGATTCCCATGCGACGCGTTAGTCGTGTGATACTTGCTGGTGACCATTGTCAACTGCCGCCTACCGTCAAGAGTATTGCTGCCATGAAGGCTGGTTTGGGCAAGACACTGATGGAACGTATTGTCGAGACACATCCGGAGGCTGTTACCCTGCTGTGTATCCAGTATCGCATGAACGATGACATCATGCGCTTTTCCTCCGACTACTTTTATCATGGTCAGGTGGAAAGTGCTCCTGAGGTGAAGTTCCGGGGCATCCTCGACCTCGACACCCCCATGGAGTGGATAGATACTTCTGAATATGCGGAATTATCTGAGGATTCAGAGGGCGAAGACCTTTCTTTCAAGGAGGAATTCGTGGGCGAGAGTTATGGTCGTATCAACAAGGCTGAGGGTCTGCTCACCATGCATGTCCTGCAACAGTATTTCGATATTTCAAACCCTTCCGTCGACTCATTAGTATCAATACTGTTGATGGTTTTCAGGGACAAGAACGCGACATAATCGTCATATCTATGGTACGTTCCAATGACGAAGGGCAGATTGGCTTCCTTCGGGATTTGCGTCGCATGAATGTAGCCATCACCCGAGCCCGTATGAAAGTCATCATTCTGGGCAACCGTCAAACGATGACGCGCCATCCTTTCTACCGCCAGTTATGGCAGTATTGTTACAATTTTCGAACAACTTAAAAAGATAAAATATGAAGAAACTATCATTAATCATTACCGCTGTTTTACTGTCAGTATTTGTCCGTGCGACAGAATCATTTGTTCTTTTCCAGCCGTCTGCTGATGCCTTGCCGTTACGGGGTGTAACGATTGGTTTTTCTGCTCAAGAACACGCTTGTGTGCAACGTGCAGCAGCGTCCCTGCAAGCTGACTTTGAACACGTGACGGGTGTTCGTCCCTCTACGTCCGACGAACCGACTATCCTTATTGGTACCGTGGGTGTCAATAAGCAGATTGACCAGTGGGTAAAACAGGGTGTGCTACGCGACCTGAAGGGAAAGACCGAGAAATATATCTTAAAGACCATCGGCAACCAGTTGGTGATTGCTGGTAGCGATAAACGTGGCACCATATTTGGTATCTACGAACTGTCTCAACAGATAGGTGTCTCGCCTTGGTATTGGTGGGCCGACGTGCCAGTCGTAAAACATACAAATCTTTATGTCAAGAAAGGCGAATATACCGATGGCGAGCCTCAGGTGCGTTATCGTGGTCTGTTTCTCAATGATGAGGCTCCATGTCTGACGACTTGGGTGAAAAACACCTTTGGCACCAACTATGGCGACCATCGTTTCTATGAGAAGGTCTTTGAACTTATCCTACGCCTGAAAGGTAACTTCTTGTGGCCTGCCATGTGGGGATGGGCATTTTATGCCGATGATCCTGAGAACCTGAAGACTGCCGATGCGATGGGCGTCATCATAGGTACCAGTCACCACGAACCCATGGCTCGCAATCATCAGGAGTATGCCCGGCATCGTAAGGAGTGGGGTTCTTGGAACTATCAGAAAAACAAGGAGAACCTCGACCGTTTCTTCCGTGAAGGTATCGAACGAATGAAAGGTACTGATGATATTGTGACCATCGGCATGCGTGGCGACGGTGACGAAGCAATGAGCGAGGATGCTGATACCAAACTGTTGCAGACCATCGTCGAAAACCAGCGGAAGATCATCAAGCAGGTGACAGGACGACCAGCCAAGGAGACACCACAGGTGTGGGCATTATATAAAGAGGTCCTTGACTACTATGACAAGGGCATGCGTGTGCCCGACGACGTACTCATCCTGCTCTGTGACGACAACTGGGGCAACGTGCGCCGTGTTCCGAATGCCAAGGAGCGTCAGCATCCTGGAGGTTGGGGACTATATTACCACGTTGATTATGTGGGAGCACCCCGTAATTCGAAGTGGCTTAACGTGACACCCTCACAGAATATGTGGGAACAGTTGACCTTGGCTGCTGACTACGGTTTGGACCGTATGTGGATTCTGAATGTTGGCGACTTGAAGCCCATGGAATACCCCATCACGCTCTTCATGGATATGGCATGGAACCCCCGTTCTGTCAGTCGCGATGTCATCGCGACACACACGCTTCCCTTCTGTCGTCAGCAGTTTGGTGACGAGCAGGCCGCAGAGGCTGCACGCATCCTGAACCTGTGCTGCAAGTATGCGGGACGTACGACGGCAGAGATGATGGACGCCCGTACATATAATGTTGCAACAGGCGAATGGCGTCGGGTGGCTGATGATTATATGCGTCTGGAGGCTGAGGCTCTGCGCCAGTATCTGACACTCAAACCCGAATACCGCGACGCCTATCAGCAGCTCATCCTCTTCCCCGTACAGGCTATGTCGAACCTCTATCAGATGTACTATGCTGTGGCTATGAACCGTTATCTAGCACAGAAGAACCTGCCGGAGGCCAACGAGTGGGCACAACGGGCCCGTGAGGCTTTCCGCCGTGACTCGCTGCTCTGTGCGTCCTACAACCACGACATCGCTGGTGGCAAATGGAATGGTATGATGATACAGAAACACATTGGTTACCGTTCGTGGAACGACGATTTCCCAGCTGACCGCCTCCCCGAAGTAAAGACCGTGCCCGACGATTCGGTCGTCGGGAAATACACCTTTACCATGAACAACGGCTTTGTGTCTATGGAGGTCGAACATTACTATGATGCCACGCCTGCTGCGAACGCCCAATGGACGGTATTGCCTTTCGTAGGCCGCACCCTCAGCGGCATGACCCTCATGCCCTACACCGAGCCCGTTGACGGTGCCTCGCTCTCCTATCGCTTTGCCGTCTCTCCAGAGTGTGTTGCGACTCAGTCGCAATCTACCGTCAAGGTCCACGTCGTTGTCAAGTCCACCCTCGACTATCTGAACAAAGGCGGCTTGACTTACTCCGTCTCCCTCGATGGCAGCGAACCGCAGGTTGTCAACTTCAACCACAACCTCAACGAGGCCAAGGAGAACATCTATTCTGTCTTCTATCCTACGGTAGCTCGTCGTGTAGTGGAATCAGTCGTGACGTTGCCCTTCGATGCCACAAAAAAGGAGCACACGCTAACTCTTACGCCCAACGATCCTGCCATCGTCTTCGAGAAGGTCGTTGTCGATGCTGGCGGCTATCAGCCTGAGTTCCTGTTTGGTGAAGAATCAGAAAAGAAAAGAGATTAACAAGGTAACAATGATATGAAAAAGATAGTTTTATGCTTATTGTTTGTAACGATGCAAACTCTGGTAACTGCTCATGATTTTCGGTTTGACGAGATGACATACTCGCCCGAGAAGACCGTGTTCCGTCTCTTTGCTCCTACTGATGCCAAAGGAGTAAAGGTACGTATCTATAAAGATGGAATGGGAGGAAAGGCTCTCAAGACGGTTGAGATGAAGTTGCAGGACAGTCTGTGGATAGCAGAAATACAGGGCGACCTGCGGGGGCGTTTCTATACCTTCGATATGGGCCGTGGCGAGTGTCCGGGTGTCTTTGCTAAGGCGGTAGGCGTCAACGGTAAGCGTGCTGCTATTATCACGATGTCGGATACAAACCCCGAAGGGTGGACTGCCGACCAGCGTCCCGTTTGCAAGTCACCAGCTGACCTCGTCATCTACGAGATGCACCATCGCGACTTTTCTATCGCCCGCCCTGATGCACAGTACCCAGGTAAGTTCTTGGCACTGACCGAACCATGGGCCATCGACCATCTGAAGTCGTTGGGTGTTAACGCCATCCATATCCTTCCCTCTTACGACTATGGGTCAGTGGACGAGACGCGTCTCGCTGACAACAAATACAACTGGGGCTACGACCCCGTTAACTATAATGTGCCCGAGGGTGGCTATTCTACGGACCCCTATCGTCCTGACATCCGCATCCGCGAATTCAAGCAGATGGTTCATGCCCTCCATAAGGCGGGCATCCGTGTCATCCTCGACGTAGTTTACAACCACACCTACGACATCGACCATTCCAACTTCCAGCGCACGTATCCTGACTACTATTATAGGCAAGTGGCTGTTAGCGATTCGCCTTTAGCAATTAGCCAAAAGCCTGTATATTCCAACGGCTCCGGCTGTGGCAACGAGACAGCCTCCGAGCAGCCCATGATGCGTCGCTTCATGCTGGAGTCGGTGAAATACTGGATCAACGAATACCATATCGACGGTTTCCGCTTCGACCTGATGGGCATTCACGATATCGAGAACATGAACCAGATTCGCCAGATGGTTGACGACATCGACCCCACCATCTTCATCTATGGCGAGGGCTGGAGTGCAGGTTCGTGTGCTTATCCCAACGAACTGTTGGGTATGAAGGCCAACATCTACAAGATGCCGGGCATTGCTGCGTTCTCCGACGAGATTCGTGATGCCTTGCGCGGTCCGTTCTCCGACGATACCAAGCCAGGCTGGCTGGGTGGCGTTCCTGAAGAGGAGTCGCTGAAGTTTGGCGTTGTCGGAGCCATCCGCCATCCGCAGGTGAAGATGAAAAAGGTAAACTACAGCGAAAAGCCGTGGGCACAGGAACCCATCCAGATGATAAGTTATGTATCTTGCCACGACGACATGTGTCTGGTGGATCGCCTCAAGGCCAGTATACCGAATATCACCGAGGATGAACTCATTCGTCTCGACATTCTGGCACAGACGGCCGTCTTTACCTCACAGGGCGTTCCCTTCATGCTCAGTGGCGAGGAACTGCTGCGCACCAAGCAGGGCGTCCACAACTCGTTTGAGTCGCCAGACAGTATCAATCATCTCAATTGGGTGAATAAGGCGAAATACCCGCAGGTCTTTGAGTACTACAAAAACCTCATCGCCCTGCGCCACCACCATCCGGCCTTCCGCTTGGGCTCTGCTGACCTCGTACGCAAACATCTGGAATTTCTGGATGCACCGAATGGTGTCGTTGCCTTCCGATTGAAAAACTATGCAGGACGCGACAACTGGCGTAACATCATCGTCATCCTGAATGCCTCGAAGAAGACTCAGCAACTCACCATCCCTGTCAGCACCTACACCATTGTCTGCCGCGATGGTGTCATCGACGAGAAGGGTCTCGCCACCATCACAGGTGACAAGGCTGTTGTCAGTCCCCAGTCTGCCCTCATATTGCACGACAATTAATTCACAAAGATGAACGGAAGACACATCCGATATATAGTCCTGATAACAACTTTGTTGTTCATGATGCCTGCGGCGATGAAGGCGCAAGGTGAACATTTCGTGTTCACCACCGCATGGAAGGCACAGGCACAGTTCGCAGGCTATTATGTGGCCTACGAAAAGGGATTCTACCGAAAGGAAGGACTGGATGTTGAAATACAACATCCGACGCTGACCAGTTCGGCACTGACGCGACTGAAAACGCAAGAGTGCGATGCGGCCATGTTCTCGCTGATGTCGGCCATGGACTTTATCTCTCAGGGCTTTCCGTTGGTAAATATCTTCCAGGACTCCATGAACAGCAGCAATATGCTCATATCCCGCTGGGATACCGATCCGCTGAAGATGAAGGGTAAGAAGGTGGCCATATTCAATTCCGACCCCAATTACCTGACCTTCATCATGGACCGTCGCGAGGGGATGCATTACGAGTGGATACCATTCACCAGTGGCATCAATCTCTTCCTTAGTGGTGCTGTCGACGCCACAATGGTTGTCAGCTATAACGAATACTACCAGCTGATACAGGCAGGATTCAAGATGTCTGACGAGAGCGTCTATCGCTTCTCCGACCATGACTATAACATCCAGGAGACGGGAGTATATGTGAAGCGTGACTACTATCTGAAGCACCGTTCCGCGTGTCAGAAATTTGCCAAGGCCAGCCGTCAGGGATGGGAGTGGGCTGCCGAGCATCCGAAAGAGGCGCTCGACATCGTTATGAAATATGTGCGCAGGTATAACTCCCCCACTAATCGGTTGTTGCAACGGTTGATGCTGGAAGAGTGTCTACGACTGCAAATCAACAAAGATACGGGCAAACGTGAATTCTGCGTGCGTCGTGACATGGTGGAGAAGGCGTCGCGCATGATGGTGGAATGTGGCTTGATGGCCCGCCCAGTAACATATAATGAAATAATGGGACAATGAAGTGGCTGATAAGATTTGTACGTAGTTCGCTATCCAGAAGGTTGAGTTTCTGGGTAGTAGTTCTCGTGGCGGCCATCTTTACCGCCGCTTTTGCCTTGATGTTCTCCGAGACGCGTGATGTGGTGCGCCAGGAGGCTTGGGACAAGGCCACGAAGACCATCGAGGGTGCCGTGCTCCACATTGACAATACCCTGCACCGTACTGAGGTAGCAGCCAACAACATGCTGGTGGTCATCGAGAGCCACCTTGACAATCCCGACCTCATGTTCGATCTGAGCCGTCAAGTGTTGGAGAGCAATCCGGAACTGACAGGTTGCAGCATCTCGTTCGAACCCTATTTCTTCAAGGAGAAAGGTCGCTATTTCTCGGCCTATTCCTACAACAACGGTGATTCTATCCAGACCGAACAGGAAGGAACGGACAACTATCAGTACCATTGTATGGACTGGTATCTGATACCCAAATTGCTCAACAAACCCTACTGGATAGAACCGTTCTTCGAGGACGCTGAAGAGGGCATCATCGTTAGGGATATCTTCACCAGCTATAGCCAGCCCATCCACGACGCACAGGGGAAAGTCGTGGGAACCTTTTCTGTCGATATTCGCCTCGACTGGTTCTCGTCCACCGTCAGCGAGGCCAAGCCCTATCCTCATTCCTACAGCATTCTGCTGGGTAAGGGCGGTACCTATCTGGTGCATCCAGACAGTACCAAGCTGTTCTACGAAACCATTTTCACCCGTTCGATGGAGCGCCACGACTCTGTTACCACCAGCATCGGTGAGGCGATGATAGCAGGTGAGACAGGTTACCGTATCGTGGACATCGACGGTGTGCCCAGCTACGTGTTCTACAAGCCCTTTAAGAATACAGGATGGAGCGTGGCCACCATCTGTCCTGAGAGCGACATCTTCGACTCCTACTATAGATTGCTGCGTGTTGCACGTATCATTGTAGTCGTAGGATTGCTACTGCTACTCGCGTTCTGTCTGTTCATCGTCAGATATACGTTACAACCACTGAAACGGCTGGCAGACTTCACCGAACTGAACGCTGATGGACAGTTCACCGATGAAGTTCCCGACAGCACACGACCTGACGAGATAGGAAAGCTCCAGCGCAGATTCCGGAGACTACAGCAGGCACTCCGGCAATACATCGGAGAATTGCGACAGCAAACTCTCCAGTTGGAGGGGCAGAACCGCGAACTGGCTGCTGCCTACGAACACGTGAAAGAAGAGGAACGCGTAAAGACCCACCTGCTCCATCAGATGCCGGAAAAAGTGGAGGGTCCCGTGCAGGGCATCCTGACGCATGCCTATGCCATTTGCGACAATCACGACGCGTTAAGCGAGGAAGAATTCAATCGTACGGTTGACGATATGTTACAGAATACGAACCAGATAACTGCCCTGCTCGACAAACTGTTGAAGGAAGCACAGGGCAGCGAAGAGTGAATTATGAATTGTGAATTATAAATTGTGAATTGTGAACACATTTGTCAATTATATCCGTAAGTCGGTGTCCGTACGCCTCAGCATCAGCATACTGGCATTCGTGGTGGTCATCTTCGCTGTGACCATTGGATTCCTCATGTACCGTTCGAAGACCTCTGTGCGTCAGGCCGCTGTTGATGAGACGGGACAGATGCTCAACAACACGGCCCAGCATCTTATCGGCGTCATGGACGAAGTGGAGGTGGCTACACAAAATACCGACTGGCAGGTGCTCCGAAACCTCCAGCCTGACTCGCTGTTGGCACTG
>CADCDY010000008.1 GCA_902800245.1 uncultured Prevotellaceae bacterium
GATACCCTCAACAGTTACCTCACCCTTAACAACAGCGTGCAGGATAGTGGTAGAACCTGTAGGAGTCGGAACGCGCTGAGCAGCACCGATCAGCTTACCGTTCAGCTCGGGGATAACGAGACCGATAGCCTTAGCAGCACCAGTTGAGTTAGGAACGATGTTCTGAGCACCAGCACGAGCGCGCTGAACATCACCCTTGCGCTGAGGACCGTCCAGAATCATCTGGTCGCCAGTGTAAGCGTGAACAGTAGTCATGATACCACTCTGGATGGGAGCGAAATCGTTCAGAGCCTTGGTCATAGGAGCCAAGCAGTTTGTTGTACAAGAAGCAGCGCTGATAACGGTGTCAGCAGGAGTCAGAGTCTTGTGGTTAACGTTGTAAACGATAGTAGGCAGGTCGTTGCCAGCAGGAGCAGAGATAACAACCTTCTTAGCACCAGCGGTCAGGTGAGCAGAAGCCTTTTCCTTAGAAGTATAGAAACCTGTGCACTCCAGAACAACGTCTACGTCCAGCTTGCCCCAAGGCAGCTCAGCAGCGTTAGGAATAGCGTAGATGGTGATCTTCTTGCCATCAACAACAATGTAGTCCTCACCAGCCTCAACAGTGTGCTTGTTCTCACCGAACTTGCCACAGAAACCACCCTGAGCAGTGTCATACTTCAACAGATGAGCCAGCATCTTTGGGCTGGTCAAGTCGTTGATTGCTACTACTTCATAACCTTCAGCCTCGAACATCTGACGGAAAGCGAGGCGACCGATACGGCCAAAACCGTTAATTGCAAAAAAAATTCTTATATTTGCACGTGATTTCAGTCTTAATTAAAGTGAAAAGTAATGACTGAGTGTAAAAAATGAGATAAGTCAAGGTCAAATGACCGAGATTGTAAAACGCAGATTGCAAAATGGAGTTAGAAAAGTAATACATTATAGGTTAAACTTTTAAATTTTAGTGTTATGGGATTTATTAAAGAGTTTAAAGAGTTTGCCATGAAGGGCAACGTAATGGACATGGCTGTCGGTGTGATCATCGGTGGTGCGTTTGGAAAAATCGTGTCGAGTCTGGTTGACGACATTCTAATGCCGTTGGTTGGAGTCATTACTGGCAACGTAGACTTCACGAAGTTGGAATTTGCCTTTGGCGAAGGCGACATGGCCGCTACGCTGAAGTACGGAACCTTCATTCAGAACACGGTTGACTTCCTCATTGTCGCTTTCTGTATCTTCCTGATGCTGAAGGGCATCAACAAACTGAACAAGAAGAAGGAAGAGCCCGCAGAGCCCGAGGCTCCCACAGGACCTACTCAGGAAGAACTGCTGGCTGAGATTCGCGACCTGCTGAAGGCGAAGTAAATCAAGAAAACGCCATATATTATAATACAAGGTGGTAAATTATTTTGCCACCTTATATTTTTTGCATAACTTTGCCAAAAAATTGGCGAAGATTACTAAATCTCGGCAAAAAAATGAATTTCATTTTGTTTTGCTCTCGATAAATCGTAACTTTGCAAACGAAAATCGAATTTTTAGGATAATGAAGACTTTAGATTTCAAGCCGAAAATGGTTTCGGCCGTTAAGAATTACAACAAGAAGACGTTCGTTGCCGACCTCATGGCAGGCATCATCGTCGGTATCGTAGCGCTGCCGTTGGCCATTGCTTTCGGTATTGCAAGCGGCGTTTCGCCTGAGAAAGGTATCATCACCGCCATCGTCGCAGGATTGGCCATCTCGCTCTTCGGAGGTTCGAAGGTTCAGATTGGTGGTCCTACGGGTGCTTTTATCATCATCGTCTACGGTATCATCCAGCAGTACGGCATGCAGGGACTGACCATTGCAACGCTGATGGCAGGTGTATTCCTCATTCTGTTGGGTGTGTTACGTCTGGGAACCATCATCAAGTACATTCCCTACCCCATCGTGGTGGGATTTACAAGCGGTATTGCCGTCACCATCTTCACGACGCAGGTAAAAGATCTGCTGGGGCTGACGATGGACAAGGTACCAAGTGATTTCATCGAAAAGTGGATTGCCTATATATATAATATAGGTACGATAGACTGGTGGAGTGCGCTGGTAGGCATCGTCTCCGTCGCACTCATTGCCTCGTGGCCCATGTTGGCGCGTAAATTCCATCTGTCGCCGTTGCGCGCACTACCTGGTTCGCTGGTTGCTATCATCCTGATGACTGTTGCGGCCTTGCTGCTGAAGCAGTATGCTGGCATCACCAGTATTGAGACTATCGGAGACCGTTTCAGCATCTCGTCGCAACTGCCTGGAGCTGTGGTGCCGGAACTGTCATGGGAGACTATCAAGGGACTCGTAGGACCTGCTGTCACTATTGCCGTCTTAGGCGCCATCGAATCACTCCTTTCGGCTACTGTGGCTGACGGTGTCATTGGCGATCACCATAATTCGAATACCGAACTCATCGGACAGGGTATTGCCAATATCGCATCACCTATCTTTGGCGGTATTCCCGCTACGGGCGCCATAGCACGTACGATGACCAACATCAATAACGGTGGTCGCACGCCTGTTGCAGGCATCGTTCACGCTGTTGTGCTGCTGATTATCTTCCTGTTCCTCATGCCACTCGCACAGTATATTCCGATGGCCTGTCTGGCTGGCGTGCTGGTTGTCGTAGCTTACGGCATGAGCGGCTGGCGTTCGTTCCTGGCAATGACCCGTCGTAATCCCAAGAGCGATGTCACCGTGTTGCTGATTACGTTCTTCCTTACTATCATCTTCGACCTTACAGTGGCCATCGAGTTCGGACTCATCTGCGCTTGTCTGCTCTTTATGCGACGTATGGCTGAAACCACCGAAGTTCACGCCATCCTCAACGAGATTGACCTCAACGAGGATGCCGAGATGAAGGCAGGCAATCTGGAACATTTGACCATTCCCGAGGGCGTCGAGGTATACGAAATCAATGGTCCTTACTTCTTTGGAGCCGGCACGCGCTTCGAGGACTTCATGGCTCGCTGGGGTCATCATCCGAAGGTTCGCATCATTCGTATGCGTAAGGTGCCGTTCATTGACTCGACGGGCCTGCACAACCTCGAAAATATGTGTCGCATGTGTCAGAAGGATGGAACAACCATCGTGCTGTCAGGTGTTACGCCAAAGGTCGATGCCATGCTTCGCCGCAACAACTTCGACAAGTTATTGGGCGCTGAGAATATCACGAGCCACATCGATCTTGCACTGGCTCGTGCCCGTGAGATTATCGCCTAAACGCTACTATCGTCTGAGGGCGATATTGTAGTTATAATACTGTGGATTTCCCGTTACGTCCTCAATCACACGGAGGAATGGCGGGAAATTCACACTTTCTTGCTGTGCCACACCCTTTGTCTCCAAAAGGACGAGATTATTGACAGGCTCGTGGAACGTATCGACTTGGAAGAACTGCCCACGCCAGATAAAGCTGCGACGTGTCTTACGAATGGTGGCACGATAGGGGTCAGCCTGCTGCAACAACGACTCATAGAGGGCATTGCTCACCTGACGCTCAGTCTCTAACACTTCCGTCGCTGAAATGCGCTTCTTGGTTTTGTGGACATTGACAACCTCGCCACCCCAGTCACGACGGCGTAGACGTATCTCACAATCAGGATCTGCCACGAGATAGGTCTGCGTTATCTCACTCTCAATGCTTTCAGGCAACTGTCCCGTCAACTCTACAATATACGTACGCTCGTCCTCGATGGGCTGCGGAATCTCGAGTACGTTCGAAATCTCCTTCAGCACACGGTTGATCTTCATGTCGAAATTATCGTGGTTGTTGATGACGCGCAGATGCGGATGCCCCGTCCACGCTTTATTCACCTTCTTGTCCAAGTCACGCGCTATACGCAAACCTTCTTCGTTGGCCTGCTCGTAACGCGTCGAATTGGTGGCTGTGGTATAATACTGCTCGGCACCATCGGCAGCACTCACCAGGTGCAACACCGCATCATAGCGTTTGCGTAACTCGTTGGAGTTGGTGCCGCATTTCTCACACAGTTCCTCCCACATAGCTTTGTCGATATAGGCCGAAATGTCCATCGTGCCACGGTCGCAGACTACAAAGGTTGGCTTCGTACAGGTCTCGGCCAGTCGCATAAACGAGTTCTCCAACGCCAGCTGCGTGCGCAGAATAGCTAACTCGCCCTCGTAGTAGAGGTCATGATTCGGTGTCAGATAGCTCCAACCTCCCTGACTATACATCGTAGGTACTTCGGGCACGGTAAACACCTTAAAGCCCAAGTTAGAGAAATGGTCAATAATGCGCACCAGCGCCGTTGTTTTGCCAGCACAGGGACCGCCCGTCAATACGATTCGCTTGATATCTTTCATCTTGTTTTAAGTTTTCTGGCGACAAAGGTACAAAAAAGTTTAGAGTTTAGCGTTTAAAGTTTAGAGAAATTTGTATCTTTGCAGCAAAATAATTTTAGAAACAATGAAAAGAACATTATTGATGAGCATGGCAATGATAGCCACAAATTTACTGCAAGCACAGGATTTGCAGTATCCGAAAGCTGCCAAGGACGGCACAGTAGACGAATATTTTGGTGTGAAGGTCGCTGACCCCTACCGTTGGTTGGAGAACGACACTTCGGCACAGACAGCAGCATGGGTGGAGGCGGAAAATCGAGTGACGGCTGATTTTCTCAGCCGTATCCCTTTCCGTGGGAAGTTGCTGAAACGACTGACAGAGCTCGCCAACTACGAGAAAATCGGTGCTCCGCGCAAACGCCACGGCAAATGGTATTTCTACAAGAACGATGGACTGCAGAACCAGTATGTCATGTACGTAATGGACGAACTGGGCGGCACCCCACGCGTATTCCTCGACCCCAACACGCTATCGACGGACGGTACAGTGGCGCTGAAAGGGACGTACTTCTCGCACAACGGACGATGGATGGCCTACGCCATTTCGCGCTCAGGCTCTGACTGGCAGGAATTCTACGTTATCGACCTGAAGACTGGCCAGCTCACCACTGACCACATCGAATGGGCAAAATTCTCAGGTGCCGCGTGGCAGGGTGACGGTTTCTACTATTCCAGCTACGACCGTCCGACAGAGGGAAAGGAATTCTCGAACGTCAACGAGGGTATGAAGATCTATTACCACAAGATGGGTACGCCGCAGTCGGAGGATGTACTGTTCTATCAGAACCCCATGAAGCCCAAAGTATTCTTCGAGGTGGCCACGAACGAAGAAGAGACGCTGATGTACATGTACGAGGCTGGCGCTGGTGCTGGCAACAACCTGCTTGTGAGAGACTTGCGCCAGCAGGGCTCGCAGTTCATCCAGATGACCGATAACATGGACTATCAATATGCCCCTATCTACGATGATGGCAACAAGATTTACATCTATACCAACTATGGTGCACCGAAGGGGCGCATCATGGTGGCAGATATCCACACGCCAGGTGTCAACGACTGGCAAGTGCTCGTCCCTGAACAGCAGAACGTACTGGGCGGCGTCGATGTCATCAATCGCCAGTTCATCCTCACTTATGCGCAGGACGCCTGCGACCACGCATACGTCTATGGTCTCGACGGAAAAATGCGTCACGAGGTAAAGCTCCCAATGGTGGGCAGCGTAGGTTTTACGGGTGATAAGAAAGAGCCCGAGTGCTTCTACACCTTCACATCGTTCACGATGCCCGGCACCATCTATCGTTACGATATGGCAAAGAACGAGAGCACGCTCTACGCACAGCCCAACGTGAAGTTCAAGCAGCAGGAGTACGAGAGTAAACAGATTTTCTTTAATAGTAAAGATGGTACGCGCGTACCTATGTTTATTACATATAAGAAAGGACTGAAGCGTAACGGCAAGAATCCCGTCTATCTCTACGGCTATGGTGGTTTCAACATTCCCCTCGGACCTGGTTTCTCCGCAACACGTATTCCTTTCCTCGAACAGGGTGGCATCTACGCACAGGTCAATCTGCGCGGCGGCAGCGAGTATGGCGAGGAATGGCACTTGGCAGGTACGAAGATGCAGAAGCAGAACGTGTTCGACGACTTCATCTCAGCTGCAGAATACCTGATCAAAGAGGGCTACACCTCCAAGGAGAAGTTGGCAATCGTGGGTGGTTCGAACGGTGGACTGCTCGTCGGTGCCTGCATGACGCAGCGTCCCGACCTCTTCCGTGTGGCCATTCCGCAGGTAGGCGTGATGGACATGCTGCGCTATCATAAGTTCACCATTGGCTGGAACTGGGCCAGCGACTACGGCACCAGCGAGGATTCGAAGGAGATGTTCGAATATCTTCGCGGTTATTCTCCGCTACATAACCTGAAGCAAGGTACCTCCTACCCTGCCACACTGGTTACTACTGCCGACCACGACGACCGCGTCGTGCCTGCCCATTCGTTTAAGTTCGCTGCTACGTTACAGGAGTGTCACAAGGGTCCGAATCCCGTTCTTATCCGTATCGACACCAAGGCCGGTCATGGTGGCGGCAAGCCACTCGCAAAAGTCCTTGAAGAACAAGCCGACATCTACTCGTTCATCCTCTATAATATGGGATTGAAATTCAAATAAAGATTAAGCCCCGTCGTTTGGCGGGGCTTAACTTTTATGATAAGTCAAGCTTTTGTAGCGACGATTCGACAATAACGATGGATATTCTGACCATCAAAAGTATAGAGCATCAACCAGCCTGCAATGCTGTTCATTGTAACATCCAAGGAGATAAACTTACGCAATGTCTTAATCAACTTTGGATGCGCGAAATAGCGGCACGACACGCGATCAAGGTTTCTCAATGTCGGTCTGATAGCCTGCGTCATCTCTGTAACATCGATATCACGGAACTGATGTTGGTCCATATATCTGGTCATGTTACCAATAAACTGGTCCTTAGCCGTGACTCGCATGGCAGCCAGTGTGATGGCAGACACTCGTTTCTCAAAGTCACTCATCTCCTCTTGCGCTTTGGCTTCGTAAACATCAAAGAGAATGAGTTTACCGCCAGGTTTAAGAACCTTGGAAATCTCACCGATGACACGATCCTTGCTCTCGGCATGACAGACCGTTTCCACACCGAAGACGACATCAAAGGGCTTGTCCTGAAAAGCAGACAAATCATTGTAATCGCCCTCAACCAGTGTCACGTTAGCAGGAACACGGTTCTTCAGGAAATTCCTGTTTGGGAGGTCAAGTGCCGTAAACTGATGCTGTGGGAATAGTTTGGCCAGCAATCGTGTGTTGGCCAACCTACCTGCTCCCACCTCAAGAACGCGCATGGATGTTCCTGTCAGGAATGTGCCTACAAACCGAGCCTGTTTCTCAAAGTCCTCTTTGTGAAAGATCACACCATCCGACAGTCCCATGTGAATATAATGTCCGCCACGAGAGTGGATGAGATTGTAGAAAAAATCCGACTTACGGTAATACCGCGCGATGGCTTTTTGATCTGTTTTGTCCTGCAACAGTGAATCGAGGTCGTAATACGTCCCTATCACTTGCAGACGATCTAGAATTTCTTGTTCTTGAAATGTCATATTATTAATTATTAATATGGTTACCTGCAGCGCTGCAGGTAACCATTTCACACTACTCTTTGTCGAGCAGAATCTTCATCATTTCGACAGCGGCCTTCGCGACGGAAGTGCCCGGACCGAAGATAGCAGCGACACCAGCCTTGTAGAGGAAGTCGTAGTCCTGAGCGGGAATCACACCACCGGCAATCACCATGATGTCCTCACGCCCCAGTTTCTTCAGCTCTTCAATCAACTGCGGGATGAGCGTCTTGTGACCAGCGGCCAATGACGAAGCGCCAACCACATGCACGTCGTTCTCCACAGCCTCGCGGGCAGCCTCAGCGGGAGTCTGGAACAGCGGTCCCATATCCACGTCGAAGCCACAGTCTGCGTAGCCTGTAGCTACAACCTTTGCACCACGGTCGTGACCATCCTGACCCATCTTTGCGATGAAGATACGAGGACGACGACCTTCCTTCTCTGCGAACTCATCAGTCAGCTTGCAAGCCAACTCGAAATCGCTGTCGTTCTTTGATTCTGAACTATACACGCCTGAAATTGTTCTGATTACTGCTTTATAACGGCCCACGATTTCTTCGCAGGCATCTGAAATCTCACCCAGCGTACAACGCAACTGGGCGGCCTTAACGGCGAGGTCGAGCAGGTTGTTCTCGCTCTTGCGACCCTCGTTGAAGTCACGGACGCAATCGGTAATAGCCTTCAGGGCTGCCTGACAAGCTGCCTCGTCGCGCTTGCTGCGAACCTCCTTAAGGCTCTCTTCCTGCTGCTTGCGTACAGCGGTGTTGTCAACCTCGAGGATGTCGATGGGATCCTCGTGCTCCAAGCGATACTTGTTGGTACCGACGATGGTCTGAACACCACTATCGATACGAGCCTGCGTACGTGCTGCAGCCTCCTCGATACGCATCTTGGGCAGACCTGTCTCGATAGCCTTGGCCATACCGCCCAGTTTCTCAATCTCCTGAATGTGCTCCCAAGCCTTGTGAACCAGCTCGTTGGTCAGGGTCTCTACATAGTAGCTACCTGCCCATGGGTCAATCTGCTTGCATACCTTGGTCTCGTTCTGGATGTAAATCTGGGTGTTACGAGCGATACGAGCTGAGAAGTCGGTAGGCAGGGCGATAGCCTCGTCGAGGGCGTTGGTGTGCAACGACTGGGTGTGACCCAGCACAGCAGCCATAGCCTCGATACAGGTACGACCTACGTTGTTGAAGGGATCTTGCTCTGTGAGCGACCAACCTGATGTCTGTGAGTGGGTACGGAGAGCGAGCGACTTCGGATTCTTGGCACCGAAGCTCTTAACAATCTTCGCCCACAACAGACGGCCTGCACGCATCTTGGCAATCTCCATGAAGTGGTTCATACCGATGGCCCAGAAGAAACTCAAGCGGGGAGCAAAAGCATCCACATCAATACCAGCATTCACACCTGTACGCAGGTAGTCCATACCATCAGCCAGCGTGTAAGCCAACTCGATGTCAGCGGTAGCACCAGCCTCCTGCATGTGATAACCTGAGATAGAGATACTATTGAACTTCGGCATCTTCTGTGAGGTGTACTCGAAGATATCAGCGATGATCTTCATCGAGAATGCAGGGGGATAAATATAGGTGTTACGCACCATGAACTCCTTCAGAATGTCGTTCTGGATGGTTCCGGCCATCTCCTCGAGTTGTGCACCTTGTTCCAGACCTGCTACGATGTAGAATGCCAGAATAGGCAGCACGGCACCGTTCATGGTCATTGAGACGGACATCTTGTTCAAAGGGATGCCACCGAAGAGCACCTTCATGTTCTCCTCGTTACAGATTGATACACCAGCCTTACCCACATCGCCCACTACACGAGCGTTATCTGGGTCGTAACCGCGGTGTGTCGGCAGGTCGAAGGCTACGGAAAGTCCCTTCTGACCAGAAGCCAGATTACGGCGATAGAAAGCATTCGACTCCTCAGCGGTAGAGAATCCGGCATACTGACGGATGGTCCACGGCTTGAAGGGATACATCATTGAATACGGACCACGCAGATAGGGAGGGATACCAGCCGTAAAGTCGAGGTGTTCCATGCCTTCGAGGTCTTCCTTCGTATAAACCGGACGGACCTCGATGTGCTCTGGGGTTTTCCAGTTGGCCTCAATACCATTATCTTTAATCCACTTGGCACCATCCTGAGCCTTGATGCCGGCGTAGATATCAATATCTTTAAATTGTTTACGCATAATTCAAGTCTCCTTTCTTTAGATACCAAGTTTCTGATTATATTCTTTCAAAGTCTCGAGCACGTTGCACTTCACATGAACGTAGTTCTCGATGCCGGCAGCCTTCAAGTCTTCCATGCAAGCAGGAGCACCAGCCACAACGAACATCGCACGACCGTTCAGGTACTTGAAGGCAGGAATAGCGTACTCAGCATACTCGTCGTCAGAAGAGCAGATGACTACGATATCAGCTCCTGCCTCCAGCGCAGCATCAACACCCTCTTCAACGGTCTTGAAGCCGAGGTTGTCAATCACCTTATAACCTGCACAAGCAAGGAAGTTGCACGAGAACTGTGCACGAGCCTGACGCATAGCCAAGTTACCGATGGTCAGCATAAATGCCACAGGCACCTTCTTGGCCTTCTCAGTAGTCAGACGCAAAGTCTCAAAGTCAGAGGCCATACGGCTAATCTGCAGGGCGGGCACATCGGCATCGCCAGCGTGGGTTGCACAGCAGTCAACAGCCAACGGCTCTTTGCCTTCGCTCTTCTCGGTGAAATTCGGGAATTGGTTGGTACCCAACAGGAACTCCTTACGCTTGGCAGCATCGCCGTGACGTTTGACATTCGTGGCGTTGATGTCCTCCTGAATGGTACCCTTCTTGACGGCCTCCAGGAAACCACCCTCGTCCTCCACTTTCAGGAACAGCTTCCAAGCCTCCTGAGCCAGTGCGTCGGTCAGGTGTTCGATATAGTACGAACCTGCTGACGGGTCAACGATACGGTCGAAGTGAGCCTCCTCCTTAATCAGCAGCTGCTGGTTACGGGCGATACGCTCGCTGAACTCGTTGGGTTTCTCGTAAGGAGCATTGAACGGCGTGACAACCATTGAGTGTACACCACCGAGGGCGGCACTCATAGCCTCCGTCTGCGAACGCAGCAGGTTGACGTAGCTGTCAAACACGGTCTGGTTGTACGTTGATGTCGAGGCATTGATAATCATCTTGCATGCGCAGTCGCACTTGGGCTCATACTGCTTCACAATCTGCGCCCACAACAGACGGCAGGCACGGAACTTGGCAATCTCCATGAAGTAATTCTCCGAAATACCCATGTAGAACTTGATTTTCTTCGCAGCCAAGTCCACATCGACACCGGCATCCACCATCTGCTGCAGATACTCGTTACCCCAAGCCAGGGCGTAACCCATTTCCTGAACGATATACGCACCGGCATTGTTCAGCAGGTCGCTGTGAACCATCACGCAACGCAGGTTTGGATAGTCCTTCAGTTTCTCTACCAGCTTCGGCATGTCGGGCAGCAGGAACGTCGAGTCCTTGCCCTTCATCAGCATGCGCTCGATGGGGTCGAAACCGACACCACCCACGATCTTCTCCTTGTCGAAGCCCATCTTCTCGAAATAGGCCACGAGCAAGTCAGCCAGCTGCAAGGCGTGACGCAGGCAGGCACGGTAGCTCACCTCCACGATGTCGAGGCGGATGTCCTTCAACAGCGCGTCGATATACTCGGCGCTCACCTCATCGTGTCCCAGTTTGAAACCGATACTGTCCACACCCTTCATCAGGATGTCCAGCGCCTTTTTGTTAGCTGCCACGGGGTCGCCGCCTACAACGATGTTCTGGCGGACATACCATTCGTTGCTGTCTTTCTTGTTGCCGCGAACGAAGGGGAATTCGCCGGGCAGTGCATCAGGAGTCTTGAGGTCCTTCAGGTCCTCACGACGATAGAAGGGCTGTACGTTGAAGCCCTCATTCGTTCTCCACACGAGTCGTTTCTGGAAGTCGGCACCTTTCAGGTCCACTTCAATTTTGTCCAACCATTCCTGTTTGGTCGGAGCCTGAAACTCGCTGAAGAGTTTTTCTTTGTTTGCCATAAATAGTGTTTATTATATAAGTTGTTTTAGAATTTCCTGCAAAGGTACACATTATTTCTGAAATAACGAAGAATAATGAAGAATTTAATAAATATTTTGTTTTTATGAAAAATAGTAGCACATTCTTGCACGTTTTGAGCAAAAAAATAGTAATTTTGCAGCCAATTTCAAAAAAGTACTTTATGGAATCATTTCACTGGTTAAAAGAACTGTTCATTTCGACGGACTCCGTAGCCCACATCGTGCTGCTCTACGCCGTCGTCATAGCCGTGGGTGTCTATTTGGGTAAAATAAAGATTGCGGGCGTCTCGCTGGGCGTCACATTCGTGCTCTTTGCCGGCATCATCGCAGGACACATCGGATTCACGGCTCCCACACCCATCCTCAATTTTGCACAAGATTTCGGGCTCATCCTCTTCGTCTTCATGATCGGTATGCAGGTCGGTCCCGGTTTCTTCGAAAGCTTTGGTACTCAGGGCATTAAGCTCAACGGACTGGCAGCGACAGCCATCCTGCTCAACATCCTCGTCATGTTCGCTTGCTACTATATCTTCTTCGATACCGGCAACAAGATGAACCTGCCCATGATGGTCGGAACACTCTATGGTGCCGTCACCAACACCCCAGGTCTTGGTGCGGCCAACGAGGCGCTGGGCACCGTCTTCGGCTCCAACGCCCCACAGATTGCCTCGGCCTACGCCTGTGCCTATCCCCTTGGTGTGCTTGGCATCATAGGTGCTATTATATTAATAAGGTATATCTGCGGCGTCAAGCTGGAGCAGGAGGAAGAGGAACTGAAACAGCAGGAGGGCACAAAGACCAACAAGAAGCCTTACAAGATGCACGTGGAGGTCACCAACCAGTATCTGGAGGGCAGAACCATCCTACAGGTTCACGAATTCCTGAACCGCGACTTCGTCTGTTCGCGCATCGAGCATAACGGTGACATCACCATTGCCAACCGCAACACACAGCTCCATTTGGGCGACAAGATGCTCATCGTCTGTGCGGAGGCCGATTACGAGGCCATCATCGCCTTCATCGGTCCTGTTGTCGACATCGACCTCGAACAGCAGCAACAGGAAGAACCCATGATTTCCAAGGGCGTGCTCATCACCAATCCCAAAATCAACGGTAAGACGCTGGCCTCGATGCATTTCTCCAGCGTCCACGGTGTCAATGTCACGCGCGTCACCCGTCACGGCATCGACCTCTTCGCCTCTGCCAGCCTGCCCTTGCAGGTGGGCGACAAGATTCGCGTCGTAGGTCCCGAGGAAGCCGTTAACCGCGTAGCTATCCGCATGGGCAATTCCAGCAACAAGCTCAACGCCCCCAACATCGCCACCATCTTCGTCGGCATCTTCCTCGGACTCATCTTCGGTTCGTTCCCGCTGATGATCCCCGGCATGCCTGTACCCGTCAAGCTCGGTCTCGCCGGTGGCCCGCTCATCATCGCCATCCTCATTGGCCGCTACGGCTATAAGATACACCTCGTAACCTACACCACCACTTCGGCAAACATGATGCTGCGCGAAATTGGTCTCGTGCTCTTCCTTGCCTCAGTGGGTATCAAGGCCGGCGCAGGATTCCTTGCCACGGTGGTTGATGGCGACGGACTGCTCTACGTCCTTACGGGCTTCCTCATCACGATTATCCCGATTCTCATCGTAGGCCCCATTGCCCGCATACGCTACAAGTTCAACTACTTCACCCTGGCGGGTATGATAGCCGGTACCTACACCGACCCTCCTGCCCTCGCCTACTCCAACAGCATCTGCTCCAAAGAGGCTCCCGCTCTGGGCTACTCGACGGTCTATCCGCTGGCCATGTTCCTGCGCATCTTCACCGCCCAGATCGTCGTCCTCTTCTTCTGCGGATAAAACTTTCTGGCAAACACCCAGAAAAAAAATCGAGCTCATCGTTTGGTGAGCTCGGTTTTTTGTTTTCTACTTGCGGTGCTGGTCGAGCTTGTGGAGGAAGTAGTTGAAAGCTTCGAGACCTACGAGCACCATCAAGGTAGCGGCAGTGGCCAGAACGTAGAGTCCACCGCCACAGGCAAGGCCGATGGCTGCAACGACCCAGAGTCCGGCGGCTGTAGTGAGACCGCTGACCATGTTTTCCTGTTTGCGGAAGATGATGGTTCCGGCACCGATGAAACCGATGCCGCTGACGACCTGTGCAGCGACGCGAGAGACATCCCAGCGCGACGTCATGCCGTCCATCTGGACATCGCCGAAGCCATAGGCCGAGACAATCATAAACAATGCCGAGCCCAATGCGACGAGGAAATGGGTGCGGAAACCAGCCTCCTTAGCACGGTATTCGCGTTCGAGTCCGATGAGTCCTCCGAGCAGGGCGGCAATGAAAATTCGTAGAATTAATTCGTACTCCATAGTTAAATGTTGTTTATTTTGGCTGCAAATGTACAAAAAAAAACGTATCTTTGCAAAAGTTATAACCAAAAACATTGAAATTATGGCGAATTTACTCCTTTTTGGATTAGGCTTGCAAGAGATTGTAGTCATTGCGCTGATTGTGTTGTTGCTGTTCGGAGGCAAGAAGATTCCCGAGCTCATGAAAGGTCTGGGCAAGGGTGTCAAGAGCTTCAAAGACGGCATGAAAGAAATAGACACAGACGACAAGGAAGTGAAGAGTGAAGAGTGAAGAATTGGCTGCCGCGCAGATGAACAATCAGGAGTCGATGACGTTCTGGGACCATCTGGACGTGTTGCGCTCGTCGCTCATCAGGATGGGTGTGGCGGTGGTGGCATTTGCCGTCGTGGCCTTCGTGATGAAGGAGACATTGTTCAGCGTGGTGTTGGCTCCGCGAAGTAGCGACTTCGTGACGTATCGCCTGCTGGGTGTCGACGCGTTCTCGCTGCACCTGATGAACACTGGCCTGACGGAGCAGTTTATGATTCACATGCGGACGGCGTTGTATGCGGGTCTGCTGTTGGCTTCACCTTATATACTATATGAGTTGTTCCGCTTTGTGTCGCCAGGGCTCTACCAGAATGAGCGTCGCTATGCAGTATGGATCGTGGGGGCTGCCTACGTGATGTTCCTCGTGGGCACATTGATAAACTACTTCGTGGTATTTCCGCTGACGGTGCGGTTTCTGGGCACCTATCAGGTGTCGCCCGACGTGGCAAACATGCTGACGCTGCAGTCGTACGTCGATACGCTGTTGGGCATGAGCCTGGTGATGGGCGTGGTGTTCGAACTGCCTGTGGTCTGCGCCATGTTAGGACGCATGGGACTGATTAACGCCCAGTTGATGACCGGCTATCGTCGTCACGCCATCGTCGCCATCCTCGTCGTAGCGGCCATCATCACGCCAACGACCGATGTGTTTACACTCTTCGTCGTGTCGCTGCCCATCTACCTGCTTTACGAAGTGAGTATCCAAATAGTAAAATTCACTAAACACTAAACAAATACAGGCTTTATGCTAAGAACGATTCGAATTACGCTAGCCACCGTGATGTTTATCGGCATTACGTGGCTGTTTGTGGACTTTACAGGAACGGCGCTCCAATGGTTTTCGTGGATGCCGAAGCTGCAGGCCATGGAGGCTATACTGGCCTTGAACTTTGCCGTCGTGGCTTTCCTGTTGGTATTGACGCTCGTCTGCGGACGCATCTATTGCTCCATCATCTGTCCGCTGGGCATCATGCAGGACATCTTCGGATGGCTGGGCAAGAAGCAGAAGAAAAACCGCTACACGTATTCCAAGGAACTGCGGTGGTTGCGCTATCCGGTGCTCGTGGTGTTCGTCGTCCTGCTGTTGGCGGGCATCGGCACGCTGTTTCAACTGCTGGCCCCCTACTCTACCTTCGGACTCATTGCCACCAACGTGCTGCAACCCATATGGATGGCAGGCAACAACGTGCTGGCAAGTATAGCCGAATACTACGACAGCTACGCTTTCTATCACAAAGACGTCTGGTTGCGCGCCCTGCCGTCGCTTATCATCAGCATCGTGGCGGTGATCATTCTGGCGGTGCTCGCCTGGCGCAATGGCCGTACGTATTGCAACACCATTTGTCCCGTGGGAACCTTCCTGAGTTTCTTCTCACGCTTCTCGTGGCTGAAGATTCATTTCGACACCGAGAAGTGCCGCAATTGTTCGCTGTGCTCGAAGAACTGCAAGTCGGCATGTATCGACTACAAGACGCACACGGTCGATTATAGCCGTTGCGTGGTGTGCGGCAACTGCATCGAGAGTTGTAAGTTCGGAGCGCTGAGTTATTCTAGAAAGTCTAGAGATTCTAGATTATCTAGAGACACTAGAGAGACTAGAGATTCTAGTCCTAAGAGCGATGGGCGCCGTGCGTTTATGATATCTTCAGGTTTGCTGGCTACGGCAGCGTTGGCCCAGCAGAAAGATAAGATTATGGACGGCGGTCTGGCAGAGATTGAGGACAAGGTAGCCCCTGAGCGTCAGACACCCCTCACGCCGCCAGGTTCGCAATCGATGAAGAACTTTGCCCAACATTGCACAGGCTGTCAGCTGTGCATATCGAATTGTCCCAACGACGTATTGCGGCCTTCCGACGACCTGCTACACCTGATGATGCCAGCGATGTCGTACGAGCGCGGCTATTGCCGTCCGGAGTGTAACACGTGTTCGGAGGTTTGCCCCGCTGGTGCCATCAAGCCTTTGGCACATGAGCTGAAAGCATCCACGCAGATTGGTCACGCCGTATTCATTAAAAAGAACTGTGTGGCTATCAACGATGGTGTGGAGTGCGGCAACTGTGCGCGCCACTGTCCTGCGGGTGCCATCGATATGGTTCCTAGCAACCCCGACGACGAAGAGTCGCCCTACATCCCTGCTGTCAACGAGAGTCGTTGCATAGGCTGTGGAGCCTGCGAGTATCTGTGTCCCGCGCGTCCCTTCAGCGCCATCTACGTCGAAGGGCACGAAGTGCATAAGGAGATTTAATTTTTCGGAATAACGGAATAACGGAATTACGGAATAACGACATAACGACATAACGAAGACGACAATGAAAAAAGATATATCAAGACGCAGTTTTCTAAGGCTGTTAGGTGGTGGTGCCGTGGGCGCTGCTGCCGTGATGGCGGGCTGCAAATCGAAGACGGAGAGCGAAGCCGTTGAGGAATATAAGAAACAGGTGGAGCCCCCCGTGGACAAGATGACCTATCGTAAAAATCCCTTCAATGACGACAAAGTGTCGCTCTTGGGCTATGGCATGATGCGTCTGCCGTCGAAGACGGAGAATCAAGACGACTACGACCAGGACATGATCAATCGTCAGGTCGATTATGCCATCGAGCACGGCGTCAACTATTTCGACACCAGCCCCGTCTATTGTCAGGGTAAGTCGGAAGCCTGCACGGGTATCGCGCTGAGTCGCCACAAGCGTTCCGAATATTTCATCGCCACCAAACTGTCGAACTTCAACCCCGCCCTGCAGAGCCACGAGGCCAGCGTACAAATGTACAAGAACTCGATGAAGGAATTGCAGGTGGACTACATCGATTACTACCTGTTACATGCAGTCGGTGGCGGCATGAATGAGTTTAACAGCCGATATGTGGACAATGGCATGATGGATTTCCTGTTGAAAGAACGCGAGGCAGGACGCATCCGCAACCTCGGATTCTCGTTCCACGGCCATCAGAGCGTGTTCGACGAAATCCTGGCCATGCACGACAAATATCACTGGGACTTCGTGCAGATTGAGCTGAACTATCTGGACTGGGACTACGCCAACGAAATCAGCAACAACAATGTCGATGCACATTATCTCTACGACGAGCTTCAAAAGATGGGCATCCCTGCCGTCATCATGGAACCGTTGTTGGGTGGTCGTCTGGCAAACTTGCCACAATATCTTGCCAAGGAACTGAAACAACGTGACCCAGAGCGCAGCGTCGCTTCGTGGGCCTTCCGCTATGCAGGAACTCCTAAGGGTGTGCTCACCGTACTCAGCGGTATGACGTATATGGAACATTTGAAGGACAACCTGCTTAGCTACTGTCCGCTAGTTCCCCTGACGCAGGCCGAACAGCAATTCCTGGACGAACAAGTTGCCCAGCGTATCGTCGGACTGGAAAACATTCCCTGCAACGACTGTAAGTATTGTATGCCCTGTCCTTACGGCATCGACATTCCCGCCATCTTCGTACATTATAATAAATGTAAGAACGACGGCACGCTGCCTCGCTTGCAGATGGACGACGAGTATTACAAGCTGCGTCGCAACTACCTCATCGGTCTCGACCGTGCCGTTCCCCGCATGCGTCAGGCAGACCATTGTATAGGCTGTGGGCAATGCGAACCGCACTGCCCACAGAGTATCAAGATTCCTCGCGAACTACAGAAAATCAGTCAGTTTGTAGAGGATCTCAAGCAAAACAAATTTGCTGACGAAAAAGAACAAGGCGAGAAGGCTTAGAAGCCTCCACCGCCACCAAAACCGCCGCCTCCTCCGAAGCCGCCGCCGAAGCCACCACCGCCGAAGTCAGGGAACGAGGGGGCGGGTTCTTTACCAATCTTAAAGAGCAACTTCACGAGGGCGCGACGACGCTGCGACCACGTAGGATAGTCGTCGGCACGAATCACACGTGGTTTCATGCCAGGCATCTGCATGCCACCCTGTTGCATGAAGTCCATCGAACTGGTAGTAATGACGCAGCTCTTGGTCTTGCCGTCAGCCAGCATCCTGTCCGCAATGGCATCGGCACCACCCTCCTTAAACCAGCTCTCCATCGTATCGTTGGCACCAGGCACAAGCTGGATGAATACAGGCATCGTGAACTGACCGTTATTCATGGGCGACGTATACCATGCCTCCTGACGTTCTACGTCGTAGCCTGTACGTCCGTGGGGAATATCGCCCTGCGAGGCAAAGTTGAACGGTCCGAAGGGGCTGTCGGCAATACTGTATTTGAAGCCTTGGTCTGGCGAGAGATACATGTTGTTGGGGTCAGCCACACGGGTGCCATCCACAATGAAACAGTATTTAAAGGTCTCGGTGGCAAAATCGTTCATCTGTACGCTCCACACGCCAGCGGTATCTTTCTCCATGGGCAGCACCTCAGGCAGGATCTCACATTCCAATTCCACTTTCTGGGCATCAGGAGCCTTGAAGCGGAACGTGATGCTTTCCTCAGTATATTCAGGCGAAACGATGGGTTTGGGGAACAAGCGAGCCATCACACCGGGAGTAAACTGTTGTTCCTTACCAGTAGCAGCAGGAGCAGGCTGACCGTTCTTCATAGCAGCCTCAGCAGCTTTTTTGTTGAAAAGCAGGGGCAGGGTCTTTGCCAAAAAATACTTGGCATTCATCCATGTGTGTCCGAACTTGTCGCTGGTAAACTCCTTCACGCTATGGATGCCCTTCTTGTCGAGGAACTCCATGTAGTCGCGGGCATTGCCATAGAGGAAGTCGTCAGTACCGACGCCCAGCCAGAGCAGGCGGATTTTCTTGTTTGTATCGTCGGCATTGTCATAGACGTTGGGGATGTCCGTCGACGTAAACGAGCTGTAGGAGCAGAGATAGGCAAACTTATCGAGATTTGTCAGGCCATTGTACAGCGCCTGATTGCCACCACGCGAGAAACCTCCGATGGCACGATGGTCGGCATTGTTCACCGTGCGGTAGTTCTTTTCGATATACGGCATCAGGTCGTTGATGAGGTCCTTGCTGAACACGTCACCGCCAAAGCGTGTCTGGGGCTGACCACCTGCAGCTTGCGGTTTTCCGGCCAGCAACTTCGACGGGTTGCCATAAGGCAGCACGACAATCATCTCCTTGGCCTTCTTGTCAGCCAGCAGATTGTCGAGAATATAATTCACACGTCCTACCTTATAATATACCTCCTCGGTATCTGTCGTACCACTGATGAGATAGAACACGGGATACTTCTTTTGGAAGTCCTGCATATACGTCGGTGGCAGATAGACAACAGCCTGATTGGTGGCACCCAGACTCTTGGAGTAATAGTGGATATACTCCAAACGTCCGTGAGGCACATCCTTGATATCGTGAGGCAATGTGCCGTTGCCAGGAATCTCCAGCAGGCTGTTCTTAAAGCCTTCGTTGGGGAAGTACTGGTCGTTCTCAGGGTCCATCACGCTCACTCCATCGACGATGAAGCAATAGGGATACATGTCAGGGGCAGCAGGTCCCAGCGTCGCAGTCCACATGCCCGTCTTTTCGTCGCGGGTCATGGGGTTACGGCCTGCAAACTGCACATCGACCTGCACATTCTTGGCCTGATCGTTCTTGTAGAAGAATGTCACTGTTCCATCCTGATTGCAACGGATGGATTTCGGAGTCTGCTGCTGAGCCCAGCAACAAACGCTCGTCAACACAGCAAGAGCTGTCAATAATAAGTTACGTTTCATGATGCGTTAATGTTTATGTTATTAGTTAAAGATGAACAAATAGAGCAGGCTACGACATAGGCGGTAGTCCATGCAGCCTGGAAGTTAAAGCCTCCCGTGACGCCGTCGATGTCGAGCACCTCGCCAGCAAAATACAGGTGAGGCACGTGACGACTCTCGAGAGTAGTAGGATTCACAGCCTTCAGCGAAACACCTCCACAAGTGACAAACTCGTCCTTGAAGGCCGCACGTCCGGCAATCTGGTAATGATCGTTCGTCAGAACATTAACCAAGCGGTTGACATCTTTCTTGTTCAGTTCCTGACAACGGATGGAAGCACGCGTGGTCAGCGCCTTGTCCACCAGATAGTTCCATAGGCGCTGTTGCAAACCGAAGGGGTTGTAGGTTGCCAACAACTTCTGGGGCTGTCGGACAGCCAGTTCGTAGAGAGCAGCCTGCGCGTCCTCTTCGTTCTTTTGTATCCAATTAATGCTCAGCGGAGCCTGATAGTTGTTGTCTGCCAGATAGCGAGCGGCATAACTGGAGAGGCGCAGAATGGCTGGTCCACTCATGCCCCAATGGGTAATGAGCAACGGACCGTCAGCACGTAGTTTAGTTCCTGGAATGTGGGTTGTAACATCGTTCACCACCAAGCCTTGCATATCATGCAGGCGAGCGTCATCAATGGAAAATGTAAACAATGACGGCACGGGAGATTCTATCTCATGACCCAAATCTGCCAGCCATTTTAATCCTTCACCTTTAGGCGAACCACCAGTGGTAACTACCATAAAATCAAAACTATACACAGCATCTATCGACTGTATTTTCTCGCCCGTTCGTATAGTAATATGGTTGCGATGGGCAAACGTTAGGAAGCAATCGATGATGGCATGAGAATCCTGCGCTTGCGGAAACACGCATTCGTCTTCCTGCGTCACCAGCGCTACACCATGGCGCTCGAACCATTGATAGGCATCCTCATAATCAAACACATTGAAAAGCCGTTTCATCAACCGATGACCACGGGGATAGACCTGCGAAAGGTCGCTGACACGTGCAAACGAGTTGGTGCAGTTGCAACGTCCGCCACCGCTGACCTCCACCTTTGCCAACACGCGACTGCTACGCTCGAAGATGGTTATCTCCATCTCGGGCATCATCTCCTTCAGGTTGACAGCCAAGAAGAATCCTGCCGCACCACCGCCTATAATTGCAGTCCGCATAGCCATTGATAGTGTCAATTTCTTGGCAAAGTTACAAAATTTTTCCTTTTCTGCATCAAAATTCGTATTTTATTTGTACTTTTGCCGTCTCAAAAGACAAAAAAAGATGAAAAAGTTGAATTCTAAGCTCCATTTATATGTCGCAGCAGCCGGTCTGGTCATCATCTTAGGACTGGTGGGCTATTATCTGCTGGCACCTGTATCGAAAGCGGAAGAGGTGGTGTATATCTACATTGACGATAACGACACACAAGACTCTGTGCTTGTCAAACTACAATCCATGAATCCGTCTGCAGGAATGGACGGGCTGTCAGCAATGCTTCGCCACAGCGATTACGGTGAGCACATCCGCACTGGTAAATACGCTATCAAACCAGGCGACAGGCCATTCACCGTGTTCCGTCGACTGAAGAACGGACAGCAGACGTCGTTCAACCTTGTCATTCCTGAGGCTCGCACCATGGAGCGCCTTGCGGCCATCCTTGGACAAAAGCTGATGATTGACTCGGCAACCATTGCCGACGCCCTGCTTAGCGAGGAGACATGCCAACACTACGGTTACGACACGACAACCATTGCGGCGATGTTTGTGCCAAACACCTACGATGTCTATTGGAACATGAGTGTCGACAGGTTACTAGAGCGCATGCAGAAGGAAAACGAACATTTCTGGCAGGGCGAGCGCGAGGCCAAGGCAGCCCAGATGCAACTGACACCGATTGAGGTTTGCACGCTGGCAAGCATCATCGACGAAGAGACGTCGAACAATGCAGAGAAACCCATGATTGCAGGCATGTACCTGAATCGTCTGAAAGCCAACATGCCCCTGCAGGCCGACCCCACCATCAAGTTTGCGCTGAAACAATTTGAACTGAAGCGTATCTGGCAGAATTTGCTCCACGTTGATTCGCCTTATAACACCTATATGAATGAAGGCCTGCCCCCAGGTCCTATTAAGATTGCCAGCATCAAGGGCATCGACGCCGTACTAAACGCTGCAGAACACGATTACCTGTATATGTGCGCTAAAGAGGACTTTTCAGGCACCCACAATTTCGCCACAACCTATCAGGAACACCTGCAAAACGCAGCCCGCTATACCCAAGCCCTGAACGAAAGGGGTATCAAATAACATAACAAATGATTTTTAAAAGACAGTTCAACCAGCGCAAGGCTCTCCGATTTCGTCAGTTTACGAGGAAAGGATATGCCCTGTTTGCCTGTTTGGGACGCGTCGTCACCATCGGCGTGCTAAGCGTAGCAACCTTACGTTCTGCCGCCGTTACCACACCCGACTCGCTTAGTGTGGTTGGTGGTTCATCCACCAACATCGCTGACGACGACTCCCCCGACAAGGAGGCAACCCTCGACGACGTGGAAATCACAGGCTCACGCGCTCCGCTTGCACTTGGGCAAGCGGCGAGAATGGTCACTGTACTGAGTCGCGAAGAAATTCAGGCGGCGCCAGTACAAAGTATTAACGATTTACTGAAGATGGTTGCTGGCGTCGATGTACGCCAACGCGGTCCGATGGGTGCCCAGACGGATATCGGCATCCGTGGCAGCACGCAGGAACAGATTACCATCCTGCTGAATGGCATCAACATCTGCGACCCTCAGACTGCCCATAACGCCTTCGACCTGCCCTGCGACCTCTCAGACATCATCCGCATCGAAGTGTTGGAAGGTCCTGCCTCGCGGGTCTATGGCACCTCATCGCTTGTGGGCGCCATCAACATCGTGACGAACGACGGAAAAGGCAAACGCTCAGAGGTAAGAGTAGAGGGAGGTTCCTTTGGTTATCTTTCATCGGCAGGACGCTTGACCGTTTCCAATCATGCGCTTTCAGCCAACTTTTCGCGAAGCGATGGTTATCAGCGTTCGAAAGCAGGTGCGCTGAATAGCGACTACAGCGGTGTAAAAGCCTTCTATCAGGGCGCTTACGCCAAAGAGCAGATTCGCCTGAACTGGCACGCTGGCGTAAGCACAAAAGGCTGGGGTTCGAACACCTTCTATAGTGCCAAATATGACGAACAATACGAACACACTACCAAACTCTTCACCGCTCTAAAGACCAATGTTCAATGTTCAACGTTCAATGTTCAATGTGCTACATATTGGAATCGTTCGTACGACCGCTTTGAACTGATTCGCGGAAACGAGTCGAAGGTGCCGTTCAACCATCATCGGACGGATGTCTTCGGCATCAATCTGAACAGCTATTTCGACTGGCAATGGGGACGAACGGCCTTGGGCGCGGAATTTCGCAATGAAGACATCGTCAGCGGCAATCTGGGCGAACCGCTAAGCAATCCGCATGGCGAATATAAAAACGGGCTCAACCGCTCGAACCTGTCCTTCCACGCAGAGCATAACATCCTGCTCAAACGATTCACGCTCTCGGCAGGCTTTATCGCGGTGAAGAATACCTGGAACGAAATGCCCTTTACCCTTTATCCTGGCATCGACGCAAGTCTGCGTCTGGGCGACCATTGGAAGCTGTATGCGTCGTATAATGCATCGTTGCGCATGCCCTCGTTTACGGAACTGTATTATAGCGTGGGGGGACATCAAGCCGACAAATACTTGAAGGCGGAGGAGATGCAAGCTGTGGAAGGTGGCGTGAAATACAGTTCACGCTGGCTGACTGTTCAGACCAGCATCTTCCATCACCATGCACGCAACATGATTGACTGGGTGATGGATACGCGAGAAGCCGACCCCGTCTGGCAGAGTGTCAACCACACCAAGATCAATACCCTTGGCGAGGAAATCACCCTCAACTCTCACCTCTCACCTCTAAACTCTAAACTTTCAACTCTAACCTTTCAAATCTCCTACTGTCACCTGCATCAAAGTAAGGACGAGCAACCATTCCTGCAGTCGCAATATTCGCTGGAATACCTGCGTCACAAGGTGACGACCCAGTTGACTATTCCCCTCGGTAGTATTCTCTCACCTCTCACCACTCACCTCTCACCACTCACCTTAACGATAGGCTATCGTTGGCAGGACCGCATGGGGTCATACACGACGGCCGATGGTGAGGTGCGCGCCTATCACCCCTACTCTGTCGTCGATGCCCGTCTGGCTTGGAACAAGGAACCCTACTCCATCTACGTGGAAGGCAACAATCTGACCGCTCACCACTATGTGGATTATGGCAACGTCGTACAGCCCAGATGCTGGATAACGGCAGGAATAAAACTGACGTTAGGGGCATTTTCAACTGATGGAATAAACAAATGACGTGAATTATTTGGCTTTTTGCGAAGGTTTTATTACCTTTGCAGCCAAAATTACACATTATTTATTTATGGAAGAGAAAATTATGACTGATTGCAACGCCACACTCTCGCAGAGAGAAGGCGAGGAGAAGAAAAGCCTCAGCTTTGTAGAACAGTTTGTAAAGGAAGACCTGGAAGCAGGCAAGAACGGTGGACGTATTCAGACGCGTTTCCCACCAGAGCCCAACGGCTATATACACATCGGACACGCTAAGGCCATCTGCATGGACTTTGGTGTGGCTGAGGAGTTTGGAGGCATCTGCAACCTGCGTTTCGACGATACCAACCCCACGAAGGAAAATACGGAATATGTAGAAAACATCATGAGCGACATCAAGTGGCTCGGTTTCCACTGGGAGAACGTCTATTACGCCTCCGACTATTTCGAGAAGCTCTGGGACTTTGCCGTATGGCTCATCAAGAAGGGCCTGGCGTATGTCGACGAGCAGACTTCTGAGCAGATTGCCGAACAGAAGGGTACTCCCACACAGCCCGGACGTCCCAGTCCCTTCCGCGACCGTCCCATTGAGGAGAACCTGCGCCTCTTCGAACAGATGAACACCGCTGAAGCCGTTGAGGGTTCAATGGTGCTGCGTGCGAAGCTGGATATGGCCAATCCCAATATGCACTTCCGCGATCCTATCATCTATCGCATCATCCAGATCCCTCACCACCGCACAGGCACGAAGTGGCATGCTTATCCCATGTACGACTTCGCCCACGGACAGAGCGACTACTTCGAGGGTGTCACCCACTCCATCTGTACGCTGGAGTTCGTGCCTCACCGTCCGCTCTACGACAAATTCGTCGACCTGTTGCGCGAGTATATCAAGGAGCAGACGGATACCACAGGTTTCAATCCCGATATCCTGAACAAATACGACGGCACGCGTCAGATTGAGTTCAACCGTCTGAACCTCACCTACACCGTCATGTCGAAGCGCAAGCTGAAAGCACTCGTGGATGAGAATCTGGTGAATGGTTGGGACGATCCCCGTATGCCGACCGTTTGCGGTATGCGTCGTCGCGGTTATTCATCACAAAGCGTCCGCAACTTCATCGACTCAATTGGTTACACCAAGTTCGACGCCCTGAACGACTACGCCCTCTTGGAGGCCAGCGTTCGCGACGACCTGAACAAGAAAGCTACACGCGTCAGCGCTGTGCTCGACCCCGTGAAGCTCGTGCTCACCAACTATCCTGAGGGCAAGACCGAAGAGATGGAAGCCGTGAACAATCCTGAGAACGAGGCTGACGGCAAGCACACCATCACCTTCAGCCGCGAACTGTGGATTGAACGCGACGACTTCATGGAGGTTGCTGAGAAGAAGTTCCAGCGTCTGGCTCCAGGCAAGGAGGTGCGTCTGAAGAATGCCTATATCATCAAGTGCGACGAGGAGCACCCCTGCGACAAGGATGCCAATGGCAACGTGACTACCGTCTATGCCACCTACGATCCTGAGACGCGTAGCGGACAGCCTGGTGCCGACCGTAAAATCAAAGGCAAGACGCTCCATTGGGTGAACTGTCAAGATGCCGTACAGGCCGAGGTGCGCCTCTACGACCGTCTGTTTGCCATCGAGAATCCTGGTGCAGACGAGCGCGACTTCCGCGAACTGCTGAACCCGCAGTCCCTCACAGTGCTCAACAATTCGGTTGTTGAGCCTTACCTCAAGGAGAAGAAGCCTGGCGATTTCCTCCAGTTCCAGCGCATCGGCTACTTCACACTCGACCTCGACGCTACTCCCGACCATCTGGTCTTCAACAAGACCGTCGGTTTGAAGGACACTTGGAAACGATAATTAGCAGTTGGCAGTTAGCTGTTAGCAGTTAGCAAAGCCAAAAGCTAATAGCCAAAAGCTAATAGCTAATGAAGATCGACGAAGAGTATTTTAACAGCGAGGAATTCCAGGAGATATTGGAAAACTACGAAGCATCCATAAATGTGGGCAGCAACCCGTTTATGGATGCTGACGACTTAGTGGACCTCGCTGACTACTACTCTTGGCAGGGTGACGACGACAAAGCCGAGCAAGCCATCGATTACGCCCTCGAGCTCTATCCTGGCTCCACATTGCCCAACGTCTTCAAAGCCCGCAAGGCTTTGGCTGAGGAAGACTACGTCCAGGCGGAGTTCTATGCCGACGAGATTGAGAATCGCGACGATCCCGACTACCACTATCTGCTGGCAGAAATCATGATTGCCGAGGGCGACATCGAGAAAGCCGACGAATACCTACGCGAATATGGCAAGCATGTCGAACCCGATGAATACGAGGACTACGTGCGCGACTGTGCCAATCTCTACATCGACTACGGTGAGAGCGAGAAATCCTACGAATGGATGATGCGCTCGCGAGGTGACGAAAGCGACGACTTCAAGGAACTCATGGCTCGCACACTCTTTGGACTGGGCAAGTACAAAGACTCCGAGCGCATCTTCAACGAACTCATCGACCACCACCCCTACTCCAAGCAATACTGGAATGCGCTGGCCTCTGCACAGCTGATGAACGAGGATTACTCCAATGCCATCACCAGTTCGGAATTTGCCATTGCCATCGACCCTGAAGACTCCGATGCCCTCAGCCAGAAAGCCAGCGGACTGCTCCGTTTGGGCAATTACGAGGAAGCGCTGAAATATTATCGGAAATATTGCGAGTTGGAGCCCGACGACGAATTCGGCTTCTTGCATCAGGGTGTCTGTCTGGTCAATCTCGGACGTAACGACGAAGCACTGACCACCCTGCGCACGGCATTGGCCCTCGCCCCTGACGACTCTCCGTTCCTCGTACAGATCTATCAGGAACTAGCCTTCTGCTATGGTGCACTCCATCAGGTCGCTCAGGCAATGCAGATGCTCGACAAGACAGAGACGTTGAGTTGCGACCATGTCGACATGCTCGTAGTGCGTGGTCATATCCTCCTCCAGAACAGACAGGTCCACAAAGCCGAGGAAGCCTTTAAGATGGCCATCATGAAATCCGATCATGCTCCCAGCGTCCTATTGCGCATCATCGTGTCACTCTACGACAACCGCTACATCCAGGCCTGCTACGAGATGCTGCTACGCTTCTTCGAGATGGTTCACGAATACTATCCCGACTACCATAGCGGCAATGCCTATATGGCCCTGTGCTGCTACGACCTGGGGCGCGTCGACGAATTCATGAAATACCTGCGTCTGGCTGTTGCCAACGACCCTCAAGAGGCGCAAGGCGTCCTTGCTTGCCTCTTTCCCGAAGGCACCCCCGTCAGCGACTACATCCCCTATATGGAGCAGCGTCTCCAAAACATTTCGTAAAAACGAAACAACGATATAACGAAATAACGATATAACGGAATAACGAAAAAAAATGAATTTCATAACATCATTGCTTAGCAATCTCAACTACGGCACCATCCTGTTCTTGATGCTCCTCGAGAGCACCGTCGTGCCCGTGCCCTCCGAATTCGTCGTCACCCCTGCGGCTTATCATGCCGCCAGTGGACAACTCGACGTGTGGCTCGTCATCCTCTTTGCCACCATCGGTGCCGACCTCGGTGCCTCCATCAACTATTTCGTGGCGCTCTACGTCGGCCGTCCCGTCATCTATAAGTTCGCCAACAGCAAGTGGGGCAAGATGTGCCTGCTCAATCAGGAGAAGGTCGAGAAGTCGGAGCGCTACTTCGACGAACACGGCATCGTCGCCACACTCACAGGCCGTCTCATTCCTGGCATTCGCCACCTCATCAGCATTCCTGCCGGACTGGCTCGCATGCACTACGGCAAATTCCTGCTCTACACCACCATCGGTGCCGGTTGCTGGCACGCCATCCTTGCCGGACTGGGCTGGTATCTCCACACCATCGTCCCCGAGGACCAGCTCAACGACAAAATCAGCGAGTATGCCGAATACATCAAGCTCATCATCCTCGCACTCGTCATTGCCGCCATTGTCTATTTTGTCGTAAAATCCTATCTCAAGAAAAAAAATAACAAGCGGGATTAAACCTTCTGCAACGAGCTACGTCAAAGGACCGTTACAACTATTTATTCACATCATAATCAAAAACAAAAGAACAATGAAAAAATTAATGATGATGGTGGCTATGCTGGCAGTTTCGTTCGCCATGCAGGCACAAACCAAGTTCCACGACGTTGAGCTCAACGAGGCCAAGGGTGCCGTGAAGTGTATTAAGACTAACCAGATGGGACGTGACATCGTAATCAATTTCTCTGAGGACGGCAAGATGTCGCAGCAGGGTATGAGCGATGCCAAGTACGATGCTAACGGTTATCTGCTGTCTATCAAAGCGGAGATGATGGGCAATACCAGTGAAGTTACCTACAAGTGGGAGAACGGTCGTGTTGTTGGCCAGAAGATGAACATGATGGGCAATGCCATTGAGGTGAAGCGTACATACAACGACGACGGCACTGTGAAGGCCAACATTATGGACATGGGCGGAAATACGATGGAAATGCCGTGGAAGGACTACAAGTTCGACGATCATGGCAACTGGATCAGCCGCTCGGGCGAGATGATGGGCCGCACCATGGAGCAGACCCGCACCATTGAGTACTACAAGTAAAAAACAAACAAACACTATAACAAAAGGGAGCACTTCATCTGACGTGCCCCCTTTTTTTTATTACGCAAGGCATTTCCCATAGTGTAGCCATACTCTACCCATACTGAATGAGTATGCCTAGAAGCAGCTTAGAAGCAGCCTAGAGTATGGCTAGAAGCACCCTAGACTACTTTTTACTCGTTTCTTTGGTTGATCAGATTAACCACGACTTTTACCATCACATCCTTCTCCTCCGTCTTGCTTTCGGCAATCATCAGCGTCAGAGCCACGAGGGTATTGTCAGCCAATCGTTTCGAGCCATCCTCACGATACAGAATGCCGTTATTGTTCAGGAACCAGAGGGTCACCAGATACAACAGCATAGCAGCCTTCTCCTCTACACTGGGATAAAGTTCGTTACCTCCAAAGGTCTGGTAAATCTGGCCAATACTGCTCTTGAACGAATCATCCTTCTCATTGCCAAACAGCACAGAACCCCCAAACTTATCCCTCAAGCCATTAATAGCCTCCATCGCATTCTCATAAGTAGCATAGAAAGACTCTTCTTTTGTAGTTTTATCAATGGCGAGTCGCTCGTAGTCGTAGTTATCCAGCGTGTCAAGGGCGTAGGTGTAATCTGTAACCACTTCGAACAATGCAGCAGTCTCATCTGTAGAGATTACAGGTTGGTTTTGTAGAGTACGTCCAAGCATACCTACTAATTGGCGCAACTCTCCTATTTGCTCATGGCGAATACGCTCGTTGACGGCATAGCCTTTAACGAGATATTCCTTCAAGACTCGATTAGCCCATTGACGGAATTTTACGCCACGCTTAGAATTGACACGATACCCTACTGAAATAATCATATCCAAATTGAAATATGGGATAGTACGGGTAACTTGTCTATTCCCTTCTGTTTGAACTTGTGCAATTTTTGCACAGGTTGCTTCTCGTTCTAATTCATCAACTCTATAGATATTGTTGATGTGACGAACTATTGAAGTTCTGTCTGTTTCAAACAGCTCAGCCATCTGAGCCTGTGTCAGCCACACCGTTTCATTCTCCAGACGGACATCAATCTGAGTCTGTCCATCTTCCGTCTGATAGATTACAATCTTCTGATCTTCTTTCATAACACTCTTTTCGTTTGCATCGCGGCAATCATGCCGCAAAGTTACTACTTTTCTTTGAAATAGTATGCAAAAGACCAAAATGTTAATCTATCAACGCGTTTTTTACTTGATTATCTCAATATTGATTTCCGTTCTGAACTTCCTTACATAGATGAAATCAGTAATGGCAAACAGCATGTGCTGAAAGAGGTTATGAAACTGGCTAATCAGATGCAAGTCTTTGGTAAGTTCTTGGTCAAGTCCCTCATTCCAGTTTGGAGGTGGGCAATCCATACCTATAAATGTATCAAAGGTATAGCCCTCATCTCGTGGAAACGTCAGAGTCAGCACAGAAATACCATCAGCATACATAGGATTCAGGTTTTCATCACATAGTGCATACCATAGATCCTGCCTATCATCACCCTGTATAGGATGCAAAGCCGGATAGTCTGTATCTAGATAAATTTTAGCAGTAAGCTCCATCTCTTCGCCATCACCTTCATCTATGATGTTTATCATCTTATCCCAGATACGATGAGCTCTATCGTACATATCACGAAGCGACTCACGCAGTGCATCATTAAAGGCGATAATATCAGGTAACAGCTCTTTCTGATTCGCCAGAACCTGCTTGTTGATGATGTCTTTTCGTAGGGATAAAAGCACATCATTATCAGAGTTATAACTGCGATAATCATTATATTTTAGAATGATCTCCCTCTCTATTGCATCTACATTGTTGTCCATAATAACACGATTAGTTAATCCCATAAATTTCTATAATGCTTGCAGAACAGTTCAAGCCCTTCCTCAATGGTCTTTTCTTCTTCCTCACTGAATGTTGTTATATGCTTCAGCAACTCGAACGCATCAATCATCTTCTGAATAGCCCTATTCCATTCTGCTATTCCCTTAAACGCAGGACAATAGCCATACTTGTCGAGAGCCTTGAATGCTTTTAATCGAGCAGCAATCACCCCAGCTAAATAGTTGTCTGTGTTCCAAACCTCTTCTATGGGGTAGTCATTCTTATAACTCCAATTCTCAGCGGAGTCATCTTTCTTCTTCCTTTTCATACAGCATCAATATTTATAATCTGATAAATCACGATAATACTTGCAGAACAATTCCACTCCTTGTTCAACAGTCAGTATATCTTCTTCATAAGAAGGTGAATAATCCTTTACCAATTCAAATGCATCGATCATCTTCTGAATAGCCTTATTCCAATCCTCCTGGCTCTCGAAATCTTCTGGCCATCCATGCTTATTAATGGCCTTGAATGCTTTCAATCGAGGAGCTATCTCTCGTGCCAAATAGTGATAAGTGCCCCAAACCTCACTTATTGGATAACTATTTATATAGTCGTCATCTCTCTTTTTCCTTTTTCCCATATTGTTTATTTTACTATAGGACATTTTGAATTGAATGTAGCATAGTCAATGCATACTTGTCTTCCTAATGAAGAATCTGTGGCCAAGAGAATATTGCTTGATTTGCAATTGCCTATAAGGAGCTTGCATAAGCGTTGTTCGTCTTCAGTCAGTTCTTGGTGCCATTCGCCAGTGGTTAGAACTACCACCATTCTGTCTAATCTCGTATTGATATCCTCTATCTCCAGCAACTCGCATAGGTACTTGGCCCCATTGGTATTCTCATCCGCATACGACGTGATAGTTTCTGGACTGAACAAGTCAGACTGAAACAGGCCGCACAATTGATCCAAACTCATATTGTTTCTTTCGTCACTCAAAGCCGGAATGGCCTGAACGATGAACCTGCTGATGGCTGCCATACGCTCATAGTAGTGTGCCATAAACTCTCTGCGAAACATCTTCTTCCTTTTAATCCTGTTCATCGAAGCGCTAATACACCAGAAATAATCTTTGGCCTTGCTGAACAATTCTTGTTTCTTTGATGGTGCTAATTCTCTAACAGAAGGTATGTAGCCACCATTTCTGCGGATGACGGAGAAATACTTCTCTGCACGTACCTTATTATATATATAGTCATCCCACCTATCTTTGTGGTATTTGTCGAGTTTGAAAAATCTGAATTCTTCCTCCTGATGTTCTCTCACAAAACCATAGAATGATGTATGCCAGATGCAACAAGCCGCAATCTCAGCATTGGAAGCCTTTACCTCAGGGTCAATGACGATTTCTTTTGTCAGTGAATGCTCCCAATAATCACCCTCCATTGGGTGAGCATCGAGATGTGGCTCACTGTCTTCGTCCCATTTGCTCATGGAGATATGGCACACATCAGAATTTGCATCATCATGATGCTTAGGAGTCATCAAGCGCAGCATATCGAAATGAATCTTATACCATTTCAAATTACCCTCTGCTTTTGGGTACATCTGCAAAAGGCAAGGAGCCACCTCCTCAAAAGTAACACTGTTTAATAATTCCTTGAATGTCATATTATGCAAATGTTTTCAGCTCTTCATTTGTCAACTCTCTTCCTCCAATTACTTCGCCTTTAGTATTAACCAACGAAGCATACTTACCTTTGAGACAGATGAAATCGTCTTGGTTTACCTGGATTATCCTACCAACGTCTTCAATCATAGCAGTTCCTGTTCTATTGCCTTCTTCATCATAGATCTGGTAAGAATCCTTCGTAATGCCAGCAAAGAAAGACACACCTATGATCCATCCTTTAAAATAATCCTTCTTAACCATACAATTATCAAGCAGCACAGATTTCTTCTGCATACCCTTTTCATTGTATGTAATGTTGGCAATGGGCATGTACTCAACTCTACGTGGTTTATCAACCGAATTAACTCCAACACTCGACATCGTTACTTTTACACTTTTGATACTCATAATATTCACTTTTATTGGTTTATGGTGCAAAGATAAAAGAAACCCCTGCCGTTTTGAGGCAGAGGTTGAAATTTGTTTGGAGTTTTTTATTCTGGTAAGTCTGTTTCTCGATACTCTTTCATCTTAGACAATAACAGATTAAAGAAATCTATGATTTTACTATCATCGGTACCAACATCTGCGACGAAGTTTGTGTTGGTATCCTTCATGAATAGTTTCGTCTCATCACAAACTCCTTGCACCATAGCTTGGAATTTTTCTGGATGATTGCCATTGGTCATTATCGAGAACGAGAATTGCTTATTATTGCAGGATATACCTATAGAAACAGAGCCGTTTGCCTTAATAAATCTATTATCTTTATTATTGCACCAATATTCATAAATGAGAATTCCATTTCTATCTATTCTTTTATTTGAGCCTTTGGCTACGATGTTTTGCATGAGTTCGTACAACCTCGAGTCGTTTTTAGGAGCCAAAATAGACTCGAAATTTACTATTGTTTTACTCCTATCTTCTTCATCAAAAGAATTGTCCTTATCATAGAGTTCTTTGTATAAGGCATCAGAAATAACAAATAGTTGGCTCAGCATATTATTGCTATCTTTCTCATTATTCTTTATATCAACAACAATCTTTCGAACTTGCTCACTTATTATTTTTATTGAATCCGATTTCGTATGCATTGCAATATATGACACCTGAAACTGCAACTCGATTTCTTCATCAGGAGTAATTTTCTGGTCTTTTACCACGTCACATAATTTCCTAAGGAATTCCTGGTAGATACGCAATTTCTCCTCGAATACTTTGGTTTCAAGAAGCCTGTATTTTTCCTTGTCTTTTTGCTCAGCTTCAAATTTTCGTTGATCTAAAGTCTGTATCTTTTGGAATTCTCTTTGAGCTTGGGTAGATTCTTCCTCGAATTTCCTCTGTTTCTCATTCAGTTCTTCCTGTTGTCTGCGCTGGAAAATAAGCAATAGAGCTGTTATTACACCTGTTGCTGCAACACTTAACATTGCTGCAATCAACTGTTGATAGGGTTCAAACCCTTTAAATACACCCATGTATGATGCACTTAAAATGATGGTAAGGAATAAGATAAAAATGATTATCAATCCTAAGCCATATCCTCCTACGATTTTGTTATTTGTATCCATGATTCGTAAGTTTTGATTGTTATCTACGATGCCAAGTGCGTCCACTATCTTTTGAATAATACAATCCCTTTGAAGTTGTAGCCAAGATGTTTTGACCATCAGAAGCTAATTGAATGAATGAGCCATAAGAACTGCCTGTATATCGACTATGCCAAGTGCGTCCATCATCTTTTGAATAGTAAATACCTTTTGAGGTACATGCTAGAATCTCAGCCTCCAGATTAAATAAATCGACGTATGTCCCAGCATTGCTGCCTGAACATCGCTTATGCCAAGTACGCCCACCATCTTTTGAATATTCGATGTCGTTCTTTTGTGTATTGATGCGGAGTAACTCACTTCCGCGTTGAATCATTTGTGCCATATATTTTGAGGATTTTATCTATTTAGAGGATATTCTTTGTCACGAAAGGCTTTAACTTTTGCAAGCAATTCTTGCATTATTGAGGCAATTTCCTCATCGGGAGTATTCATTGGAATTAATTTATAAAGGTGACGGGGACCATTATTTGAAGGAATGCTATTGAATTCCTGCCCAATACCCTCAGCAATCTTTCTAGCTCCTTCTTCATCGTACGAACGTGTAAATAATAGGATCTTGTAATTATCACACTCCGGCTTCAAATCTATAGCAATCATGCGGTTACTCTTGATATATTTGCCAGTTATTTCACTAACATCTGTAAAGTACTCATGAACCAAAATATCCTTATAAATCCATTGTTTTGATCCATTAGATTTTATCATAGCTTTAAGCTGTTGGGCTCTATCTTTTATAGTATTATTATTGCATTCCAAAAAATCTCCTTCTGACGTTTGCTTGGCTGCTAAAGAATAATTGCTGTTTATTTTAGATATGTATAATTCTAATTGCTTCTTTTCTATCCTTTTCGACGGATTGTCTAATGCATATCTTAGCATATAGCCAATTACTTTCATTCTTTCATCAGTATAAAAGGCATAATATGCAGTATGATAGATTGAGATAACATGATAACCTTTGTGAAAACAATAGAAATCATGATAGTCAGGAATAAGCTCATCCATCTGTGTTATATTGGCGTTCTTTTTAAACAAGTTTCTACTCTGATCACCAAGCAAAAGAACAACTTTGGGCTTTAAAATATCTATTAGTTCAAGAGTTTGCATTGCACATACGTCCTGATTAATCACTTTCGGTATTTGGCCCTGCTTAGCAGTTCCGAAAAACACCATATTTGAAAGTACAAATTTATCAAGGTCATCTAATGTATGCTTGTCTGCATACTCAAGCATCTTTCGCACTTTTACCATTAGGTTCCATCCACGTCTTCTTTTTTGAGCATCAGGATTATTAAAATAAATATCCATGATTTCATTGTCTTTTTTCCCCTTAAAACATGGATTACCTTGTAACAGTTCTTCCCCAGTCATAACACTCCCTCCTGCTGCACCAGGATTAATTCCTAATATAATAAGATCTGGATCTAATGTCTCTCTATCTAACACAGATTGTGTATAATACCCCAAACTATTTGCTATCGGATTATACACTTTAACTGTTTCTTCTGCCCATTTCCTAAGCCTTTCTTGAATTTGTCTTTTATCGTTACTCATATTCTTTATCTCTTTATTATTGAATTGTTATGATTGATATTTCCAAACTCTCTTGAGTAGGCCACGTTCTCGTTTGCCAGACGATATCCAAACCATCCATGCAATCAGAAATTTTCTCAAGTAAGCCTGAAGGATCAGACGATCCACACAATGTTACAATGACTTTCTTTGAAGAACGTAGTTGGGCCAGATATTCATTTCTGATAGTGTCAATGATACTCAGAAGTTGCTCTTCATTGTTGGCTCCCTTTCCTTTGATGCGAACATCATAGACACAATCTGCATCATAGAGCTCTTTGATGTCGTGGTAATCTATCGAAATAAGGCCATGTTGCTGCAAAATTCCACAAACAACAGCATCGATGTTTTTCCACTGATAGGGCCAAGGACCTTGGCAAGCATTATATTCTGCAATAGCCGCTTTACGCTTTTCGTCAAAGTCGCGTCCTGCCTTTTCAAAATCCTCATCAGAGATTCTTCCTGCATCATGAAGTTCGCACAATGCAGCGTAATTTTCATAGATGCTTGCTTTCTTACTATTTTCCATATATTTAATTGTTTTTCCTTTGAATTCTGCATAGGCGATTTCACGTCTGGTGCTATCACCAATATAGCCACCCACATTGATGACATAGATTTCATCAGCCAAGTCAATCTTAGCCAGATGCTGACGATCCAACATATCTTTTACACCTTCTGTCCAAACCACATCATCACCAGAGTGGCCAAACAGCCCCACAGAAATAACGATGTTGCCTTCAAGTGTCAGACGCTTTTGTGCTTCCAAGAATTCTTCCTTGAAGCGAGTGCTACCACAGAGGGTTATAACCTTAAATCCATTAACCATAAGTCTTATTTATATTTTAGGTGCTACAAAGATACATCTTTATTTTGAAACAGAGGCATTATTAACAATATTTTTAGGTCCCAAGTAGGTCATTTCCCAGAAAAGGCCAGCAGCCAGCTCTACTTCGCTGATTTCAACATCGTCTCTAACGTTCACTTCCATACTCAAAACCTCAATCTTATCTTTATGTTCTGCCGCAGAATACAAAAGCCCTTTTTTGTCGTTGACAGAACAATTCCAGTCAATTAAAGAATTCGTCATCTCCCATCTCGATGCTAACTCAATGTAAAGATCAGTAGGCTTTGGTTCGCACTCATTTGCCCAATGGTTATATATACCACGGAAAACATTAATACTTGCATCAGAGAGATGATGCCTGCTATTCACTACAAATAGATGATCAAGATGCAGAAGCACGCTCTCAAAATCATACTTTCTAAATAATTCTAATACTGTCATATTACTATTCTTTATTGTTCACGATGCAAAGATAAAAGAAAGGTGCGCCGTTTTGGGGCACACCTTATAAGAATCTCAAAGAAAAGTTGAAATCTACAATATTTCCCTTGCAATCCAGGCACAGGCTTCTGCATCAGCGAGGGCATGATGGTGATTCTCGAGTATATATCCACAGCGTTCTGATACCGTGTGAAGTTGGTGATTGGGTAACTCAGGGAAAGCCCTGCGAGAAGCTACACAAGTACAATAGAATTCATAATCCGGATAGTCCATCTGGTAACAACGGAAAACGGCTTTCAGACAACTCTCATCAAAGCTTTTGTTATGAGCCACTAAGGGCAAGCCATCAATAAGTGGCTCTATCTCTTTCCAAACTTCAGGAAATACAGGGGCGTCCTCAGTGTCCTCACGAGAAAGTCCATGTACTTGGCTGCACCAATAATTATAGTAGTTGGGCTCGGGCTGAATCAGAGAATAGAAGGTATCTACAATTTCCCCATCCCTTACTATCACAACGCCAACAGAGCAGACACTCGTGCGCTCGTTGTTGGCAGTCTCAAAATCTATTGCTGCAAAGTCTCTCATTTGTCATTCTTGTATTTGTTCCACATGTGTTTTGAAATCTCTGCCACCTCGTCACGGAACCATTTGGGCTCCAGCACTTCGATATCACTGCCTTGCGAAAGAATCTCCTGACGGAAATCGAAAGTGGGACGAAGCCTGACAGTAAAGATACTGTATTCATCTGTCCGCTCAATCTCATGTTGTGACTGATGTAATCTCAAACTGCGAAGATAGTTTGCCTGTCCTGCGGAGACCTTGAACTTAACAGTCTCTACGCTAACGTTTTGATCAGCAATGATGCCAAAACAATCATCAAAGAATTCTACAGGAACAAAATCCTTGGGGTATTTGAAACTCTTTTCGGTTAATCCCAGCCATTGAACCCTATCCAAAGCGTAAATCATGATCTTATCATAATACGGACTGCGCGCCACCAAGTACCAGCGTTGCTTAAAAGCCCTCAGACAATAAGGCTCAATTTCGAAAGTGTTGGCCTCGTCACGTGTAAAACTCTGGTAAGTCATACCAAGTACCAGATTCTTCTTCAGGGCTTCGAGAATATCAGGCAGATACTGCTCGCCATCAGGAATTTCTTCGAACAACACCTTATCCTTGATGCTGACACTATCCAGCATCAGATTGCTGACTGTCAGTGTGTTGAAAAGCCAGCTGCGCATCGAACCACTTCTCAGTTCGTAAGCATTCTGAATATAATAACGGTATTGGCCTCCCTGCTCGTTCTCAATGATGAGGCCAAACATCTCTTCGATAGCAATGCGCCATTTGTGGAAGGTCCGAATTGACAACGGCTTGTCCTCACTCATATCATTATCGAGCCAACGACGATTGATTTCCTCAAAAGAAATCTTCTTAGCCTTGTAGATGGTCTCCACAAGCCATACGTACTTATTTAATAGATTCTTTGCCATACATTTTAATAATTGACGCTGCAAAGATACAAAAAAGGTATGAATAATTGAGGCATAGGTTGTGAAAAATAATCTGAAAAACAATTCTGGCAACTTTGGCACAACTTTTTTCTTTTGTACCCGCCTCTTTGCCAGCGTTTCTTCCTTTCAAAAGTTAACTCATCAACTTACGGGCTGAACGGCGCTCTGCTCCCTGCTGTCCGGCCGAGAGCAGGGAAGTGTCAAGCCGACAGCAGGGAGGAGAGTGGCGGTTAGCAGGGAGGAGAGTGGCGGTAAACTCTAAGTTTAATGACACTAAAGTAAGAGTTTACCGGTAGTAAACAGCTAACCCGCTTCCCAAGGGCTGATGGTCTACTTACTGCTCGTTGGCTGTTTGCTTACTGCTCGCTGTTAGTTTACTTACTGGAGGCCAAGACTAACCCTTATTGCCAGAAATCCCTTTAGGCAAAGGGAAAGCGGAGGGGTTAGTGTTACTCTATCACTCCACCTGACACTCCACCTGACACCCCACCCAAGACTCAACCCTTGCTTGCTGTTTTCCTTCCCATACTCATACCACCGTTTTGAGGCGAAAAATGAAAATAAATCGGGAAAATTTTGGAAATCTCAGAAAAAGTTCCTATCTTTGCAGCGTGAAAGGAGAAGCCAAGTAGAGCCACGATGTGCGGAACGGTGGCATCTGTGTGATGATGAGCAATTCGACCTTGCCGCTTGGGTGTGGCCAGCTTTTATTATATCTTGATGTAGCGTTTGCCGTTAAACTCATTCTTGTCAGTTCTTCTGGAGGCAGTTATGAAGTTGACCAACTTGACTACCTCGCGGCTTACCTTCATCTTATAATTGGGATGAATGATGAACTTTGAAACTCCGTCTGTATAGATGAAACACTCACCGTCGTAATGAATTCTCTTCCACTTCCATAAAAATGCTCGAATTTGCTGTATTTACTGGCTGAGCGGCGCTCTGCTCCCTGATGTGCGGCCGAGAGCAGGGATATGTCAAGCCGATAGCAGGGAGGAGAGTGACGGTTAGCAGGGAAGGTGTTGACGTTTGCCCGCTTCCCAACGATTGGCGGTTTACTTCCCAAGGACGCACGGTTTACTTACGGCTCGTTGGCGGTTTTACTTACTGCTCGTTGGTAGTTTGCTTACTGGGAACCATGACTCCACCCAATTGCTCGGATTTCCTTTAAACAAAGGGAAAGCGGAGGGGTTAGTGTTACCATAACACTCCACCCGACACTCCACCTAACACCCCACCCAAGACTCAACCCTTTTATGCACGCTTTAATAGATTTCGCGATAACATTTTAAATCCTTTTGGGTGGAGTGTCAGGTTGGGGCATAGGTTGGGTGTTGGGGTTACTATTTCGGCTATACCCACCCCAGTGGAAGCCTTTTATTTATTGGCATTCCGACAAATTGGGGTTACTCTTGGCTCTTTTTGCGCCCTGCCTAGGAAAAATTTGCGCCCTGTCCAGAGAAATAACATTCCCTGCCTAGGGAATTCTTGTTTTAAAGCTTGCAATTGTTACCATTAATGTTTGCAATTGCTACCATTAATGCTAGCAATGGAATCAATACTACCGAAGTAATTGAAAATACTTTCGGAGTATTGCATTTCTTTCAAGTCAGCGAATCAAAGGGCAAACCTAAAAGGATTCCCTAGCAAAAAAAGAAGTCCGCGCGGACTTCTTTTGTTACTTTATTCTATTCGCCAATTTGGCTGGATCCCGTCTCATATCCCAAATATCTGCTATATGAACCGTATCTGTTGTTTCATTATAATAGTAAATCAACTTGAATCGACCTATAATATGGCGGGCTCGATAGTGTTTCTTTCTGTTTTTCAGAAATGGCTCAGGATAACCTATTTCTGGAAACCGCTCTAAATCTTTATTGATAGATGCTACTGTTGCTGCAAAATTGTTTGCGGTAGTCTCGCCAAACTCAATATAACCTTTAACAAGATATCTGAAGAGTTCATTCTCAGCTCTCTTCTGCCATTTTATTTGAGCCATAATAGTTCTTTCTTGAAACCAGCCATCATTTCGTCAAAAGACTTTCCTTCGCCACGTTCAATTTCTTCTTCAGCCTCGTCTATGCGAGCATTGAGTTCCTCCATCGTGTAAGGCTGCTGATTGTCATTTAGGCCTTCAAAATTACTAACACCTATTTCGTCAGTATCATATAAATATCTGACAAGACAATGTTTGTCTTCTCGGCTTAGATTTTGAATTTCGTTCAACAATCCGCTATTACGCAAATCGGCACTCATTCCATAAGCCATAGCTGCTGGCTCACAGGCCATGTCTTTATGTTTCTTGTTGCTCATTCTAATTATAATTTGTATGCTTACGACTGCAAAGATAAAAATTAAAACCGAAAGTTCCAAATAATTAGACGAAAATTTACTTTTGGAGCACAACTTACCAGGGAAGTCTCAAACCTAGAATATCTTGATTCGGTAGATCAGACTCAGTTCCACGCGGTTGGTGGAGATGTTAGGCAGGCCGATGGCGTCGTTGTAGGTGGTGGTCTTGCCGACGTAAGCCAACGAGAGGCGCGCATCCTGCGTGAGGTCGGGAATCCACTGCAGGGCAGCCTGATAACCATAGTTGTGGCGGTAGTCGTCCAGGACGGGATCGTCAGGCACAGAGGCTTTCTCGGCAAAAGCCTTCACGAAACAGAGCCAATGGGGCGTGAAATGATACTGCAGACGACCTACGACGGCCTGATAGCGCACGTCGCGGAGGGTGGTAGGTTCGGTGGTCAGCCCAGCGGCGGCCGCATCGGCACTCGCGATACCATGGCGGTCGATGTCCTCCCAGGCGTGATAGTAGTCCAAGTAGCCCTTCCACCTGCCGATGGTCAGTCGCGAGCCCAGCATCAGGAACCTGTTGGACGCACCTTTCGCCTCGTGGAAATAGCCGTACGACCAGTGGTTTTCCAGCTTGTCCCACAGACGGCTACCAATCCAGTTCAGTGTGACGCCAAGCGGTCGGCGAGCCTTTTCGAGATTGGCTCCAGGGTAAGCCTTTTCGAGCGAATTGTTGTTGCAGTTGCTGACATCGAGCTGTATGAGCTGTCGCTTGCCAATGTCGTAGCTCACCTCCGCACCGATCTGCAGGGTATTCATGTGGGAGCAGAAGTCCGAATAGTCGAGCACCTGAATGGCGTTCTCGTCATATTCGAAACCGCCCATCGAGAGGGCAAACTTACCGCCAGTCACCCTCAGCCGGTCGGTAATCTGATAGTTCACCATCATGATGTTCAGGCTGTTGGAGAAGCCGTCGTCCTGCCGTTCCCAAGTCTTGTTCAACTGGTAACGGAATCGATAGCTCCAATGCTTGTCGAGGAATCCTCTGGCCTCGAACCTCATGTAGCGCCCATGGAAGCCGCTCTGCTCATCCTTTTCGAACGGCTCTTCGTAGGACACGGTCGTATTCAGGAAGATGTTGAAGGCCTCGTTCTTCCGCTCCACGATGTTCAGCCTCTCGAGGATGGAGGCTACACCATCGTCGCTTCCACCCATACCGATATTGCCACCCTGCGCCCAACCGTCCAGGACCGCCACGAGTAACACAAAGAATAATAGCTTCCTCTTCATCGTACTACGAATAACTGATGCTTTCGATGCGGAGCTTCAGGATGCCTGCAGGGACCTGTACTTCGACGACATCGCCAACTTTCTTGTGGAGCAAGGCCTGACCAATGGGCGACTTGATAGAAATCTTACCCTCACGGAGATTTGCTTCGTGGGGGTTTACGATGGTATAAGACATCTGGGCATTATTACCCAGATTGGTCATAGCAACCTTCGCGAGCAGGCCTATGGTATCGGTATCCTGACGAGGAGTGTCAAGGACGCGGGCATGCTCCAGCACACGCTGTCGGAAGCGTATCTCACTCAGGAGCCGGCCCTGTTCGCGCTTGGCAGCATGATATTCGAAATTCTCGCTCAGGTCGCCTTGTGCACGTGCCTCGGCAATGGCCTCGCGCACACGCGGCAATTCCACGTTTTCCAGCTGTTTCAGTTCGGCCACGAGTTTGTCGTAGCCTTCTTGTGACATGTATTCCATATTCTAGTTTATCGTTTCTGAGCTGCAAAGTTACTCATTTTTTATAGAATACCAAGAAAAGGGCGATGTTTTTTTAATTTTGACCTACGTCAAGAAGAAGGCCCGTTCACGTAAATTTTACGTAAAAACGTTTTGTGTTCGCACACATTTTACGTAACTTTGCACCGTCTTACAAGAGGTACTAGACAAAAAGATTCGTTTTTAGGTTAACATTTTAATTGGTTTTTAGGATATGATTATTTTGAATTACGTTGTGGTTTCGCTGGCTAAGAAAAGCTTCCCGCTGGCAAAGAAAGGCTTCCACATGATTAAGCACTAATTTAGAGAAAGCAAGAAAAAGAAAAATGGGGACGGTGTGAACCGCCCCCATTATTTATTTAACATAACCAATTATTTCACATTGTTCATCCTGTCGACCTGTTCGCGGACAACGGCGAGCGTGCTGCTATCGTTGGCAAAGACGGAATTGAGGCCCTGCGCCTCCTGGGCTGGATCGCCCGTGTAGTCGTCGCCCACCTGCCATTGTTCGTGGGTGGGTTTGGCAAAACCGCCCCAGCCCCAGAAATTGCATCCGGCAAATTTTCCGCCTTGCTCGGCATTATCCGCCACAAGAGAGAACACGTAACGATAGTATCCGTCGCGACCAGTGGTAGGACTACCCTGCGCAAAGGAAAAGCCGTCACGCGGATAGCCGAACTCCTCCATCACGAGCGGTTTGCCGATACGGTCGCAGATGGCCAAGTGTTTGTTGATATACTCCTTCGTATTCTCGCAGGCACGCGGCAGATGCTCGATGAGCGAGTCAGGCTTTGCCCAGCCCCAGTTGTAGGGCCACAGGTGGACATTGCAATAGTCAACGTTCTGGTCGCTACAGATGCGCTCCCAGCAACCATAGTCGTTTTCGCAACCCCACGAACCCTCGCTACCAATGGAGATGAGGTGGTTGGAGTCGAGTTCGCGGATGAGTGCTGCAGCCTCGCTAATCCACTTCTCAAAGGCCGGCAAAGCCTCCGTCGAGAATGCTCGCGGCTCGTTGCCTATCTGCCACGACATGATGGCAGGATCGTCCTTGTAGGCAAGGCCCGTATAGCGGTTGGTACGACCGATTATGAAACGCACATAATCGTAGAACAGCTGATGTGCCTTCTCGTTGGTGGCATATTTCGACATGGCCTGCATGAAGGCCGGATAGCCTGCATCATCAGGGCGCGGCTGTTTGCCAGCCCCAGCGTGCTCCAGATAGAAGCCGTATCCCCCACTCCATTCCCACGAGTTGTTCAGGTAGAGCACGGCGACCATATCGCGCTTGCCCATTTCCTGCAACAGCCAGTCGAGACCAGCCAGAATGGTGTCGTTATAAACGCCAGGGGCCTCCTGCAACGTCGGCTCGACCTTTGTCTTGACGCCACGCTCACCATCGCTACCCACGAGAATGCGCAGGTTGTCGATACCCATACGCTTCATCGCGTCGAGTTCCTGCGCCAGACGTTCGCGATTGCCACCCTGCCCTTCAGAAGCAAGAATGGCACCATACCAGAAATTGGTACCTACATAATAATAAGGTTTGCCTGCGCGCACGAAGTGACCGTTTTCCACGCGTACGAAATCGGTTTTGTCAGCGGTTTTCTGTGTACAACCCACGGTGAGCACAGTTGCGACGAAGAGTAAAAGTAAGTGTTTCATTGTCGTTTTAGTATATTTTATGCTGCAAAAGTACGAAATTTTCTGCAATATTTCGTACCTTTGCACGGAAAAATTGATAACGAAGATGAAAAAAGCACTAACGACATTCATACTGCTCCTGGCGGTGATGACCGTAGCAGCCCAGATGCAGGACCCCGTTCACGTTCGCTCGGAACTGAAGAAAATCAGCGACAGCGAGGGCGAACTGCTGTTTTCAGCCACCATCGACCCAGGGTGGCACGTCTATTCCACAGGCTTGGGTGACGGCGGTCCCATTTCGGCCTCGTTCCATGCCGACAAGATGGAGGGCGCGAAAGCTGTCGGAGGTCTGAAGGCACGTGGCAAGGAGCAGAAGGTGTTCGACAAGATGTTCGACATGGAGGTGCGCTATTTCGAGGGTTCCGTGACCTTCGTGCAGAAGATACAGTTCACCCAGCCCAAATACGACATCAAGTGCTACGTGGAATATGGCGCGTGCAACGACCAGATGTGCATGCCGCCCTCGACCATCGATCTTGCCGCAAGCGGAACGATAGACAAGAAGCCGGAGGCGAAAGCTGAAGAGACGAAGACGGAAGGCGTCGCACCAGGGACGCCAGACACAGCGCCTGTTTCGTCAGACTCCATCACGGTTCCTGAGCCTGCCGAAGGACTTACATCTTCCGACTCCCTCTGGCAACCCGTCATTGGCGAACTGCAGGCATTGAACGGCGAAGCGTCCGACACCACCAATATTGCCCTGTGGATGATATTCCTCGAAGGACTGCTGGGCGGTTTCCTCGCCTTGTTTACCCCCTGCGTGTGGCCTATCATCCCCATGACCGTCTCGTTCTTCCTGAAACGTAACAAGGAACGCTCGAAGGCCATCCGCGAGGCCACCGTCTACGGACTGAGCATCGTCGTCATCTACGTCCTGCTGGGCTTGGCAGTCACGCTGCTCTTTGGTGCCAGCGCCCTCAACGCCCTCGCCACCAATGCCGTCTGTTGCTGGTGGTATTTGCAGCGTCCTTCTTCGGTGCCTTTGAACTGACGCTACCCTCGTCGTGGTCGTCAAAAGTCGACGCCAAATCGGAAAGCACCACAGGACTGCTCTCCATCTTCCTCATGGCCTTCACGTTGGCGTTGGTGTCGTTCTCGTGTACAGGTCCCATCATCGGATTCCTCCTCGTGGCCGTATCCACGCAGGGCTCCATCCTCGGACCTACCATCGGCATGTTGGGCTTCGCCATTGCGCTGGCCATTCCGTTTACCCTCTTCGCCCTGTTCCCGTCGTTGCTCAGGCAGGCTCCCAAGTCGGGCGGATGGATGAATACCATCAAGGTCGTGCTGGGATTCATCGAACTTGCCTTTGCATTAAAGTTCCTCAGCGTGGCCGACCTCGCTTACGGCTGGCACATCCTCGACCGAGAAGTGTTCCTCGCCCTGTGGATTGTCATCTTCGGACTGTTAGGTGCCTATCTGCTGGGCTGGATCAAGTTCCCACACGACGACGAGAACCGTCGCACCAACGTGCCGCAGTTCTTCCTGGCAATGGCCTCGCTGGCCTTTACCGTCTATATGATTCCTGGTCTGTGGGGTGCACCGTGTAAAGCCATCAGCGCCTTTACGCCACCCATGAACACGCAGGACTTCAACCTCTATCAGGGCAGTGTCGAGGCGCGCTTTACCGACTACGAGCAAGGCATGGCCGCGGCTAAGGCTGAAGGTAAACCCGTCGTCGTCGACTTCACGGGCTTTGGTTGCGTCAACTGTCGCAAGATGGAAGCTGCCGTGTGGAGCGACCCGCAGGTGGCTGACCTGCTGAACAAGAAATACGTGCTCGTGTCGCTTTATGTCGACGACAAGACGCCTCTTGCAGAACCCATCGAGGTGACGGAGAACGGCCAGCAACGCACCCTGCGCACCGTTGGCGATAAGTGGAGCTACCTCCAGCGCACCAAGTTCGGTGCCAATGCCCAGCCGTTCTATGTCCTGTTAAACAATGAGGGCCGCCCATTGATGGGCAGCCGCTCGTATGATGAGGACGTATCAGCCTACGTCGATTTCCTGCGTCAGGGCTTGAAAAAATACATTGAACGTTGAACTTTTGGAGCAGCGAGAGCAAAATCGAACTCGTTCGAATTTTGCCGAGTCGTGACAAAAGTCATGGAACGAAGTGACATAACGTTTAACGCGAGTGATAGGCCATCAAGCCGTCTATCGGACTTTGGACGATGGACATCACGTGGAATCCTTCTGCCTCTGCAGCCTCCTGCAAAGCTGCTGGATAGTGGTGCGCCATAGAACCGACGAAATGTACAGGCAAGTCGGGACGCTTGTAAGGCACGATATTCTTGCGGAAGAACTCACGGAAATTCTCAATCACCAGGTCGCGCAACAGGCGGTTGTTCTGTCGTTCGACGATGAACAGCGACGTCGTGGCGAGGAAACGGTTTGCCAGCGGTTCGCGGTACACCTTCTGGATGATGTCTGCTTGCGTCAGCTTCGTCTCAGCCAGGAATTCGTCGCGGATGGATGCATATGCCGGATTCTTGAAGATGGCATTCATAAACATGCGTCCCAAGACGGCTCCACCGCCCTCGTCGCCAAGGATATAACCCAGCGCTGGCGTGTTCTGCACGATGTCGTTACCGTCGTACAGGCAACTGTTGGCTCCCGTGCCCAGAATGCAGGCAATGCCCTCCTCGTGCTGGCACAATGCACGTGCAGCCGCCATCAGGTCGCTGTGTACTTCCACCTTCTGGGGGTCGAACACTTCGCCCAACATCTGTTTCATCATGGGCACGTGGGCAGGCGTACAGCCGCTACCGTAGAAAAACACCTCCAAGTCGGACATCAAGGGCTTTTCCAATACCCCCGAGTCAATGAGCTGAGCCCGTGGAAATGTTGACAACTGCGACATCAGTTCCTGTCCCAAGATGTGACGGATGACGTCTGGAGTCTGATGGATGGGCGTGATGCCCTGCGTGTGGAACGTGGCGATGACGTCGCCTTTACGAATTCCGGAAGAAAGGAGCAGCAACCAGTCGGTCTTGGTGCCTCCGCTATCAGCTATTAGTATCATATTTCGTTAATTTTCTGCAAAGATAACGATAATTTTCGATTTTCAACTCACATTTCTCAATTATTTTGTATCTTTGCGCACAAAAATAACAACAATGAAGCGATTTTTTACCATTATAGTCATTTTTCTGGTCACGCTGAGCGTCCATGCCGTGCTAAAAGAGAAAGACCTGGCACAGACGTTACAGATACTGCGTGCCGAACTGAACACCCAACACAACGAACTGTCGGAACGTTCCGAACTCGACAACAAGCGCAGCGAACAGATGCGCAACAGGCTCATTGCCACCATGAAACGTTCAGACCAGAACTCGCTGATGCTATACTCCCAGAAACAAGAGTACGTGTTCGACCTGACCTACGCCTGCCACGAGGCCACAGAGCAATATCAGGAATTCCAGCGCCAGCGCATACCCTTCAAGCAGTTTATGAGGAAGACGGAGGGCGAGATAGCGCGCTACGACTCACTCATCGGAACGCTCAACTCGATGCCCCAGCGCGTGCTCAGTCCTCAGGCACAGAAGGACCGTACAGCCTGTCTGGCATTGGCTTACGAGATACGTGAGAAACTCGAGCATAACCGCGACAAGATGAACGACTTCATCGAGATGTACGACCACACGGAGAAACGCCTGTCGCGAATGAACGACTATGCCCAGAAGCGCTATAACGATATCCAGACGGGCATCTTCCGCAATGGTGGCGACTCCTATTTCAGCATTCTCCAGAACTTCAACCGAAACTGGCGCTTTATGTCGCGTACCGTCGAAAAGAAATACCGGCCTACCGACAATTCCCAGTGGGACTCGCGCTTCATCTTCGGACTACTCATGGGCGTCATTCTCTATGCCGTCCTGGCCACGCTGCTCAATTTCTTGGTCATCCGCTATGTAGTGCCCAAGAAGTTGCGCACTGAGGAGTTTATGAAGAAACGCGCCTGCATCACGATGGCTACGACGACAGTCACCTTCGCCATCATCCTCGGCATCACGCTGGCTACTGTCGAACAGAATTTCTTCATCATGGCCGCCAATCTGTTGGTGACCTACGCCTGGCTCCTAGGTGTCATCCTGTTCTCGCTGCTACTACGCGTCAAGGGCGACCAAATCAAGAGTGCTTTCCGCATCTATACCCCATTGATAGCGGTCGGATTCCTCGTTATCGCCTTCCGCATCATTCTGATTCCCAATGAATTAGTAAATATCCTCTTCCCGCCTATTCTACTTGCCTGCGCCCTGTGGCAGTGGAGCGTCATCCGACGCCATAATCACAACGTTCCACGCTCCGACATGTTCTTCACCTACATCTCGCTCGTGGTGTTCATTGCCTCCGTCGTTTGCTCGTGGACGGGCTACACGTTGTTGGCCGTTCAGGTGCTCATCTGGTGGATCATGCAGCTCACGTGCATCCTTACCATCACCTGCCTGTCGCAGTATCTCAAGCTCTACGGCGAGCGTCGCCAACTGGCCGAGGCACCCGTCACCAAGACGTGGGTTTACGACCTGATGTACCAAGTGGTACTGCCAACGATGGGTGTCTGCAGCGTCATGCTCAGCGTCTGGTGGGCGGCTGACGTCTTCAACCTTAGCGACCTCTGCTGGGATATCTTCAAATACAAGTTCATCGACCTGACCGACGCACCGGATCTGCTCTCGAACACCAACCATCAGGAGAATTTCACCATCAGCATCCTCAAGCTCACAATGGTCATCTGCCTGTGGTTCTTCTTCTCGTGGCTCAGCAAGACGCTCCTGCGACTCCTGCATCTGCATTACGTCAACAACGACCCCGATTCTGCTGACAGCCGTACGGCCATGTCGAAGAACGTCATCCAGATCTTCATCTGGGGCATCTGGCTACTCATGTCGCTCTCCATCTTCCACATCAGCCTCTCGTGGCTGCTGGCCATCACAGGAGGACTCAGCACTGGTATCGGTTTCGCCTCGAAAAATATCATCGAGAACATCTTCTATGGTGCCTCGCTCATGACGGGACGCATCAAGGTGGGCGACTGGATAGAGGTCAACAATACCATCGGCCGCGTCACCAACATCAGCTACACGTCCACCGTCATCGAGTCACTCTATGGTGAGACCATCACCTTCCAGAATTCACAGCTGTTCTCCAACAATTACAAGAACCTGACGCGCAACCACAGCTACGTCCTTGCCGCCGTACCTTACAGCGTGGCCTATGGCTCCAACCTGCAACAGGTTATGCAGCTGGCCGACGAGGCTGTCTCGAAGCTGAACCACCACTGGATGGACCGCACGAAGAAAGCCCGCTCCGTCGTGAGCGAGCTCAGCGATTCAGGCATCAACCTCAAGATGTTCGTCTGGGCCGAGGCACCCAAGAAGTCGTACGTCATCAGCGAAGTGCTCCGTTGCATCTACGACACCCTCAACCAGCACGGCATCGAGATTCCTTTCCCGCAACAGGACGTCCATATCAAGCAATAGAAGAAATCTTCTATCTGCTAGAATCCTCCTCCAGGAACCGCAGCTCTGCCTCCAGCATCTCTAGTTTCGGCATAGGACAGCCAGCCTCACGGGCAATCTCCAAGGGGCGGGTATAGAGATAGTATATCTCCATGCGACGGTGGAAGTCGTAGTCCAGTCGCATGGATGGCGAATAGGGCGTCATGTTATCAGTCATATCTATCATCTTGTCGACAAACGCCTCATCCAGGTTCTTCACGCCCAGATGCTGGGCAGCACTTACCACCTCCATCATCTGCTCGCGAATCAGTTGACGCGTCGACTTGTTCTTCAGCAGCATGTCAGTCTGCGTGTGCAGCGCTACCGTCATACCGTTGAACGGCATATTCCAAACGGCTTTCTTCCATCGTGCCTCGTGATATTCCACCAGGCCAGTCTCAATGCCTGCCTGACGAAACTCATCGACCACAGCCTGCATCAGCGTCTCGTCCTTGCAGGAATAGTTGGCCAGATTGATGCTGCCATAACACTGGTGGTTGACAACGCCTGGCTCAGTCTTGGCAGAACAGATGAAGGCCAGTCCGGCAGCTAACTGTACATCGGGGAACATCTTCTGCACATCCTCCTCTACGCCAATGCCGTTCTGAATGAGCACCACCAGCGTATCGTCATGGAGCAATGGGGGCAGCAACGACTGCAGTTTGCCATTGTTCACAGACTTCAGACACACCAGCACCACGTCGCACTTCGGCATGTCCTCCGTATACAGATAGGCATTCACATCCGTCAGATGGAACGATCCGTCGCAGGAATCAACCTGCAATCCGTGCTGTTTCACATACTCATAGTCGCTGCGCAGCAGGAAGTGCAGCTCCTGTCCTGCATGAGCCAGTTTGGCTCCATAATATCCTCCAATGGCACCAGTGCCAATAACTCCGTATCTCATATTTTACTTTTATTTCACTCTCCCTCGTCGAAGTTGTCGTACACGTATCTTGGGGCATGGATTGGCCCATCTCCGCCTTGGTTCGATCCACTGAGAAGCTGAGACGAAAGCAGTTCAATTACCTGCATGCTTGGGGAGTGATAGTTCTTCTTTTTCATTGGATGACAATATCTGTGAAGGTTGAGTTATACAATTGGAAGTAAGCATAGTCGGAATACACGGGGACATCCTTAGAAGGCCAGTACAACCGGCTGTCGT
>CADCDY010000009.1 GCA_902800245.1 uncultured Prevotellaceae bacterium
TTCTTGACGTCCATACCCTCGTACTTCGTCAACATTTCCTTCTTCACCTTGGCGTTATACTTAGGTCCGTCCATGTTTTTCAGCACGACAACCTTCACGATTTTGTTCTTCTTGATATGTACCTCCAGAGGCGTTGCACCAGCATATCCCTCCACGTCGTCAGCCAACGTTGTGGTGTTGACGATGTAGGTTCCGTCCTGGGTCTTGGTCATCACGTTATCTGCCTGAGCTGTCATTGTCAGCATCAGCAAAAAAACTATCAATAACTTCTTCATCTTTGTTCTTTATTATATTTTCGGCTGCAAAGGTAAGAATAAATTTCGAATTAAAGAAAAAAGGAAGCAATAATTCGAGCAACACCTACGCATTATGCGCTTTTGTTGCGATGATGACAATCAAAAGCGTTGTGCGTCTTTTTAGGTAGAACTTAACAACTAAAACATATCAGAGAAATGAAACAAGTGTATCCAAAGATTGGTATCCGTCCTACGATTGACGGTCGTCAGGGTGGTATTCGCGAGGGGCTCGAAGAGAAGACGATGAACCTCGCCAAGGCAGTAAAAACGCTCATTGAGAGCAATCTTCACAATGGTGATGGCTCGAAAGTTGAGTGTGTCATTTCAAATACAACGATTGGACGTGTAGGCGAGAGTGCCGCTTGTGCCGAACAGTTTGAGCGCGAAGGCGTGGGTAGCACCATTACCGTTACCTCCTGTTGGTGTTATGGTTCAGAGACAATGGACATGAATCCCACTTATCCCAAGGCTGTTTGGGGCTTCAACGGAACGGAGCGTCCAGGAGCTGTTTACTTGGCTGCCGTCCTCGCTGCCCACGCACAGAAAGGTCTGCCCGCTTACGGCATCTATGGTCACGATGTGCAGGATCTCAATGACAACACCATTCCCGAGGATGTGGCTGAGAAGATTCTACGTTTTGCACGTGCTGCTCAGGCTGTGGCAACGATGCGTGGCAAAAGCTATCTGTCGCTGGGTAACACCTGTATGGGTATTGCTGGAAGTATCGTCAATGCCGACTTCCTGCAACAGTACCTTGGCATGCGTACAGAGTATGTATCGCTGGTAGAGATTCTGCGTCGCGTCGACTTCGGCATCTACGACAAGGAGGAATTCGAGAAGGCTATGCAGTGGGTAGAGAAATACTGCAAACCCCAAGAGGGTCACGACTATAACGAGGACCGCCCCTTGTTCCCTGGCGTTCCCATGACTACCTTCAATGGTAAAGGCAAAGGTAAGAATCGTCAGGAGAAGGACGAGGACTGGGAGTTTACTGTGAAGTGTATGATGATTATCCGCGACCTGATGCAGGGCAGCGAGAAACTGGGTGCAATGGGCTACAAAGAAGAGGCTATCGGACATAATGCCATTGCTGCCGGTGTACAGGGCCAGCGTCAGTGGACGGACTATAAGCCCAACTTCGACTTCCCTGAGTCGATGATGTGCACGTCGTTTGACTGGAATGGTCCTCGCGAGGCTTATACATTAGCCACAGAGAACGACTTCCTGAATGGTATGTCTATGCTCTTCGGCCATCTGTTGACCAACAAGGGTGTAATGTTCAGCGACATCCGCACCTATTGGAGCCCAGAGGCTGTCGAGCGCGTAGCTGGTACAGTGCCCAGCGGTTTGGCCGCTGGTGGTTTCATCCACCTTATCAATAGCGGTGCCACTACCCTTGATGCCACAGGTGCTATGAGCGACAAGGATGGCAATCCTACCATCAAGCCTTTCTGGGAGATGAAGAACGAGGACATGGAGGCTTGTCTGAAGGCTACCTCATGGATGCCTGCCGACCGCGACTACTTCCGTGGAGGTGGTTACTCGTCGCACTTCGTCACAAAGGGTGGCATGCCTATGACGATGTTACGTCTGAACCTCGTCGCTGGCTTAGGTCCTGTATTGCAACTCGCTGAGGGTTGGACAGTAGAGCTCGACCCCAAGACGCACGACATTCTTGACAAGCGTACTGACCCCACATGGCCTACCACTTGGTTTGCCCCACGTCTCGATCCCACAAAGGATGCCTTCAAGGATGTCTATAGCGTCATGAACAACTGGGGAGCCAACCACGGAGCCATTTGCTACGGACACGTAGGTGCCGACCTCATCACCCTTTGCGCTATGCTCCGCATTCCCGTTTGTATGCACAATATTGCCGATAAGGATATCTTCCGTCCTTCGTGCTGGAATGCATTCGGTATGGACAAAGAAGGCGCCGACTATCGTGCCTGCGCCAACTTTGGTCCTATCTATAAGTAAAGAATAGCCCCCGTCGGAAAACCGACAGGAACGGTGGTTAGAAGGAGAAGTCGAACGACTTCAAGTCCTCATCCCTTGACGACGTGCCGTAGAGTATCTGGTATTTGCCAGGCTTTACGGCAAGTTCGTCTATCATCTCGTCGTAATATTCAAAGGCTTCACTATCGAGAGTGACAATGGCATTTTGCGTCTCGCCAGCCTTCAGATTCAGCTTCTGGAAACCTTTCAGTGCCTTGATGGGCGCACCAGCATCATCCAGTCGTTTTACATACACCTGAACGGTTTCTGTTCCCTCACGACTACCCGTATTCTTCACAGGGATAGTAAGTGTCACCTTGGGGGCTTTACCCTTCTGACTCTTCACCTTCGCCTTGCCCACGTTGAACGTCGTGTAGCTCAGTCCATAACCAAACGCATACTGAGGCACACCTGTAAAGTAACGATAGGTGCGGTTCTTCATCGAGTAGTCAAGGAAGTCGGGCAGGTCATTGTTCGAACGATAGAACGTCACAGGGAGTTTTCCGCCAGGATTGTAGTCGCCAAACAGTACCTCAGCCAGTGCCTTCGCACCGCCCTGACCAGGATACCAAGCCTGCAACAAAGCATCGTACTGACCCTCTACACTACCAAAGGCTATTGCCGAACCAGAGCAATTGACAAAGACGACAGGTTTACCCGTTTGGTGCATGGCCTTTACGAGCATCTGCTGAACCTTCGGCAGTTCGATATCCTGTTTGTCACCACCCTCGCCTTCCATACGGGCAGAGATACCACCGATAATGATAATGGCATCAGCACCCTTCACCTCATTGGCGAGTTCCGTGAAGTCAACGAGCTTGCGCTCGCAGATGTCACCACGCAACATAGCAAACTGACCGTTGCCGTGCTTGTATTCAATCACGATATCGTAGGTCTTACCAGCCTCAACAGGGAACGACTTATACTCTACGCGACGTCCGAAACCAAATCCACGACGACCGCCGCCCTTATTTTCTTCGACGACCTCGCCATTCACCTTCAGCACATAGCCGTTATCGGTAGTCAGCGTGTATTTCATCTCACCAGTAAAGTTCGACGTATACTGACCACTGACGCGAACGGACAGCGTGTCGCGATTGACACCCTCAGCAAAGCCCCAGGCACCAAATGTCGAGAAGTTCAGTTCGTTGTAATATGCCGTCTTGGCAGGCTCGCCAGCTAATTCCTTATTATTATAGAACTCCACGAGGGCGCCCTTGCCACCATTGAAGTCTTGCATGTGATGGATGGTCTCATATTCATCGTTCAGCTCGCAAGCCTTCTGATAGATTATCTTCGCACTAGGGACGGCATTCTTGATACCTTCCAACAGCGAATGTTTGTGGTTATCGGTAGGCGTGCCACCATAATTACCGTTCAACAACTCCACATCGTCGGCATTTGGACCAACAACAGCAATCGTCTTGATGTCCTTAGAAAGAGGAAGAATGCCCTTATTTTCCAAGAGCACCATTGATTCGCGGGCTGCTTGGGTGGCGAGGGCGTCGTGCTCTTCGTTACTGATATTCGAAGCAGGAATCTTCGACCACTCGAGGGATGAGGCGGGATCGAACATACCCAGTTCGAAACGACCCGTCAGCGTCTTGCGCAGATGATCGTCAAGGTCACTCTCCTTAATCAAGCCCTTCTTCAGGCCGTCCGTCAGGTTCATCATCACCTTACCGCACTCGAGGTCAGTACCGTTCAGCACGGCATCGACGGTAGCCGACAACGGATCTTTGTGCGTCTCGTGTTGACCGCGATTGAAGAAATTGTTGATGGCGTCGCAATCAGTAAGCACAATAGCATCATAGCCCCACTTGTTGCGCAGGATATCGATGAGCAGGCGGTCGCTAGCACAACAGGGCTTGCCCTCGAAACGCTGGTAGGCACACATCACCTCACGAACGTTTCCCTTCTTGACCAATGCCTTGAACGCAGGCAGATAGGTCTCCCAGAGGTCGCGATTCGTGGGTTCCACGTTCATCGAGTGACGCAAGGGTTCTGGACCACTGTGTACGGCATAGTGCTTGGCACAGGCATGCGTCTTGTAATAGGTCTTGCCGTTCAGCGTGATAGGCTCCTGCATACCCAGCACAGTCTGCACACCCAGCACCGCATTCAGATAAGGATCCTCACCACACGTCTCCTGACCACGACCCCAACGTGGATCGCGGAAGATATTGACGTTCGGACACCAGAACGTCAGTTCAGGATTACCTGGATAGTAGGTCACGCCCATAGGTACATTGAACAACTTTGGATCGTTGTGGTCAGTACGGTTCCAGTTGGCACGAGCCTCATCCGAGACCTGCGAGAATACGTCGTAGACCAGTTTCTCGCTGAATGCTGCGGCCAAGCCAATGGGCTGGGGATAGACGGTATAACCTCCCTGGCGCACACCATGACAGGCCTCGCTCCACCAGTTGTATGAAGGGATGCCGAGACGGTCTATCGAAACCGACTTGTTCATCATCAGGCCCACCTTCTCTTCAGGGGTCAACATTCCCAACAGGCTCTCTACACGTTCAGCACGAGGTAACTGGGGATTCTGCCAGGCATACTTTGTCTGAGCACTCACACGTACGCTCGAAAATACTACAAGCGCAACAAAAGTAAGAATAGTCTTTGTTCTCATTATGGTTATTATTTTAGTGAATTATGATAGTCCTTCGATTTCGCCGTTCTCGATAGTGATGCGTTCAGCCTGCGGACTCTTGGGCAGTCCTGGCATGCGAAGCATGTCGCCAGCAATGGCAACAATCATCTCGCTACCGCAGTTGAGAATAACGTCGCGGATACGGATGGTGAAGCCCTCAGGCGAACCGTAACGGGTAGAGTCGGCCGAGAATGAGAACTGCGTCTTGGCGATGCAGACGGGATAGTGGGCGATGGCGCCGTCATCGTCGGTAAACGATTTGCGCAGGGATTCCAGTTTCTTTGTCACAGTCTTGCCGTATTCCACTGCCGATGCACCGTAGATACTCTTGCACACCTTCTCTATCTTGTCCTCCAGACGGTCAGTCTCCTTATAGGTAAAGCGAATGGGCAGGGGTTGCTGTTTGTCAATCGTCTCAACCACGGTCTGCGCCAGTTCAATGGCACCTTCGCCACCCTTGAGGAAGGCTTCGTTGACGGCAAAGCCTACCTGCAAGTCCTCACAGTTCTTGCGCACAATAGCGATTTCCTCCTCCAGATCTGTATCGTGGCGGTTGAGAGTCACTACCACAGGTTGTCCGAAACCTTGCATGTTGCGGATGTGGCGGTTCAGGTTCTTCAGACCCTCGGTCAGTCCCTTGGCGTTCGGTTCCTTGATGTGATCGAGATCCACGCCTCCATGCATCTTCAGGCCCTGCGTTGTGGCGACGATGACTACCAATCGCGGCAGAAGGCCTGCCTTGCGGCACTTAATGTCGAAGAACTTCTCTGCGCCGAGGTCTGCACCGAAGCCCGCCTCTGTCACCACATAGTCACTATAGCTCATGGCCATCTTCGTCGCCACCACACTCGAACAGCCATGGGCGATGTTGGCAAACGGTCCGCCGTGGATGAAGGCGGGCGTGTGCTCCGTCGTCTGCACGAGGTTCGGGTTGAGGGCATCCCTGAGCAGTACGGTGATGGCTCCAGCCACGCCGAGGTCTTTCACCTTAAACAGTTTGCCGTCGGAGGTGACGCCCAGCACGATGTTCTCGATGCGCCGTTGCAGGTCCTCCTCACTGGTTGCTAAGCAGAGGATGGCCATCAGTTCCGAGGCGGGGGTGATGTCGAAGCCCGTCTCATTCACCACACCGTCACCCCTCAGTCCTGTCACCACGTTGCGCAGACTTCGGTCGTTTACGTCGAGCACACGTTTCCAATATATCTCACGCAACGAGAAGCCGTCCTTACGATGCTGGTAGATATAGTTGTCCAACAGCGCACTAATGGTGTTATGCGCTGAGGTTACGGCATGGAAGTCACCCGTAAAATGCAGATTGATTTTCTCCATTGGCAACACCTGGGCATAGCCGCCACCGGCAGCACCGCCCTTGATGCCGAAGCAAGGCCCTAGCGACGGTTCTCGCAGGGCAACGGTAGCCTTCTTGCCAATCTTGTTCAGCCCCAACGTCAAACCGATGCTGACGGTAGTTTTACCGATACCAGCCTTCGTAGGACTGATGGCCGTCACCAGTATCAGCCGGCTCTTCTTCACTTTTTTCTCGTCGATCAGGCTCACCGGTACCTTGGCCATATAGCGTCCGTACGGTTCTATCTCTTCAGGGGCAATCCCCAGCTGTGTGGCAATCTCGCCAATGGGCAGCAATTCGCATTCCCGTGCTATCTGTATGTCTGTCTTCATATCGAATGTTGTTTTTAGCGTCGGCAAAGATACGATTATTTTTGCAATAAAACAACATTTCTGCCCTTATTTCTACCATTACGGCCAACAATACGCCGATGACGAAAAAGTTTAGTGCCGGTAAACCTCCACTTTAGTGCCACTAAACTCCGAGTTTACCGGCACTAAACTCTGAGCCCGTCGGCTGATGACATTTAAGGGCCTCGTTAGTCTTTATGATATATGAAAAAGATTCTGATTTTCCTATGTGCCATACTACCTTCGGTAGTGGGGGCACAGACGTTTGAGACACGATATGAACGGAGCGTGCACGACCTGATGGAGGATGTGGCACGTCGCTTTGGTGTGAGGTTTAAGTTCGACGCAAATGTGGACACGGTGGGCAAACAACTGCCGTATGCCGACTTCCGCGTGCGCCCGTATTCGCTGGAGATGACACTCGACAACATCTGCAAATACTACGACTGGAACTGGTGGAAGCAGAACGGCAACCTCTATAAGATTAAGCTCTACGAATATCCGCGTCGTCATGAGCAGGAAGGCAAAATGATGCTCGACTGGCTTTCGTCCTTATACCATAATAAGGAACAATGGGAGGCTCGTCGGGACTCACTTCGTCGTGAGGTTCGCCAGCGTTTGGAGCTCGATGCTTTCCTCGATAGTTGCGTCACTGTGCCCGATGGTTCTCCATCGGGAAAACGCCCTGTCATTCTTTCGAAAATCCGCAAACATGACGGCTATACTACTCAAAACATCTGCATCGAACTGACGCCCGGCCAGCATCTCTTCGGCACCATCTACGCCTATGCACCTGTCAAGAGCAAAAAGCTAAAGGCCAAAAGCCAAAAGCCCTTAATTGTATGTCCTGATGGCCATTGGCCCTACCGTTATCGCAAGGACGAACAACAACGCTTAGGCACCTTAGCCCGTATGGGTGCCGTCTGTGTCGATTTCGACCTTTACGGTTGGGACGAATCAGAGAAGGAAGTAGGCGAAGCAGCCCACCATACCTCTCGCGCCCACGTCTATCAAGCCGCTTGTGGCTATATCCTGCTCGACTGGATGCTCAAAAACCGTAAGGACATCGACACCGAACGTGTTGGCGTCATGGGTGGCTCGGGCGGTGGTACACATACCGTCCTGCTTTCCTTGCTCGACGAACGTGTGACGGCCTCAGCACCTGTGGTTCATCTCGCTTCGCATTTCGATGGCGGTTGTCCCTGCGAGAGTGGCAAGCCCGTTCAGCTCGCTGCTGGCGGTACTTGCGAACCAGAACTCGCCGCTATCATGGCTCCCAAGCCTATGCTCATCGTCAGCGATGGTGGCGACTGGACCAGTTCCGTCCCCACCCTCGAGTTCCCCTATCTGCAACGCATCTATGGTTTCTATGGTGCTCAAGACAAGGTGCGTAACGTCCACCTTCCCAACGAACGTCACGATTTCAAAGAGAACAAACGTAACGCCGTCTACGACTTCTTCATCGACGTCTTCGGCCTCGACCGCACAATGCTCGACGAAAGCAAGGTGACAATAGAACCAGAAGAAACGCTGAAATCGCTGTACAAATGATACGATTTCTGCTTCTGCTATCATATATCGTTGCATTGTTACCCTGCAAGGCCCAGACCAACGGCAAGTTGCCACAGCTTGAGGTAAAGCAACGCAAAGGGAACGTGCTGGTAAAACTGCACAACTACAACGATACCACTTCACTTGTATGTATCATTCAAGGCAGCGGAAACAATTTAGAGGCCGACTATGACCCAGAGAAGGTGCTCAGAGTCAGCGGCACTCTGCTTAACAGGGGAACTGCAACAATATCTATCCGCACGAAAGAAACCGACGAAGTCATTGCACGGTGCGACACCACCATTAGACTGGAAAATGCCACATTTAACCTGCCTGAGGTCACGGTGTCAGGTATGAAGCGTCCTATCAAATCCCGCATTTCACACAGTATGGGATTACCCTCGTTTATGTTTACAGAGAATCATCCAAAACTAAAGTTGTTTCATGACCTGGACAAGTTGTTAAACAACATCGGTGTGAAGCGCTATACAGGCGAATATGGACAAATCCACTTCTTCGCACGGATAGTAGTGGTTGACGGCAAAGGGGAGATTGACCCCGTTCCGCCAATTTCCATATCACCCAGCGACATCAAGCAACTTGATTTCTACAGAACGAAACGGCAAGATCCAGACATTGTCGTCATACAACTAAAACAGGATAGTGCTCCGTGAAAATTTGACGAAAAACATGCGTTACGGGATGTCGGTATTGCGGCTTCTAATGACGCTACGGCAGGTAAAACGAACCCATAACCCTGGGTTAACGGGGAATAAGGGCTGGCTATCTTCTGAATTTTCGTGAAAATTCGAAGCTTTAGTACCGGTAAACTGCGAGAAAGCCGGTAGTAAACCTCTGAATTTTCGCGAGAATTCAGCGAATAAGTGCCACTTATCGCGCCGTAAGTGCCTGTTATCAAGCGACTTTAGTCCCCGCTCCGTCATCTGGACCCACTAATGAAAACAGCACTGCAAACGTGTCACCCTTGTGTCACCCTGTGTCTCCCTTCAAAACGTTGCACGCCCTTTATTTACTGGGGTTGTGTCAGCGTGTCACCCTTTTCTACAAAAAAATAATATATGAATTGCTATTTTGTTCCTCCTTGCAACTTTTTTCGCTTTTCCTCATCGTATTTCAAAAATAATGCGTATCTTTGCACCGAGTATCTTTAGTTTAGCCCATGAGAAGGCAGACGCAAAATAAGAGCACTCGCACTGGCCACGCAAACATTACCGATACGAGTGGGAGTGGCTTGAATAGGCAGAGAACTAATAAATTATATACAAGATTGATTATGAAGAAGATTTTATCGCTTATTACGTTGTTGCTGTTAAGTATGGCAATGTTCGCCGAGGACTTTAATATTGTCGGCACATGGTACCAATATGAGTCAGATGTAGAAAGTCTTGATGGTATCTGGGTGTTCAAAGCCGACAACACAGGAACTCTTGAAGAGTTTCACAAAGGGCAATCAGAAGGAGTCGACAACTTCAAGTACGACTTTGATGCTTCCAATTGCATTCTTACCATCTACATAAAAGGTGAAGAGGATGACCCCTCGGTGATGAAGATAACCATCGTATCGCCAACCAAGTTTACGTATTCAGAAGGTCGCGACGTGCTGACGTGGATAAAAGATGGTTCTTCTGAGGGCGAAAACTCGGGAGGTAGTGTGTCGCACGCCGTCAACGACCGTGTCAGCAAGTTCTTCTATGCGTCGTCTAATGATGGACTGACTTACAACTTCAACTACGACGACCAAGGACGGTTCTCTTTGTTTACGGTAACGTCGACGAAAGAGTCGTTGACAATAACGTGGGAGTATGCTTCCGACATGATCACCATCAAATATACGCAAAACGGTGCTATAGTGACGGACAAATTGTTCGTGAGCAACGACAAAGTCGTAAAAGAGGAGGTATGGATAACAAACGGAGGTGATTTCCTGTTCAACACGCTCGACTTCACTTATGATGAAAAAGACCAGCTGGTGAAAATCGTCACAAAGAGTGATTTCGAATCATGGGCGAACAGTGAGATGAATTTGATCTGGGAAGACGGCAACATCAAAGAGGCCAGTGTCGTTGGTTCGAAGATGAATACCAGCCTGACGTTCGACTACGATACCGCCCACGAAGACCAAAGCCTCGTGAATGCGTTCAGCGGATCAGTGGCCATGATATTCAACGAGACAGAGGCAGTAACCTTTTCGCCAATGTTATTCTGCGCCAACTATTTTGGAAAGCAATGCAAAAACCTGACAAAGCGTGTTTCGCGCAATGGTAGCAACACTCATGAGGGAACATTTAACGAAGCCATCGACTACAGCTATGAGTTCGATGGTAATGGCCACGTGAAGAAATGCAATTTCGGCAACAAAGAGCACCAGTATGAATGGGAAGCTTCATCGGGCATCGTTACTCCTGCATTAGCAAACCATTTGGGCAACACTATCTTTACTTTTGACGGTCGCAGCCACGACATCCTGCAACGTGGTCTGAACATCATTCGACAGGAAGACGGAAAGGTAATTAAAATATTTAAAAAGTGATATTTTAACAAATTACCATCGGGAGCCTCGCGGAGCAATATCGAGGCTGATGACAATTGAGGGCATTGTCAGTCTTTAAAATAAAGAATAGGCTGATGGAACTATGAAACGACTGATAGTTTTCTCTTTGTCATTTATTATTACGTGGTTTAGTGCTGCAAGGGCGCAATACAGGCTCTGGTACGACCGGCCTGCCCAGACGTGGACGCAGGCATTGCCCGTGGGGAATGGCGTGATAGGCGGTATGGTGTTTGGGGCGCCTGCCGTAGAGCATATTGCGCTGAACGAAGAGACCATCTGGGCTGGACAACCGAATAACGTCATCAATCCCAGTGCCAAGCAGGCATTGCCAGAAGTGCGGAGGCTGATTTTCGAAGGGAAATACAAGGAGGCGCAGGAGTTGGCTGACGCAAAGGTGATGCCCCGTGCTGTCGATAAGAATATGGGTATGCCCTATCAGCCCGTTGGCGACCTGTATATTGCAATGCCCGGACATGCTGACTACAAGAACTACGAGCGTTGGTTGGATATAGATAATGCCAAAAGCATTGTCCGCTATGAAGTAAATGGTGTGAAGTATGAACGTGAGGTCATCACTCCATTGGGCGGCAACCATGTAATGGCTATCCACTTGACTGCCAGCGAGAAAGGCAAGATTACATTTACTGTCAACATGACCACACCTCATGAGAATCCACTAATAGGTATGGACGGCAACGAGGCAACGCTCTTAGGCGTTTCTTCCAAGCATGAGGGTCTGAAAGGCAAGGTGCGCTTTATGGGCCGTATGGCCGTACAGACAAAAGGCGGACGAACGACAGGCTCGAACGGTAACATCAGCGTAGTAGGTGCCGATGAGGCCACCATCTACGTCGCTATCGGCACGAATGTGAAGAGCTACAAGGACATCACGGGCGACGAGGAGGTACAATCGAAAGAACGCCTACATGCAGCAATGGCCTTGGGCTATGAAGCGCTGAAGGCTCAGCACGAAAAAGAATACCATAAGTATTACGACCGCGTGAAGCTCGACTTGGGACCTGCCCTCTACGCCAACGTCCCCATGAACAAGCGCATCGAGCGCTTTAGTATGGTCAATGATTCTGTCGCTGACAATCACCTCGTCGCTACCTATTTCCAATTCGGGCGCTACCTCTTGATTTCCTCGTCACAACCCGATAATATGAATCCTGCTAACCTACAAGGCATTTGGAACGAAAAGATTTTCCCGTCGTGGGACTCGAAATACACGACGAACATTAACCTCGAGATGAATTATTGGCCCTCGGAAGTGACAAATTTGACGGAATTGAACGAACCGTTGTTCCGTCTCATCCGCGAATGTTATGAGCAAGGTAAGCAGACCGCTCGCGACATGTATGGCGCTGAGGGTTGGGTGTTGCATCATAATACAGATCAATGGCGCATTACGGGACCTGTCGACCGTGCCCAGACGGGACTCTGGCCAATGGGTGCCGCCTGGCTTTGTCGTCACTTGTGGGAACATTATTTATATGCGAACGACAAGGATTTCCTTCGTCAATATTTCCCCATCATGCTCGATGCTGCCCGTTTCTTCACACAAACGCTCGTGAAGCATCCCACAAAAGGGTGGCTTGTGGTTTGTCCTGGTGAATCGCCAGAGCATGGTGGCAAAGGACGCCCAACACCATTGGATGCAGGCGTAACGATGGATAACCAAATTGTGACGGAGCTGTATACGAATGTGTTAGAGGCATCAAAGGTTCTAGATAATCTAGACCATCTAGAAATTCTAGACACCATCAAAGCCCAATTGGCTCAACTTCCCCCTATGCAGATTGGTCGCTGGGGTCAGTTGCAGGAATGGCTCGACGACCTCGATGACCCCAAGGACGACCATCGCCATTTCTCGCATCTCTATGGTCTCTATCCATCCTATCAGATTTCACCATCACGCACCCCTGATTTATGGAATGCCGCCCGCAAGTCGCTCGAGGCTCGTGGCGACGTCTCGACAGGCTGGAGCATGGGGTGGAAGGTTTGTTCGTGGGCTCGACTGTTGGATGGCGAACACGCCTACAAACTCATTCAGGATCAGTTGACGCTGACTGCCGACACGTTCCTGATTTTTGGCACTGTCAAGCAACATGGTGGTACTTATCCTAATATGTTTGATGCCCATCCACCTTTCCAAATCGATGGTAACTTCGGTTGTACGGCAGGTATTGCCGAGATGCTGATGCAGAGCTACGATGGTTTTATCTATCTTTTACCCGCCCTGCCTTCAGTATGGAAAAGCGGTTCAGTAAAGGGTCTTGTGGCTCGTGGCGGTTTCGAGATAGACATCGATTGGAAGAACGGTCAGCTCACCAAGGCCGTCATCCGTTCTCGCAACGGAGGCACTTGCAAACTGCGTTCGAACACTCCACTCAAGGGAAAAGGTATGAAAACTGACAAAGCCGGACTATACACCCTAAAAACAAAAGCCGGAGGCGTATATGAACTAGCGACCGACAAACGGAAAAAAGCAAATATCAATTACTAAACAATATACAATTATGAAGAACGGAAAGACATGTTTTGGCGTGATTATCGGAACGCGCGCCTATTTTAATTCAGAATTGGCTAAGGACGTTCGCAAGCAACTGCTGAAGACACTCGACGAGGGTGGCTACGAGTACATTATCCTGCCTGAGGACGCTACGCCTACAGGCAGTTCGAGCATTGAGACTCGTGAGGACGGACTAAAGGTTTCGAAACAATTCCGCCAGCATCGCGATGAAATCGATGGCATCATCGTTTCGTTGCCCAACTTTGGCTTCGAGATTGGTATCATTAATGCCATCAGCGATGCCGACCTGAACGTGCCCGTGATGGTGCAGGCTTGCGACGATGAGAACGACAAGGTTGACCTCGACTCACGCCGTGATGCATTCTGTGGCAAGATTAGCGTGTGCAACAACCTCTATCAGTATGGCATCCCCTTTACGGATACCACCCTGCATACCTATTCTATCTATGACCCCTTACTGAAAAAGGATATCGACCGCTTTGCTGCTATCTGTCGCGTAGTCAACGGCTTACGTCATTGTCGCTTGGGTCAGATTGGTACACGCCCTTTGGGTTTCAATACCTGTCGTGCCTCTGAAAAACTGTTGCAACGCTCAGGTATCACCGTTGTTCCTGCCGACCTCTCTGAGATTCTCTATGCCGCCCAGAAGATTCAGGACGACGATCCTAAGTTCATCGAAATGTGCAATCGTACATGCAACTATGCCAAGGTACCCGACAGCTACAAAGAGAAGCTGGGCTTGCAGGCGAAGTTCAGTGTGGCCGTCGAGAACTGGATTGAAGCCAACGACGTACAGGCTGTTGCCATCCAGTGCTGGGATTCTCTGGAGCAGAACTATGGTTGCGCACCTTGCGTGACGATGTCGATGCTCTCAGAAAAGCTGATTCCTGCTGCTTGCGAGACAGACCTTGCCGGTGCCATCTCGATGTATGCCCTCTCGCTGGCTTCGCAGAACGCTCCTGCCCTGCTCGACTGGAACAACAACTTCGCTGAGGATCGCAACAAGTGCGTTTGCACCCATTGCGGTAACTTCCCTAAGCAATTTGTTGGCAATGGTGATTTGAAGTTAGGTCCATTAGGTGTATTGGGTCGGACATTAGGCAAGATTAACACCTTCGGCGCCGTTTATGCCAAGGTCAGCGAGGGTCCCTTCACCTTCTTCCGTATCTCTACTGACGACCCCAAGGGTATCATCAAGGCTTATCTGGGTAAGGGCGAAATCACTAACGACCCCTACGGCATGGATGGATGTATCGCAGTCACCAAGGTCGACAACCTGCAGAAGTTGATGAAGTATATCTGCAAGAACGGTTTTGAACATCATGTCGCTATGTGCCGAACTGACGTTGTCGACATCGTTCAGGAAGCCATCGAGACCTATCTCGGGTGGAATTTATATGTACACGAGTAAATAAATAACCGAAAAATTTGCAGGAACGGAAAAAAGTTCGTACCTTTGCAGCCGTTCAGAGGAATGAGAGACTCCAACGCGAGTCTCTCATTCTTGCATTTAAACACTTAAATATCGTATATGATAGACAAGAACGTAATAACAAAAGCTGTTGAGGAGTGGTTGCAAAAAGGCGACTACTACCTGGTAGATGTTGAAATGACCGCAGACGACCGTATCGTGATTGAGATAGACCACGCTGACGGTGTATGGATAGAAGATTGTGCAGACTTGAGTCGTCACCTGCAGGACACGCTGGGTGAAGAACTGGGTGATTATGAATTGGAAGTTGGTTCGGCTGGCATTGGTCAGCCTTTCAAGGTGATGCAGCAGTACGTCAACCACATCGGTAAAGAGGTGGAAGTGTTGCAGAACAACAGCCAAAAGTTGCAGGGCATCCTCAAGGAGGTCAATACAGAAGCAGAACAATTCATCGTGACGGTGAAGGAGAAGCAGCAGGTTGAGGGCAAGAAGCGTCCTCAGCTGGTAGAGGTTGACAAGTCGTTCAACGTAAGCGATGTAAAATACTGCAAATACCTGCTGGCCTTTAAGTAAAGAGAAAGATTAAAACAAAAAAAATAAATCAATGGCAACACTAAAGAAAGCGAAAGGCCCCTCAATGATTGAGACCTTTCAGGAATTTAAAGAGACAAAGAACATCGACCGCACAACCCTGGTGAGCGTGCTGGAAGAGAGTTTCCGCAACGTCATCGCCAAGATGTTCGGTTCGGACGAGAACTTCGACGTGATTGTAAATCCCGACAAGGGTGACTTCGAGATTCACCGCAACCGTATCGTGGTGGCTGACGGTGAAGTACAGGACGAGAACAAGGAGATTGCCCTGAGCGAGGCCCAGAAGATTGAGCCTGACTACGAGGTTGGCGAAGAGGTGTCAGAGGAAGTAGATTTCCAGAAGTTTGGCCGTCGTGCCATCCTGAACCTGCGCCAGACGCTGGCTTCAAAGATTCTGGAGCTGGAGCATGACTCGCTGTACAACAAGTACAAGGACCGCGTCGGACAGATTGTCAGCGCTGAGGTCTACCAGATTTGGAAGCGTGAAGTACTGCTCATCGACGACGAAGGCAACGAACTTCACCTGCCTAAACAGGAACAGATTCCTGCCGACAACTACCACAAGGGCGAGACCATCCGTGCTATCGTTAAAGAGGTGCAGAACGAGAACAACAATCCACGCATCATCCTGAGCCGTACCTCGAACCTGTTTCTGGAGCGTCTGCTCGAGGCTGAGGTGCCCGAGATCAACGACGGTCTCATTACCATCCGCCGTATTGCCCGTATGCCGGGTGAGCGTGCCAAGGTGGCTGTTGAGAGCTACGACGACCGTATCGATCCAGTAGGTGCCTGCGTCGGTGTAAAAGGTAGCCGCGTACACGGTATCGTTCGCGAGATGTGCAACGAGAACATCGATGTCATCAACTTCTCCAACAACACCCAGCTCTTCATCCAGCGTGCCCTATCGCCTGCTAAGGTCACCAGCATCACGCTGAATCCCGAGGAACACAAGGCAGAGGTTTACCTGCAGCCCGAAGAGGTATCGCTGGCCATTGGTAAGGGTGGTCTGAACATCAAGCTCGCCTCCATGCTGACAGAGTACACCATTGACGTCTTCCGTGTTGTGAACGAGAACGAAGCCGATGAGGATATCTACCTCGACGAGTTTGCTGACGAGATTGACCAGTGGATTATCGACTCCATCAAGGCCATCGGTCTTGATACTGCCAAGGCTGTGCTGAATGCTCCTCGCGAGATGCTTATCGAGAAAGCCGACCTTGAGGAAGAGACTGTCGATCACGTTATCGAAGTACTGAAGGCAGAGTTCGAGTAATTATCAATTTTCAACTATCAATTATCAATTCGAATAGATGGGAGTACGTTTAAATAAAGTATTATCAGAACTGAATATAGGACTTCAAACGGCAGTTGATTTCCTAAAAAAGAAGAGTTCGCTTGGAGAAATCAAGGATGACGCTACGACGAATACCAAGATTTCTGACGAGCAGTACGAGGCATTGGTCAACGAATTCAGCACCGACAAGGCTGTCAAGACCAAGGCTGAGATGCTGTTTGCCAAAAAGCCCAAGCCTGAGAAGAAGGTGGAGAAGCCTGTAGAGAAAAAGGCTACCGTCCCCACCGACGAACTATTGGACAGTCACCCGCAGTTCAAACCCGTGGGTAAGATTGACCTTGAAAGTATCGGCAAGCCCAAGGCTGCACCGAAGGCCGAGCCGGAACCCGTGGTTGCTGCCGAACCACAAGTAGAAGAGGAACCCGAGGTCGAAATAGAAGAGCCCGTTGCAGAGACGCCTGTTCAGTCTGTAACTCCAGAACCTGTAATTGAGGAGCCTGAAGAAGAGGAGGAGGAAATGGACAATGAGGAGGAAGATGATGACGAGGATATCGTCGACCAGACTCCTACTCCCTCACTGGCCAAGACTCCTGGTGATGCGAAGATTGCCCAGAATGCTCCTCAGTTGAATGTCGTGGGTAAAATTGACCTCTCAGCTCTGAACCAGAGTACCCGTCCAAAGAAGAAATCAAAGGAGGAACGTCGCAAAGAGCGCGAGGAGAAAGCTGCTGGTGAGCGCAAGAAGCGTGAACGTATCCGCCAGGGTAAGGTGGATATTGAAGCCGCTGCCAAACAGGTCAACCAACAGCAGAATCAGAACAAGAAGAACCAGAACAAGAATGGTCAGCAGCAACAACAACAGCAACAGGGCGGTAAGAAGAATAAGAAGAACCGCCCCGTGAAGCCGTTGGAGGTTGACGACGAGGCAGTAGCACGCCAGGTCAAGGAGACGCTGGCCCGCCTCACCTCGAAAAGCCAGAACAAGAAGGGTGCCAAATATCGTCGTGAGAAGCGTGACGCCGTTGCTGAACGCATGAACGAGGAAATGGCAGCAGAGGCAGCACAGAGCAAGGTGCTGAAGCTCACAGAGTTTGTGACTGTTTCTGAGTTGGCTACCATGATGAATGTGGGTGTTAACCAGGTTATCGGTACCTGTATGAGCATCGGTATCATGGTGTCTATCAACCAGCGTCTGGATGCCGAGACCATCAACATCGTTGCCGATGAGTTTGGTTTTACAACCGAGTATGTATCAGCTGAAGTGCAGAATGCCATTACTGAAGAGGAGGACGATGAGAACGATCTGATCAGTCGCGCTCCAATCGTAACGGTGATGGGTCACGTTGACCACGGTAAGACCTCCCTGCTCGACCACATCCGCAATACCAACGTGATTGCTGGTGAGGCTGGTGGTATCACGCAGCACATTGGTGCTTACAATGTGAAGCTGAAGGATGGTCATAGCATTACCTTCCTGGATACCCCTGGTCACGAAGCCTTCACGGCTATGCGTGCTCGTGGTGCTCAGGTGACGGATATCGCCATCATTATCGTAGCTGCCGACGACTCTGTGATGCCTACCACCAAGGAGGCTATCGCCCACGCTCAGGCTGCCAACGTACCGATGGTGTTTGCCATCAACAAGATTGATAAGCCTGGTGCTAACCCCGACAAGATTCGCGAGGACCTGGCTAATATGAACCTTCTCGTTGAAGACTGGGGCGGTAAGTACCAGTGTCAGGAAATCAGTGCCAAGAAAGGACAGGGTGTCTATGAACTGCTGGAGAAGGTTTTGCTGGAGGCTGAGATGCTCGACCTGAAAGCTAATCCTAACCGCAAGGCGACGGGTTCCATCATCGAATCTTCGCTCGACAAAGGTCGTGGCTATGTTTCTACCGTCCTCGTATCGAATGGTACTCTGAAGATTGGTGACGTTGTCATCGCAGGTACTGCCTGGGGTCGTGTGAAGGCTATGTTCAATGAACGTAACCAGCGTATCGAAAAGGCTGGTCCTGCTGAGCCCGCCATCATCTTAGGTTTGAACGGTGCGCCTACCGCTGGTGACTCCTTCCACGTGATGGAGACGGAGCAGGAAGCGCGCGAAATTGCTAACAAGCGTATACAGTTACAGCGTGAGCAGAGTCTGCGTACAACGACAAAACTTGGTCTTGACGAACTGTCACACCGTATCGCTCTGGGCGAGTTCCATGAGTTAAACATCATCGTGAAGGGTGATACCGACGGATCTATCGAGGCACTCTCTGACTCGTTCATCAAACTCTCTACCGAGAAGGTACAGGTGAATGTCATCTCGAAGGCCGTGGGTCAGATCTCAGAGAATGATGTCATGCTGGCTTCGGCTTCTGAGGCTATCATCATCGGTTTCCAGGTACGTCCTTCTGCCGATGCCCGCAAAGCTGCCGATCGCGAGGGTGTTGAAATCAACACCTATTCTATCATCTACGATGCCATCGATGATGTGAAGCAAACCATGCAGGGTATGCTTGACAAGGTGAAGAAGGAAATAGTCTCTGGTGAGATTGAGGTGAAGCAGGTATTCAAGATATCGAAAGTGGGTACTGTTGCCGGTGGTTTGGTTACCGACGGTAAGGTACACAACAAGGATAAGGCCCGCGTCATCCGTGACGGTATTGTCATCCACACAGCTCCTATCGACGCCCTGAAGCGTTACAAGGACGATGCCAAGGAAGTCGCTACGGGTCTGGAGTGCGGTATCTCACTGGTTAACTTCAACGATATCCAGGTAGGCGATATCATCGAGACCTTCACGGAGATTGAGGTAGAACAGAAACTTTAATGGAAGAAAAAAAGAATGAGTTTGTCCGTCAAGTGGCCGAACAGAAATACGAGTTTGGTTTCACCACAGACGTACATACTGAAATCATTGAGAAAGGGCTGAACGAGGACATCGTTCGGCTCATCTCTGCTAAGAAGGGGGAACCCGAGTGGATGCTCGAGTTCCGCCTCAAGGCGTTCCGTTACTGGAAAGAGCAGACGGAGCCTAAATGGGGTCACGTCCACGTGCCTCCCATCGACTACCAGGCCATCAGCTACTACGCTGACCCCACGGCAGCCAAAAGCCAAAAGCCAAATACTAATGGCCAAGAAATTGACCCTGAACTCGAAAAGACCTTCGACAAGCTTGGTATCCCCCTCGAAGAGCGCCTGGCCCTGAGTGGTAACACTGCCGTCGATGCCATCATGGACTCTGTGAGCGTAAAAACCACCTTCAAGGAGAAGCTTCGCGAAAAGGGCGTTATCTTCTGCTCTATTGGCGAGGCCATCAAGGAACATGGCGATTTGGTTCGTCAGTACTTAGGGTCGGTGGTTCCTTATCGTGATAACTTCTTTGCGGCCCTCAACAGCGCTGTTTTCAGCGATGGTTCGTTTGTCTACATTCCCAAAGGTGTTCGTTGCCCCATGGAGCTCAGTTCTTATTTCCGCATCAATGCCAGAAATACGGGTCAGTTTGAGCGTACCCTGATCATTGCCGACGACGATGCCTACGTATCGTATCTCGAAGGCTGTACAGCCCCCATGCGCGACGAGAACCAGCTGCATGCTGCTATTGTCGAGATTATCGTGATGGATCGTGCAGAAGTGAAATACTCCACCGTTCAGAACTGGTATCCTGGCGATGAGAACGGTAAGGGTGGTGTGCTGAATCTGGTCACCAAGCGTGGCGATTTGCGTGGTGTCGACAGTAAGTTGTCGTGGACGCAGGTCGAGACGGGCTCTGCCATCACCTGGAAGTATCCCTCCTGTATATTAAGAGGTGATAACTCGCAGGCTGAGTTCTACTCAGTAGCAGTCACCAACAATTATCAGGAGGCGGATACAGGTACGAAGATGATTCACATTGGTAAGAACACCAAGAGTACGATTATCTCTAAAGGTATCTCAGCTGGTCACTCGCAGAACTCGTATCGTGGACTGGTGCGTGCAGCAGCTACTGCTGACAACGCCCGCAACTACTCATCGTGCGACTCGTTGCTGCTGGGTTCTGACTGTGGTGCCCACACCTTCCCTTATATGGATGTGCACAACGACACAGCCGTCTTCGAACACGAGGCAACAACCTCGAAAATCTCTGAGGACCAGTTGTTCTATTGCAATCAGCGAGGCATTCCCACCGAGCAGGCCGTCGGCCTTATCGTCAATGGTTATGCCAAGGAAGTACTCCAAAAACTCCCGATGGAGTTTGCCGTCGAGGCCCAAAAGTTGCTCAGCGTCTCTCTTGAGGGAACGGTGGGTTAACCCGTAATAACGATATAACGGAATAACGATATAACGAAAATGCTTGAAGTAAAGAACTTACACGCCAAGATTGGCGACAAAGAGATATTAAAGGGCATCGACCTCATGATTAACGACGGTGAGACGCATGCCATCATGGGACCTAACGGTTCGGGTAAATCAACCTTGAGTGCCGTGCTCGTAGGTAATCCGCTCTACGAGGTCACTGAGGGCGAGGCATACTTCAATGGCAAGAACCTGCTAGAGATGAAGCCAGAGGATCGTGCTCATGAGGGACTCTTCTTGAGTTTCCAGTATCCTGTTGAGATTCCAGGTGTGTCGATGACCAACTTCATGAAGGCTGCTATCAACGAGAAGCGCAAGTATCAGGGCCTCGATCCCATGAATGCCGCAGAGTTTCTGAAACTGATGCGTGAGAAACGTAAAATTGTAGAGCTCGACTCAAAACTGGCCAATCGTTCTGTCAACGAGGGTTTCAGCGGTGGTGAGAAGAAGCGCAACGAGATTTTCCAGATGGCGATGTTGACGCCTGAGACCTCATGCATCGTCATCACCCACTACGATCGTCTGCTGGAAATGATTCGCCCACAGTTTGTACATGTGCTCTACAAGGGTCGCATCGTCAAGACGGGTGGCCCGGAACTGGCCGTACAGATCCAGGAGCACGGCTACGATTGGATTAAGGAAGAAATAGGAGAAGAGTAATTAATTGACAATTGATAATTAACAATTGACAATTATGAAAGCAGAACAACAATATATTGACCTATATAAGCAGTGTCGCGGGATGATCTGCGAGCACAGCAGCGACGTGATGAATGCCGAGCGCGATGCGGCTTTCGAGCGTTTCGCGTCGGGCGGTTTCCCCACGCGGAAAGTCGAGCGCTACAAGTACACCGACATGCAGGCGCTCTTCGCCCCGGACTACGGCCTGAACCTGAACCGTCTCCAGATTCCCGTCGACCCCTACAACGCGTTCCGCTGCGACGTGCCCAACCTTTCCACCAGCCTGTACTTTGTGGTAAACGATATTTTCTATCACGACGAGAAACCCAAGGGACATCTGCCTGAAGGTGTTATCATCGGTTCGCTGAAGAACTTTGCAACCAGCGAGTACTACAACCGCTTGGCAGGTCAAGCCAATGATGCCGTTACCGATCTCAACACGATGCTGGCACAGGATGGCCTCTACGTCTATGTGCCCAAGAACGTGAAGGTAGATCGTGCCATTCAAGTGATAAACATCCTGCGTAGTGATGTAGACCTCATGGTCAACCGTCGTGTGCTCATCGTGCTCGAAGAGAGAGCCGAGATAAAAATGCTGTTCTGCGACCATGCCGCTGACGACCGTAACTTTCTGGCTACACAGGTCATCGAGGCTTACGTCGGCGAGAATGCATCACTCGACCTGTATTGCATGGAGGAGACACACCACAAGAACGTCCGCGTGAGCAATGTGTATATCGACCAACAGGCCAACAGTCGCGTCAACCATAATGTGATAACCCTGCATAACGGCATCACCCGCAATAAGCTGGATCTTACCTTCTCTGGTGAGGGTGCCGAATGTCAGTGCTATGGTTGTGTGATTGCCGATAAACAACAGCACGTCGATAACAACACGCTGATTACGCACAAGGTTCCCCATTGTAGCTCGAATGAACTCTACAAATATGTGCTCGACGATAAGGCCGTTGGAGCCTTTGCTGGTCGCGTGTTGGTAGAGCATGGTGCTCAGAAGACCACTTCACAGATGACCAATCAGAATCTGACTGCAACAAAAGAGGCTCGCATGTACACCCAACCGATGTTGGAAATCTATGCCGATGACGTGAAATGTGCGCACGGTTCGACCGTTGGTCAGCTCAACGATGCGGCCCTCTTCTATATGCGTCAACGTGGCATTTCGCTCAACGAGGCGAAGGTGCTGCTTCAGAACGCCTTCATCAACGAGGTCATCGACCACATGCAACTCGAACCCCTCCGCGACCGCCTGCACTACCTCGTAGAAAAGCGCTTCCGCGGCGAACTCAACAAATGCTCCGGTTGCAAACTCTGCAAGTAAAGAATAGACTCTCATTTAACCGGCACTAAAATTCAATACTCCGAAAGTATTGGAGCCGACTTTAAGTCACAGTGCATTAATGGTAGCAATTGCAAACATTAAAGGTAACAATTGCAAGCATTAATGGTAGCAATTGTTGTCATTAATACCAGAATTCTCTGGGCAGGGAATATAATTTCTCTAGGCAGGGCGCAAAAATGCCAACACTAACCCCTCCGCTTTTCCTTTGATTAAAGGAAATCCGAGCGATTGGGTGGAGTCATAGTTCCCAGTAAGCAAACTAACAGCGGGCAGTAAGTAAACCGCGCGTCCTTGGGAAGTAAACCGCCAATCGTTGGGAAGCGGGCTCGAAAAGCAAATTTTAGTCTAATTGTTTGGAACTTTCGAAAATATTTCCTATCTTTGCCAACAAATATGTGTTTATACTTATGAAGTCTACGTCTGAAATACTAAGTTTGCTACGTCGTTATAAACCAACGGCGCAGAAGAAATATGGTATGACCAAATTAGGTATTTTTGGCTCTGTGGCTCGTGGCGAACAAAAACCAGATAGCGACGTAGATATATGTTACGAAGGCAAAGCACCCTCGTTGCTTACTTTGGATTTGATCAAGACAGAATTAGAACAACTCCTTGAATCTGAGGTAGATTTGGTTCGAGTGCGTGACAATATGAACAGTTTACTGAGACAACGAATTTTAAGAGACGGTATTTATGTTTGATATACACTCAATGATTCCAGTTGTAGAAAGAATGATTTCTGACCTGAGTAACAAATAAATGTTGAACCCTAAAAACGATGATGCCTATGGGCTGAGAGAAATATAACACGGGGCCGGTCAGCAGTTGGTCAGTATACGGGCAGGCGCGGAGAAAATCCCCAAGCGTTGGAACTGCCGCGGTTCCGCTGTGTCGCGACTTTTTCGTCCTGGGAACCCGTGAACTTTCGAAGTTTAGAAGTTTAGAAGTTTAGCATTTATAGTAAAAAAGAAAAAAAATTATAATTTTTATATTTACATATATACCAAAATCTAAACTTCTAAACTTCTAAACTTGCTAAACTTTCCGCTTTCATTGTTTGCTATTTGGGAAAAAAGTACTAACTTTCACCCTCGGTGAAGATAGGCTTCACCTCGGAAATAAAAGAAAAACGTATTTTTTCTTTGTATTTCGCTCGGTTTGTGCTACCTTTGCAGCATGAATAACTATAAACATTATATCCTGCTGATTGTTTTGGCGTTGATTCCAGTGTTGTCTGTCTATGCAGATGACTTGGAACAGCAGAGACAGCAGTTGATTAAACGGTTCCACCAATATTATGCACAGATGAACCTTGACAGCGCGTTGGTGATTCTGGATGAGCAGATTGCGTTGGAGACCAATGGGGGCAACATCGAAAACGAGGGTAAGGCCCGATGGAACAAAGTGGCTGTGTTGAACAACGGTGCTCGTTATGAAGAATTGGTCGTGGAGGCCGAGAAGCAGCGTGAATGGTTTGGCAAACACGAGAACTGGAGCCGTTTCTATCAGTGCTGGCAGCGCATGTGTTCTGGTCATCACGACTTGGGACGTATGCAGACTGCTTTGCGTGAGGCGGAGGCGATGGGTAATGATGCCAAGTCGCGAAACAACAATACTGGCCGTGCAATGGCCTATAAGCAGATAGGAGTCATCTATACGGACATCCGCCAATTGCCACAGGCTGAGGAGTCTTTCCGAAAGGCTGTAGAATTGTTGAAGGAGGACAACGATATGACTGGCATCCTAAGCGGTGTGTACGAAGGTCTGAGCCAGACATTGGATAAGCAGAAAAAACACAAAGAGCAGTTGGTTGTGGCTGACGAGTGGCTGAAACATCTTGACGAACTGGCCAAGCAAACTTCTCTTGAAGTGGTCAGCCAAACCTATGTGGCTTGCTATCTGGCCTATGCCAATGCCTATATCGGATTGCAGCGTTACGCTGATGCGGAGAAAGCCCTGGAAAAGGCGGAGGAGTACTATGCCATTACCAAAACGGCTCTGACGCGCTACGATATCTTCGAGGTGCGTACATTGCTTGCCTTGAAACAAGGCCACTATCAACAGGCCATTGCCTATAGTGACAGTGCCTTGTCGCCTGGCATGAATTACGGTGTATTGTTGCAGGAATACCGTGCAGAGGCCTTTCTGAATGCCAATCAGGGCGTTACCTCTGCCGAAATCTACCGTAAATTGTACAACGACAAGGATTCCGTGTTTACGCGTGAGATGAGAACCCAGCTGGATGAACTTAACACCTTCTTCCAGCTTGACGAATTGCAACGCTCGCAACGTGAGGCGAAGGTTCGCTATGCCATGATTATCGTCGGACTGATTCTGATAGCCCTTATCATCTTTATTATTGTGACACGTCGCTCTGCTCGTAAACTGGCAGAGAAGAATCGCGAACTGGCCGAGAACGTAAGTGCTTTGGCATTGGCTAACGACAAGGCTGAGGCTTCGTCGAGGATGAAGACTGAATTCATTCAGAACATGTCGCACGAAATCCGTACCCCGCTGAATATTCTGAATGGTTTTACGCAGGTGCTGACCTCTAATGATGCTGACCAACTTCTGCCTGCGGAGAAGGCCGATATGCGCCAGCGTGTGGCAGAAAACACGGAGCGCATTACTGGTCTGATTAACAAGATGCTGGTATTGGCGGAGTCGAATAGTCAACATGTGCTTGAATGTAATGATCAGACAGCTCATGCAGCGTCGACAGCCGATGTGGCTTTCAGCACGGCAATTGACGACGCAGTCAGAAACGTCATACTAAAAACTAATCGCGACTACGCAGTAAGGGCTCTGGCGCAGTTGCTTGACAATGCGTTTAAGTTTACCAAACAGGGCAGGGTGACACTTTCTGCAGAGCAAGGTGACAATTGTGTACGTTTCGTAGTCGAAGATACAGGCATCGGCATTCCTAAGGAGGAGATGTCGCACGTCTTTGAGGAGTTCGTCCAGCTCGACAACTACAACGAAGGTATGGGCATTGGCCTGACAATGGCACGTAGCATCGCTAACCGCCTTGGTGGCAGTCTGGACATTGATAGCGAATATACGGATGGAGCCCGTTTCGTGTTCATCATATACGGTGACAAAATCGGGTGACAAACGTCTTTTTGTTAAAGAGATAATAGTTAACAGATAAGACGTTATGAGAGCAATAACCCTTTTGCAGCCGCAGAAGATTGTGTTCGGCACTGGCTGCATCCAGACATTGGTGGAGGACTATAAGAAGATGGGCTATCAGCGCCTGTTTGTATTGACAGCGCCTCCCATTCTGCCGTTGATTGAAGAACCGCTGGCAGAGTTAAAGGCTGCTGGCATCAGCATTGAGACCTATCAGGACATTGTGGCAGAGCCGACAGTGAACGACTTCAAGAAGATTCTCGAGGTGGCACGCGGTTTCAAGGCCGACAGCGTCATAGGTATCGGAGGCGGTTCGGTGCTCGACGTCACGAAGCTTGTTGCAGCATTCATCAATAGCGACCAACAAGTGGAAGACTGCTTTGGCACTGGGTTCATCAAACAGAAGGGCCTATGGTTTGCCTGTCTGCCCACAACAGCGGGTACGGGTTCTGAAGTGAGCCCGAACGCCATCCTATTGGACGAGAGCGACCACCTGAAGAAAGGAATAGTGTCGCCCTTCCTCATTGCCGATGCGGCCTATGTGGACCCCAAATTAACGTGGACGGTACCTGCCAAAGTGACGGCCGATACGGGTATGGATGCGCTGACGCATTGTATCGAGGCGTACACCAATAAATTTGCGCACCCCTCGGTGGACATCTATGCCCTACAGGGAATCCGGCTCATCGCCGCCAATCTGGAGACTGCCGTTAAACTGGCTGCAGAAGCCAATAGCAAACAGCTAATAGCCAATAGCCAATACATTGAGGCCCGCGAGGCACTAGCCTTTGGTTCGCTGTATGGCGGACTGTGTCTGGGACCAGTGAATACAGCAGCTGTTCATGCACTCTCCTACCCCCTTGGTGGTGAGTTCCACATTCCTCATGGTCTGTCAAATGCCATCTTATTGCCCAGCGTGATGAAGTTTAACATGCCCGCCAACATCAAGCGTCATGCTGAGGTGGCTATTGCGTTAGGATGCAAACCAGGAAACACAGATGAGGAAACCGCCCAAAAAGGCGTGGACTTCATCTACCGCTTAGCAGCAGCTGTGGGTATCCCCGACAAGCTGACGGCTCTGAATATTCCACAAAGCGCTGTCGACGGTATGGCCAAAGCCGCCATGCAGGTGCAGCGACTACTGAAGAACAATCCAAGAGAAGTCACCGAGCAAGACGCCCGCAATATTTATAATAGTTTATACTAGAGGAACTAGAGTCTCTAGATTATCTAGATTAAAAAAATATGAAACCGATATTAGCCATCACGATGGGCGACCCCGCAGGCATTGGTCCTGAGATTACCGTTCGCGCCCTGAATAGAAAAGAGACTTACGAGAAGTGCCGTCCTATCGTCACGGGCGACGCCGCTATCATGCGCCAAGCAGTTCAGCTGCTTGGTCTAAACCTGCAGGTCAATGCCGTACAAAACGTCAAGGATGCGCGCTTTGAGTTTGGCACCATCGACGTGCTCGACCTGCAATGCGTTGACCTCACGACCTTTGAGTTCGGCAAGGTGCAGGCCCAATGTGGCAATGCCGCCTTCCAGTACATCAAGAAGGCCATTGAACTGGCAATGGCCAACGAAGTAGATGGCACCGTAACGGCGCCGTTGAACAAGGAAGCACTGAACCTTGCGGGTCATCACTACGACGGACATACGGAAATCTATGCCACCTTTACCCATACGAAGAAATATGCGATGATGCTGGCAGACGAAAACATCCGCGTGATTCATGTATCGACGCATGTGCCTTTGAGGAAGGCTTGCGATCTTGTAAAGAAGGCACGTATTATAGAATGCGTAGAACTGATTGACGATGCGTGCAAGCAATTCGGTATCGAACATCCGCATATCGGTGTGGCAGGCCTCAACCCCCACTCCAGCGAGAACGGCATGTTCGGCTATGAAGAGGCACAGGAAATTATTCCTGCCATCGAAGAACTGAACGCCCGCGGTTTCGATGTCGAGGGTCCCGTACCTCCCGACAGCATCTTTGCCAAAGCCAAATGTGGCAAATTCGACGGTTGTGTGGCTATGTACCACGACCAGGGACATATTCCCTTGAAGGTGTGTGCTTTTAACTGGAACAAGGAAACGGGCAAGATGGAAAGTGCCTCGGGCGTAAACATCACCCTCGGCCTGCCCATCATCCGTGTCAGTGTGGATCATGGCACCGCCTTCGACGTAGCAGGTAAAGGCATTGCCAACGACAGCGCCATGACACTCTCAATAGACTATGCCACACGTATGGCAATCTATCGAAGAAATAAGCTAAAAGCTAATTGCTAACGGCCATTAGCCATGATAGTCATTGCCGATGATATTACAGGTGCTGCAGAGATAGCGGGTATTGCTTTTGCTCGTGGTGCGGAGGTCCGTTTGGTTTGTGGTTCTGTATGTGGCGTTGGCAACACCACATACTCAACTGACATTACCACCGTCATTGCTACCGATACTCGCTCGATGAGCGAAGCAGAAGCCACTGCCGAAACAAAACGCATTAGCGCGACCTTCGGTTCTCCCAAAGGCAAGGAAGTCATCTTCAAGAAGACTGACTCTGCCCTGCGTGGTCATGTGGTAGCTGAACTAACAGCATTGATGGAAGTTACAGGTTACGAACGGGCGGTCTATCTGCCTGCCAATCCTTCGAAAGGACGTATCATCCGCAATGGCATCTATTATATAAAAGAGGTGAGGGGGATTCGCAACGCCACACTCTGCTTGGCAGAGAAGAAGCAAGAGGTAAGAGAGGTGCCATTAAATGAAACCGATTTCTCGTTTGACCCAGAGTTTCCTGCAAGGATGTCGGTATTAAGAGAACGATTTCCTAATGCAGAGGCTCATCACATCATCATGCCCAATGCCGAAAACGAAGAAGACATCCGAAATGCTATTGCGGAATATGATGACGGCAAGACCATCTTTGCTGGAGCGGCAGACTTGTTTAACGCGATGATAGGCATGGGGTGTGGGCGATTAAAAGAATCCATCGCCAAACACCCCATACCTATCATTCAAGCCAAAAACAATTCTCTTTTCGAGAGTGTGGCGTTGCAATCACTTATCCTCTGTGGAAGTACGCAGAGCAAACCCTTAGAACTCGGTATTCCCGTCGCACCGATGCCCCAGGAAATTTATGATGGCAGTAATGATTTGAGCCTTTGGGAGACGACGGCGTATGAGCAGGAACAGCACAGCCTTATCCTTACAATTCCCCACACGCATCGAACAGGCAAAGAGGTTGCCGTCCATCTGCGTACGATGATGGCGGAAATGACCAAGCAATTAGTAACAAAACATTGTCCTAAACATCTGATAATCGAGGGCGGTGCCACCGCTTGGGCTACGCTACAAACCTTGGATTGGACGGAATTCACTATCACGGCCCAGTTAGCCCCTGGCGTCGTACAAATGAGGGCTACAAATGGCGTATTCGTAACCCTCAAACCCGGTAGTTACCCGTGGGGTACTATTCTATCGTCTTATAAAGCGTAGAGGCATTATAGCGGTGTTCCATTGTAGCCAGAATTTCCTCTTCCGTCGATAGGTTGAAGTCACCAGGAATGGTGTTCTTCAACGAAGCAGCAGCCAGTGAATAATTTAATTGTCGCTGACGGTCACCTGGGAAGAGACTGATGGCATGGAGGAAACCACCCATGAAAGCATCACCGACGCCGACGGGATCGACCACATCAGGAATATCGATGATGGGTGCCTCCAACAACTGGTTTTCTGTAAAGAGCAGAGCCGTCAGTGTATGATGGTTGGAGTCAACGATATTTCGCATACCCATCAGCCAATGTTTGCAGCGTGGATACTGGGCATGCAATTCGTCGAACCATTCGCGATACTCCGGAATCTGCATCTTGAAGTTGCTGTCGGTAGCCGTGAAGGGGGGCTGTGGATGCTGGGAAATCCAGTCGAACTCAATGGCATCACCAAACATCATATCACAGCGTGACAGCATACGTTGCAACGTTGCGCGTGGGTCGGCACCATACTTCCATAGGTTCTTACGGTAGTTGATATCAAAGGAGACTGTGATGCCCAGCTCGTCGGCAATATCCAATGCCTCAAAGGTTGCATCGGCAGCTTGTTGCGAGATAGCCGCCGTAATACCCGACACCTGGAAGATATCAGCATCCTTCAGAATGTCGCGCCAAGGAATCATGCCAGGTGCAAGGTCGTAATATGCCGAATGGTCGCGGTCGTACACTACCTTCGCTGCACGCATACCGGCAGCGGGTTCGAAATAATAGGTGCCAATGCGTTGTCCACCATAGACGATGCGGCTGATATCCACACCCAACTGTGCCATACACTGGGCACCGGCATGTCCGACAGGCGTATCAGGCAGACGTGTGATATATGTCACATCTTCACCCTGTGTGGCAAGCGATACGGCCACATTAGCCTCACTGCCACCATACTTACTTGTAAACATATCGCCCTGCGTCAGTCGCAACTGACCGGGCTTTGAGAAGCGGAGCAAAAGTTCTCCGAAAGTTACAATACGTTGCATATTAAAGTCTTGTGTTTAGTCTTTTTACTATTTGCGCTTTGCAGGTTTTTCGTCGGCCAGCAGGAAATCCAGCTGACGTTTCTCGATGTTGGCACGAGCCACTTTGATACGGACGGGGTCGCCCAACTGATATTTGTTATGGTGACGGCGACCTACGAGACAGTAGTTGCGCTCATCGAAATCGTAGTAGTCGTCGTCGAGGTCGCGCATGGGAACCATACCCTCGCAGTGGTTCTCGTCGATTTCGCAATAGATGCCATACGACTGGATGCCAGAGATATGGGCGTCATACTCGTTACCTATCTTGTCGGCCATGAATTCCACCATCTTATATTTGATGCTATCGCGCTCGGCCTGCTGGGCGGTTTGTTCCATATCGGAGCAGTGTTCACTCAGTTCCTCGTATTTCTCCTGATTGGCCGAACGTCCACCATCCTGATATTTCGTCAGCAGACGGTGAACCATCGTGTCCGGATAACGGCGAATAGGTGAGGTGAAATGGGTGTAGTATTCGAAAGCCAGACCATAGTGTCCGATATTATGCGTAGAATATTTCGCTTTCATCATGGCACGCAGGGCAACGGTCTCGATGAGGTTCTGCTCCTTCTTACCCTGACAAGCATCCATCAGCGCATTCAGCGACTTCGAGATAGCACCCTTGGTACCAGCGGTCTTCATCTTATAACCGAATTTGACGACAAACTCACGCAGGGTTTCCAACTTGGTGGGATCGGGCTGGTCGTGAACACGATAGACGAAAGTCTTCTTTGCTTTTTGCTTTTGGCTGTTCTCTCTTTGAGAGTGTGGCGTTGCGAGGGCTTTTGGCTTTTCTGTCTTACCAATATGTTCAGCAACGGTGCGGTTAGCGAGGAGCATGAATTCCTCGATGAGCTGCGTGGCATCGTTCGATTTCTTGAAGTACGCGCGGATAGGTTTACCCTGTTCGTCAATATCAAAGTGCAATTCCTCGCGGTCAAACTTAACAGCACCGCCCTTGAAACGACGTTCACGCAGTTTCTTGGCCAACTTGTCCAATGTACGTAGTTCCTCAGCATAGGGGTCAGTACTAGACTTACTAGATTTACTAGAGGTACTAGATACCAAAATATCCTGCACTTCCTCATACGCATACCTCCTATTACTCTTGATGACGGTATGGACTATGCGGTAGTTCTTGACGTTCGCTTCATCGTCCAAAGTGAAGACCACACTATAACATAGTTTTTCTTCGTCAGGACGCAGCGAACAGATGAAGTTACAGAGGCGCTCAGGCAACATCGGAATGGTGCGGTCGACAAGATAGACGCTGGTGGCTCGCTTCGTCGCCTCTTTATCGATAGGAGAACCTTCCTTGACATAATGCGAAACATCGGCAATATGCACACCGACCTCGTAAAGCTTTTGGCCGTTAACTCTTGGCTTTTGGCTTACGGCCTCTTTGCCAATAGCCCTTATAGATAGTGCATCGTCGAAGTCCTTGGCATCCTTGGGGTCAATGGTACAGGTAAACACGTCGCGGAAGTCCTCACGACGGGCTATCTCCTGCGGGGTGATGCCAGGATCTATCTTCTCGGCAGCCTCTTCTACATGCTTGGGATAGGTATAGGGCAGTCCATACTGTGCAAGGATGGCGTGCATCTCAACGTTATTATCGCCCTCCTTACCCAGCACATCAATCACCTCACCGACGATATTCTTCGAATCCTTCGACGGCCACTGGGTAATCTTTACAACGGCTTTGTCACCAGTTTTGCCACCCTTCAACTTCTTCTTCGGAATGAGGATATCGTGAACGAAAATGTTTCCTTCTGTCACGAGGAAGGCATAGTCTTTCTCCACCTTCAGTTTACCCACAGCCTGGTCGCGCTTGTGGGAGAGGATCTCGACGACCATTGCTTCTTTCATGTGTTTCTCCCTGCGAGCCATCATCGCCACACGCACGCGGTCGCCATTCATGGCAAATAGCGAGTTACGCTCAGAGACAAAGATGGTCTTACCGCCATCGTCGGGCTGGAACGAGTTCTTGCCGTTGGCTTTACGGATGAACGTACCCTCTTGCACCTGTGTCTTCAGGTTCAGACGATAGGAATTATCCGACGCCTTCGTCAGGAAGTCATCCCACGCCATTTCGTCCATTACATCGACAGCCAGCATCTTTGCCGGATGCGTCGAAAGCTTTAGCTCCCTGAATATTTGTTTCAACGAGAATGTCTCGTTCGGATTCTGCTGAAACAGGGTCTGCAGCATCTCCACCAGACGCTGCTTGGTCAGTCGTTTTCCACTCTTGTGCTTGCTCATAGCCGTTTGTTTTTAAGTTTCTGATGGCAAAGATACAAAAAAATTGATAATTGGCAATTGTTATTGGTGTTTTTTTTGTATTTTTGCAGCATGGAACAACTTCTGCATTATTGCTGGAAACATAAGCTATGGCCTGCTACGGGACTTGAAACCACCGACGGACGTGTGGTGGAAATCATCGATCCCGGACTCCATAACAGGAATGCGGGACCCGACTTCTTCAACGCCAAAGTAAAGATTGGCGGTACGCTATGGGTGGGTAATGTCGAGATTCACGACCGCTCGTCACACTGGTATCAGCATGGTCACGAGCGTGACGCCAACTACAATAATGTGATACTTCATGTAGTGGGTGAAGCCGACCGTGACGTACAGACACAGAAAGGTGATTACGTACCCCAACTGGTGTTGCAAGTACCGCATACCATCAAAGACAATTACGATGAACTCATCAAGACTGATTCCTACCCTCCCTGCTATCGTATCATACCGGAATTGACGCGTCTGACCATCCATTCGTGGATGGCTGCCCTGCAGACGGAACGGTTGGAACAAAAGACCGTCGCCATCGAACAACGGGCGCGGCTAGCAAATGGTTCATGGGAAGAAGCCTACTTTATGACCCTTGCCCGCAACTACGGTTTCGGCATCAACGGCGATGCCTTCGAGGAGTGGGCACGTCATATTCCCCTGAGTGCGGTGGCGAAACATCGCGACGACCTCTTCCAGATAGAAGCTATTTTCATGGGACAGGCAGGCCTCTTGGAGTTGGAGGCCATCCCTGAGCGTTATCAGAAAGATGCCCTGAACGAAGGCTATTTTGCCAAATTGCGCAACGAGTATCAGTATCTGGCGCATAAATTTTCCATGCAACCCATGGATTATAAGCACTGGCGGTTCCTGCGACTGCGTCCGCAAAACTTTCCGCATATCCGTATCGCGCAGTTGGCAAACCTCTACTACCAGCACCAAGCAGGACTCTCACAACTCATCGAATGCAGGGATATGATAAGCCTCAGCGAACGGCTGAAGACGCAAGTGACGCCCTACTGGGAAACGCACTACACATTTGGTTCGGAGAGTGTGCGCAATGCCAAGCACCTGTCGCCTTTCAGCATCAATCTGCTTATCATCAACACCTGCGTACCCGTGCTCTTCGCCTATGGTCGTCATACCTCACGGGAGGAGTTGTGCGACAGGGCGTTCGACTTCCTGGAACAACTCAAGCCCGAGAATAACCACATCATCCGCATGTGGCAGGAGTGCGGTCTGGAGGTTAGGTCGGCAGGTGACTCGCAAGCCCTTATCCAACTGAAGAAAGAATACTGCGACAAGAAAGACTGCCTGCGCTGCCGCATTGGTTATGAATATTTGAAAAAGAAATCGGAATAACGTTATAACGTAATACCGAAATAACGAAAAAAAGAATGGATAAATTTATTTTCGAAACCCGCATGGAGGTGCGCGACTATGAGTGCGACATCGAAGGCATTGTGAACAACGCCAATTACCTCCACTATACAGAACATACCCGTCACTTGTTCCTGAAGCAGTGCGGACTGTCGTTTGCCGAAATGCACGAAAAAGGTGTCGACGCTGTGGTGGCACGCATGAAGCTGGACTTCAAGACTCCCCTGCGCTGCGATGATGAATTCATCTCGCGCCTGTGGCTCGAAAAGGACGGCATCAAATACATCTTCCACCAGTCTATCTTCCGTGCCAGCGACGAGGCACTCTGCTTCAAAGGCGACATCACATTAGTATGCCTCATCAACGGACGACTGGGTAACAGCGAAGACTACGACCAAGCCTTCCGCAACTATCTGAATTCGAAATAACGAAATACCGTAATACCGAAATACCGAAATAACGAAATACCGTTATAACGACAAAAAGCAATGACCGACGAAATATACTACTCCATAGCCCTGACCCGAATGACGGGTTTCAACCAGCAGATGGCACTGCAGCTGTACCAAGCACTGGGCAGCAGTCAAGCCGTCTATGACCACCGCAACGACATTGGTGATGTTGTGCCAGAGACTACTCCGCGACTGCGTGAATCGATGAAGCACTGGGACGACGCACTGCATAGGGCAGCGGCTGAGATGGAGTTCGTCACAAAGAACAACATCCGCGTGCTGACTATCAGCGATGCCGACTATCCCCAACGGCTCTGCGAATGTCCTGATGCTCCACTGCTACTCTATTACAAAGGTAGTGCCAACCTCAACCAAGGGCATGTGATAAACATCGTGGGAACACGCCATTGCACTACCTACGGACAAGATATCGTCCGACGGCTCATTACTGACCTCCGCACACTGTGTCCGCAGGTGTTGATAGTCAGTGGACTGGCGTACGGCATTGATATCTGTGCCCATCGCAATGCCCTCGAGCAGGGATTCGAGACAGTCGCTGTGCTGGCTCACGGCCTGGACCAAATCTACCCGCCTCACCACCGTAAAGATGCCGTAAAGATGCTGTCGCAGGGAGGACTGCTGACAGAATATATGAGTCAGACGGAGGCCCTGCCCAACAATTTCCGCCAGCGCAACCGTATTGTAGCAGGTATGTCGGATGCCACTATCCTCGTAGAGAGCGCCTTTAAGGGTGGAGGTCTCATCACTTGCCGCATTGCACAAGAGTACGGTCGTGACGTCTTTGCATTCCCTGGCGCTGTGGGAATGTCGTTCAGCGAAGGCTGCAACAAGATGATTCGCAACAATACGGCGGCCCTCATCACGTCGGCAGAGGACCTGTTGGAGAGTCTGGGTTGGCAGACAATGCAGCAAAAACCAGAGGCCGTGGAGCGTCAACTGTTTCCTGACCTCACGCCTGAAGAGCAGCAGGTTGTTGGACTGCTCCAGCAAACAAACGACTTGCAACTGAATATCATCAGCGTCAAGAGCAATATCCCCATCGGACAACTTACGGCCCTGCTCTTTTCGCTGGAGATGAAGGGAATCGTAAAACCGCTGGCAGGCGGAACGTACCACTTGGTGAGCTAAGAGGTGAGAGGGATTCGCAACGCCACACTCTGCTGGCAGAGAAGAAGTAAGAGAAATGAAGATTGGAAACATAGAATTAGGCGAGCGTCCCGTTTTCCTGGCCCCAATGGAGGACGTGACGGATATTGGGTTCCGCATGCTGTGTAAACGCTTCGGTGCCGCAATGGTTTATACGGAATTTGTCAGTGCTGAGGCACTCGTACGCGACGTGAAGTCGACGGTGAAGAAACTCACCATCAGTGACGAGGAACGACCCGTGGGTATTCAGATTTACGGTCGTGACGTCGACGCGATGGTAGAGGCCGCAAAGATTGTAGAACAGGCAGGTCCGGACCTCATCGACCTGAACTTCGGCTGTCCTGTAAAGAAGGTTGCAGGCAAGGGTGCTGGTGCCGGTATGCTACAAAACATCCCTAAGATGCTGGAGATTACACAGAAGGTGGTACAGGCCGTAAAACTACCCGTTACTGCCAAAACCCGCTTGGGCTGGAACCACGAACAACTCATCATCACCACGTTGGCTGAACAGTTACAAGACTGCGGCATTCAGGCACTAACCATTCATGGTCGCACCCGCAGTCAGATGTATACGGGCAATGCCGATTGGACGCTCATCGGTGAGGTAAAGCGCAATCCTCGCATCCATATTCCCATTATTGGCAATGGCGATATCAAGTCGTTGGACGATGCCGACAAAGCCTTCGACACTTATGGCGTCGACGCTGTGATGATAGGTCGTGCCACCTTCGGATGTCCTTGGATATTCAGTCGTCAGGAGCTCACACTCAGCGAAAAGATTGACGTCCTGAAAGAACAGCTACGCATCAACATCGAACGCTGCGATACGGAGGAGATGCGCTCCAAAGGGAAGTCCGCCGAACTCTGCGGCATCCTGCATACTCGTCGCCATCTGGCTGCCTCCCCCATCTTCAAAGGCATTCCCAATTTCCGCGAGACACGTATCGCTATGCTCCGCGCAGAAAAAACGGATGACCTCTTGGCCATCCTTGAAGCGTGCAGACAACGGTTAGGATAAAGAAACCTTTCAACTGAAACGTACCACTTCATCGCACAGGTCCGCAACGACGGAACGATGAGTGATGAGCAGGACGGTGGTGGAAGGGAATGCTTCAAACAGACGGGAGAACAGTTTCTGCTCCGTCGCTTCGTCGAGCGAACTACTGATTTCGTCAAGCAGGAGGATGCCGCCATTACGCAGCAAACCGCGGGCAATGGCGATACGTTGTGCCTGACCCTCGCTGAGACCGCCACCACGTTCACCAAGTTCGGTATTGATACCTTCCAACAGGTCGAAGGCGAAATCGGCACAAGCCACATGCAGCACTTTACACAATTCATCGTCAGTAGCATCGGGTTTCGCCAATTGCAGGTTATAACGGATGGTACCACTCATCAGCGTGTTACCCTGCGGCACGAAACAGCAGTCACCGCCCACCGTAACCTTACCCTCCGTGGGTTGAATAAGACCGAGTATCAGGCGGAACACCGTTGTCTTGCCAATACCCGTCTCACCCATGATGGCCGTCTTCGTACCGGGCTTGAACTCATGGGTGAAATGGTTTAGTATTTCGCGGTCACCCTTGGCATAGCGGAAACTCACATCTTCAAAGCGAATACCACCATCATCCATCTTACATCTGCCATCTTCCTTCTTACTTCTTCCTTCAGACTTCTCCAATTCCTCCAAACGGTCGATACTGGCCGTAGCATGAATAATGCCAGGCACCATGTTCAGCAGTTGGAGAATAGGATGCTGAATCATACCGACGAGCTGCAGGAACGAGGTCATCACGCCAAACGTAATCGTGCCATTACGCAGGCCAATACCACCCCAGACAAACGCCAGCAAATAACCCAGTCCGAAGGCACAGCCCATAATGAGTCGTGTGACGACCGTGAATCGCAAACGACGGATGACGTTGCCCTTCAATCGTTGCTGCATGGTGTCGAGACGGTTGGTCACCCACTCTTCACTGCCTAAGGAACGCAACACGGCATTATGTTCCATACCCTCCTGCACCTGCATCTGAATGCGGCTCTCGTCCTTACGGATGTCAAGTGTCATCTGGCGCAACCGACGGGCAATAAGCTTGCCAAAGACAATAGCCAGCGGCGTCAGCAATAACAAAGCCCAAGCCAGACGGGTGTCAAACCATTGCATGAGCAGGAATGCACCGCTGAGCTGTATCATCGTAATCAGCATCTGAGGAATGGTGTCAGTACTAACACCGCTCACCTGATCGATATCCTTCGCCAGTCGTGAGGTGATATCGCCTGAGTGCAACTCGTCACCGTCGAAAAGCTGGCGACGGAACAGGCTACTGAAGATACGCAGTCGGAGAGCATTCGTCTGACGGACGCCAGCCGTTGTGGTCAACCAGAAACCAACCTGTCGGAGCACGACACCACCCACAACGGTCAGCACGAGCCAAAGAACCATACGGAGCACATCGTCAACCGAACCAGTACGGATGGTCTCGTCAATAAACCGCTTGCTGAGCAATATCATCAACAGTCCCAGTGCGACCTGCACGATGCCAATCACAATGCGGACCGCAGAATTCCAGCGGATGCCACGAGAGTTTGTCCACAACCAGACTACGTACTTCATGCTTTTACGACCACAGATTACGCAGATTGAACGGATTACTCAACGACTTCGACCTCCTGCCATTGGGCAAGGATGCCTTCGACGTCCTTGCGGGCTGCTGCCGGCTCAACGTCATATTCCTCGCAGAGTTTCTCCGTCAGCGATTCTGCTGTAAAGTCTTCTTGCTCCACAGCCTGTTTCCACAACCATGCTGCCGTCTCGTTCAGGGCCAGCAGCTTGCCGAAATTCACAGCACCAAGGCCTTCGCCTACTATCACATGTTCGCCACACACTTCGCGCAGCACAAATCCTTTCTTGATTTTCATAATCGTCTGTATATTGCTAAAATGTATCTTCTAATGGGACGCAGGTGCCACCAGGCCTTCATAGCCTTCTGGCGCCACCTATTATATATATCGTGCGTACGACCCTTGACGTCAACCACGTGGGTCACCAGCGCCTTGACATCGTCCGTCGTACAATGTTCCACGCCAACAATGTTACCATCGCCCATCAGCGTAACATGCTCACCGTCGATGCGAATGATGCGGTGTACCACATATCGGCAGCCTTCCACCCAGGCCAACACGATGTCGCCTACCTGCGCATGAAGGGGTTTCGTCAGGATGACGCTCTCCTTGCCTCCGATGATAAACGGCAGCATGCTCTGTCCGTTGACAGGCAGCGTCACGCTCACACCGTCATCCACCAGTCGGATGGCCTCTTCCAATATCCGCTCGTCAGTAATCATCATTGCTCTTTACTAATTTCCGTGCAACACAACACCGCTGCTGCCTCGTCAGGCAGACACTCCAGATACCACATCGGCACCGAAGATGCCAGCACGTTCTCCGTCTGGTGCAGTCCGTCGGCAATGCGTTCGTCCCAGCGCTTGCCACTGATGCTCGACACCAACGACGCATAGGCATGAATACCCGTCAGACGCCGGATCTTATTATAGGGCGCCTGATGCAACAGCACGATACCACCCAATGGATAGCTCACATTACGATAGCAGGGCGTCTTGCCGCTCCACGGCGAGCCGTAAACGCGGGCGACGGTTCCCCCGTTGCCATCATCATCAATTCGCACCACAGGATTATCGTCGTTCGCCAGTTCCGTACCACCGATATACTTCAGCCATAAACCAGCATGCGTGCTCTTGCCCGTGCCGCTCGGCCCCAGAAACATATAACCCTTACCCTGATAGCTGACAATGGCTGCATGGAACAACACCGTTGACAGCCCTGCTGTCGCCAGCGCAAACAATACCATCAGCGCATTGTCGATGGCCATCTTCGTATGTCGTCCTGTCGGGATGAGTCGTCCCTCGCGATAGTCGGCACTACACACCAGCCATCCTGCCGTCTCGTTCCACCAGCGGAATTCAAACACCGGCCGCCCGTCGGCAGTCTTACCACAGATAATGTCCTGTCCCTCGTCTTCCTGTCGCAGCTCTTCTTTAAAGAGTGGCACCTCGCTGCCCTCTACACTCAAAGAAAACAAAGCGTCAGTTCCCTGAACCGCAAACGGCGCATAGTTCTTCATCAGCGCAAAGACCTCAGCCTCGCCACTGACACCGAACACGTGCCCTGCCACCTTATAATATCTTGTCATCAAGTCTAATATTTTTCGTTAGTGCCCGCGAAGGTACGAAAAAATGAACAAAACACAAAAGGAAAGTTCATTTTTCTTTTCTTTTTCCCGCGAAAAGGCACCAAAAAAGCGCTGTGACCACCATTGTGGCATAGCCATCCGACCCTAGGGTATGAGAAACTCCATGTAGTCGCAACATTTTTCCTCCACCGATGCTCAGACCTCCCTCAACCAAATTCTACCGAAACTCAGTCGGAGAGGCCTCGGAGGAACCCTAGAGCAACCCCAGAGCAAAATCCTACCGCCGACGACAGGGGGAAAGTGCCGAGGAAACAGGGATTTTGTAGGGATGTAGTAGGGAGCAAATGCCTAGGTAAGCAGTTGTTGGCGGGCGTGCATATTAATAAGCACGGCCGTGCTTATTATTGCGGGTGGTCGTGCTTATCATTGCGGGCGACCGCCCGCGACCGGTTTTTTGAGTATTATGTTAGTACCAGTTCATCAGCTGGCGGAGGAAGACGGTGAGTTCGGCGGCCATCTTTTCGTCTTGGTAGATGTTGGGGTGCCAGTCGTTGCCGTAGAAGGCATTGTTGTCGATGGGAGGCATATCGAAACGATATACCTGCTTGTCGCCAGACTTCTGAGCCTCGGCAGCCGCCTCATTCAACAATCGTTTCTGCAATTCCAACTCCTTATTATATAACATAGTACCCGTGAGGAACACAATCTTTGCCTTGGGATTGTGCTGGCGAACCATCTTCAGCAGTTTATGGTAGTTCTGTTTCAGCAGTTTTTCATCGTAGTTGGGCGTCGAGAGGTCGTTGGTTCCCAGATTGATGCAGACAACATCGGGCTGATAGCGGTTGAAGTCCCACTTTTCACGCAAGAATGTCGGCTGTTTGCGGAGGTCTGGATTCCAGGCATAACCCGTGTATTCGTATTGTGCAGGCATGTTCGACTCCGGATTACCCGCCTTGGGACCATTGTAATTACGGTAAGCTCCGATACCACTGCGAGCGACGACCCAGTGCTGGGCCTCCAGATTGCGGGCAGCAATCGAGGCGTATGAATAGTAGTGGTTCTCGGTGGCATAGTCGAAGCCCTCTTCCTTTTTGAGGCCCTCGTTACCATAGCCACAGGTGATGGAATTGCCGATGAATTCGATCTTTCTTGACGGAAGGGCGGGCGGAGGCACGAGCTGACGGCCCTTGTCGAGCACAAAGCCCCAGAACTCAGGGAAGAACTCATAACCCTCAATGACGTACATCAATCGCACCAAGTGACGACCGTCTGGCAATGCCGTTGCCAACGTGACTACTGAGTCGCGCTCCCCTCGGAAGGCAACCTTGAAAGGCTCGGCCTGGTCAATCTGTGCCATGAAGTAGCCGCTACGGGGTTTGGCAATCATGCGGAGCGACGTACCTTCGAAGGCCGCAATAATCTGTACGCCAGGGAAATTCCACGCCGGACGCTCAGGATTGGCAAAACTGATGCGACCCGTATATTGGATGCACGGATCGGTGGGTTTAATGACGGTTCCCTTCAACGGAACGGTAGTGATAGCAGAGGCTACACAGGCAGTCAAGGCGACCAAAAGGGTAAAGAATGTACGTTTCATAAATAGGTTTTTACTAATTTGTTTGCAAAATTACAAAAAAAATGCGTAACTTTGCGCACAAAAGCAAGAAAAAAGATGATGGACGAAGATTTTGACATCCGCCAGGAGCAAATAAGTTCCAACGAAAAGGAATTTGAAAACGCCCTCAGACCGCTGTCGTTCAACGACTTCAGCGGTCAGCAGCAGGTGGTGGAGAATCTGGAGGTGTTTGTCGAAGCAGCGAAATATCGTGGCGAGCCCCTTGACCACGTTTTGCTACATGGCCCCCCGGGACTGGGTAAGACGACGCTCTCCAATATCATTGCCAACGAGTTGGGCGTGGGATTCAAGATAACCAGCGGTCCCGTGCTCGATAAACCTGGCGATTTAGCAGGTATCCTGACGTCGCTGGAGAAGAACGACGTGCTGTTTATCGACGAAATTCACCGCTTGTCTCCTGTCGTCGAAGAGTACCTCTACTCGGCTATGGAGGACTATCGTATCGACATCATGATTGACAAAGGCCCGTCAGCTCGCAGCATCCAGATTGACCTCAACCCGTTTACGCTCGTGGGGGCTACCACACGTAGCGGTCTGCTGACGGCTCCCCTTCGTGCTCGTTTTGGCATCAATATGCATTTGCAGTATTACGACCCTGCAACCCTGCAGCGAATCATCGAACGCTCGGCATCTATCCTGCGCGTACCTATTACTACTGAAGCCTCCGACGAAATTGCCCGTCGCTCACGTGGCACGCCCCGTATTGCCAATGCCCTGTTGCGTCGTGTCCGCGACTTCGCACAAGTGAAGGGTACAGGAAAGATTGACTCCAATATCACCAAGATAGCCCTGAAGGCGCTGAATATCGACCAATATGGACTGGACGAGATAGACAATCGCATCTTGTTGACCATCATCGACAAGTTCCGTGGTGGCCCGGTTGGCATTACCACTATCGCCACAGCCATTGGTGAGGATGCCGGCACCGTTGAGGAAGTTTACGAGCCCTTCCTCATCATGGAGGGTTTCATCAAGCGCACCCCTCGCGGCCGTATGGTGACAGAACTGGCATACAAGCACTTCGGACGCAATCCGTATTCGGGCAACATCATGGAACCGAACCTATTCGAATAATTGATAATTGATAATTGAAAATTGATAATTATGAGGACAGGAATATTCGTTGGGAGCTTCAACCCGTTTACTGTGGGTCACGATTCTGTCGTGACCAGAGCCCTCCCGCTGTTCGACCGCTTGGTGATTGGCGTGGTGGGCGACCAAGTACACAAGCCCGATATGCCATCAGCTGAAGAACGTGTCAGGGCCATTGCCGAGCTTTACAAAGACGAGCCGGCCATAGAAGTAAAGCCCTACTACGGCTTGGCTGTTGACTTCGCCAAAGCAGAAAACGCCCATTTTATCGTGAAAGGCGTCCGTTCTGTCAAGGATTTCGAATACGAACGCGAGCAGGCAGACATCAATCGCGAACTCAGTGGCGTAGAGACTATCCTACTCTATTCAGAACCGCAATATTCGTCCATTTCATCGAGTATGGTGCGCGAATTGCAGCATTTCGGCGTGGATGTAACGCCGTTCCTTCCGAAGCGAAAAGACAAACAATTCGACGTCATAACGGTATAACATAATAACGATTTCCTATGAACGGTATAACGTAATAACGATTTCCTATGATTACCTATTCTTCAGAAAACGTCAAGTTCCCCAACATCAAGCGTCGCGAGACGACCGCATGGATTCGACGCGTGGCAGCAACCTATGGCAAGAAAGTTGGAGAAGTGGGCTATCTCTTTTGTGATGATGAGCATATCCTCTCCGTCAACCGCGAGTACTTGGGGCACGATTACTATACCGACATCATCACCTTCGACTATGACGAAGGCAATGTGGTGAATGGCGATTTGGTCATTTCGCTGGATACTGTCCGCTCGAATGCGGAACTATTCAAAAAGGATTACGACGAGGAGCTTCATCGTGTCATCATTCACGGCATCTTGCACCTTTGTGGATTGAACGACAAAGGGCCTGGCGAGCGCGAAAAAATGGAGGCAGCCGAGAATGCCGCCTTAGCATTGCGCTGATACTTCCAAATTACTCCTGCGCTAAAAAATCCTTGATTTCATCGAGATTATTGGCCACCTCAATGTATGTGCGCCAAGGCCTGCGCGTCAAGCCTTTGGCCTGCAGGTCGTCGAGCATAGCAATCAGTTTGTCCCAAAAACCCTTCATGTTATAAAGGATGACGCGCTTCTGATGATAGCCGATGGTGGCAGAAGATGCAATGGTGAAAACCTCGTCGAGTGTTCCTATGCCGCCAGGCAATGCGATAAACACATCGCTTTTATCTTCCATCAGTTGTTTGCGGTCGCTGAGGTTGTCGCACAAGATGTCAACATCCACATATTCGGAAACACGACCTCCTTTTTCTACAATCTGTGGGATGACACCGATATTCATTCCTCCAGCTTCATGCGATGCTTTCGCCACACATTCCATCAGTCCACAGTTCACACCGCCATAAACAATCGTATGGCCTTGCTGTGCCACCCATCGTCCTAATTCCTCCGTTAAGGCGAAGAAGTCCGGGTCAATCTGCTCGTTGGCAGAACAAAAGATACAAATCTTCATTGCTTTGTTAATTTTGGGCGGTTTCAACGGGAATAATCTTAAAGAGTTTGTCGCTGGGACGAACCTTTTCCGGCACCTTGATGCTGACACGTGTACCCTGCTGGGCAGTCTGAACCGCCTGTACGTCGTCATGAATCTCATCGACTGTGACATAGAGCGCCCCTGTCGTCGGACCAGTAATCAGCATCTTGTCACCCACGCTGAAAGTGTCGGCCTCAACGGTAAACTCAGCAACGCCCAAACGGGAGAAATATTTGACGCCCTTACCAATGTATTGCTTGCGCTCTGTTGCGTTAGAACCGTAGTTTTTGTTCCATTCGCCCAAAAGTTGCCCTTGATAGTAACCATCCCAAAAACCACGATTGAACACCGTTGCCAGTCGTTCGTCCCAAGCATCCTTCTTCTCTTCGGTAAAAGATCCTTCGAGCACACTCTGGATGGCCTCCTTGTAACATTGCACGACGGTAAGCACATATTCAGGTCCTCGGGCACGGCCTTCTATCTTGAAAACACGCACGCCGCTCTTCATCATTTTGTCGATGAAACGGATGGTTTTCAGGTCTTTGGGCGACATAATATACTTGTTGTCTATCTCCAGTTCCGTTCCTGTTTCGCGGTCAGTGACAATATACGAACGGCGACAAATCTGCATACAGGCACCACGATTAGCCGAACGTCCCGTATTGTCGAGACTCATATAGCATTTGCCGCTGATGGCCATGCAAAGAGCCCCGTGACAGAACATCTCGATGCGCACCAACTCGCCTGAGGGACCGCAAATGTGCTGTTCCTCTATCTGCCGATAGATGTCTGCCACCTGTTCGAGTTTCAACTCTCGCGCCAGCACCACCACATCGGCAAACTGGGCATAAAACTTCAGTGCCTCGATATTGGAGATGTTCAACTGTGTGGAAAGATGCACCTCCATACCCTTCTGCCGGCAATAGGTCATCACGGCGATGTCGCAGGCAATCACTGCCGTGATCTTCGCCTCCACAGCGGCATCCACAATCTGGTGCATCAACTCAATATCCTCACCATAGATGATGGTATTCACCGTCAGATACGACTTCACTCCATGCTCCTTACACGTTGCGGCAATCTCACGCAGGTCGTCAATGGTGAAGTGGTTGGCAGAGTGCGAACGCATGTTCAACTGCTCCACTCCAAAATAGACGCTGCCAGCACCGGCTTTCAGTGCGGCAATCAGCGAATCGCGACTGCCCACAGGCGCCATAATCTCATAGTCTTTGATATTTTTTTCCATTCTGGGTGCAAAGGTACGAAATAATTCATAATTCATAATTCATAATTCACAATTATTTCGTAATTTTGCAGGCAGAAATCAAACGAACCAGTCGATGAAGTCACGAGTAGGTATCCTGTTAATGGTATTTGTGTTGCTGATAGCTGCCTGCGGACGCAAGCAGCAACATCAGTTTACCCACGACGTGCTGTTGCCCATGACACCAGTCAAGGATCAGGGCAAGTCGGAACTCTGCTGGGCATACGCCATGCTGGCTACCATCGAGACAGAACACATCCTCAGAGGCGACTCCATTAATCTTTCGGCTGTGTACATCGGACGCAAGCTGAAACATTACCAAAAGTCCTTTGCCAATGCTCCTTCTTCCCAGCGCGCAATGGGTCAGACGCTGCTCAACATGATTCAGCGCGAGGGCATCGTGGGGTATGATGTCTTGCCTGACAATGCTACCGACGACCTGCCTACGCCCCAGTGGGTCTTTATGCTGGGCGCACGATACACGCCTAAGGAGTTTGCCCATTCCGTGTGTGCTCCTGACGAATATCTCTCGCTGACCTGTCAGCCCGACTCCCCCTATTATAATAAGGTGGAAGTCGTTGCGCCTGACAACTGGGAGCACAACCGTCTGCTGAACCTTCCACTCGACACCCTTCGAGCCCATATTGACAAAGCCCTGAAGAACCGCCATCCCGTCTGTTGGGAAAGCAAAGGTCACGCAATGGCTATTGTGGGTTTGGCTCACGACGAGAACGGCAAGCCCTATTACGTGATGAAGAATTCGTGGGGAACTGATCGTCCCTACGACGGGTTGGTCTATATGTCCGTCCGCAAGATGTGGAAGGATATGCTTGCCGTCTATCTGACAAAAGACGCTTTCGACGACAAAACAAGTATAACAATTAAACCATAACTCCGTATGAAGAAAACGATTTTATCCCTTCTGGCACTGTTTGTGTGCTCCGTTTGTAGTTTACAGGCACAGACGTATCCTCCCAAGGATACCGCTACCCCTCAGTTGGAATTCGCTCTGCAATTAAGGGTAACTTTGGGCGAGACATACAGCATCCAAAACACCCAGCACGGACGCCGCACGGTGATTCCCATTACCGGCGGAACCTTTGAGGGCCCGTTGCTAAAGGGTACCATCCTCAACGGAGGAGCCGACTATCAGTTGGCCAATGCCGACAACCGCACGGAACTGGAGGCCATCTACAGCATCAAGACGGATGACGGCATCTATATCCACGTGCGCAATCGCGGCATCATCTATAACGGCAAGGATGCTGAGGGCAAACCCTCGTTCTACTTCAAGGCAGCCCCCCAGTTCGAGGCACCTGCTGACAGCCGTTACGGTTGGCTGAACAACTCTCTCTTCGTCTGTGCACCCGAGTGGTCACAAGAGTTCAAAGGCATTGTCCTCAATGTCTGGCGAGTAAAGTAAATTCCTAATAGCTTTTCCACATCAACAATATGAAACGTCAGTTCTTTAGTCTTTTCCTCATCCTCATGGCGACAACTGCCATGTGGGCCGCTCCTGCCCTGCGCGGAGCCTTTACCGTTACTCAGGCCGATGGCACGTTGCTGACCGTCGAACAGTTTGGCGACGAGTTTTTCCACTGGACAGAGACTGCCGACGGCACGCTGGTAGTCCCCACGCGTCAGGGATATTTCGTGGCTGTCATTGATGACAAAGGTGAACTGACGGCTTCCGATGTGTTGGTTCACGAGGCCCAGCTTCGTGGTAGCAAGGAGCAACAGCTGGTTCGTCAACAGGCTACGCGTCGCACCTTGTTTCACCAACAGGGGCAACAACGGGCACAGGCAGAACGGCGCACGATGAGCATCTCCACCAAGAACAAATATCTGCCGCATTCGGGCTCGCCTCGGATACTGACCATCTTAGCTGCCTATCAGGATGTTGACTTCATCGTCAACGAGCCGAAACTGTCCTTCGACCAGTATCTGAATGCCGATGAAATCGTGGATTTAGGCAACAGCAACACCCTGCAACTGTGTAGCGTCAGACAGTATTTCAACACGTGCAGCAACGGACTGTTCACACCCCAGTTTGATGTGGTCGGTCCCGTCAAGCTGCCTCAGGATATGGCTTACTATGGGGGAACGACAACTACTGGCAGCGACGACAAGTTCTACCAGTTATGCCTGGACGCCTATCAGGCTGTAAAGGACTCTGTGGCCGACTGGTCGCCATACGACAACGACAATGACGGCAACGTGGAGCTCGTTTGCATCATCTTTGCAGGCTACGGCCAGAATCAGGGCGGAGAGAATAGTACCATCTGGGCCAAGTCTTCCAGACAAAACATAGCGATTGACGACGACATGAGGATTTCCTTCTTCAACTGCTGTTCGGAGCTCTTCAATCCTGCCAAGACGGCAACCTCCGACTACTCGCAGTACATCAACGGCACAGGCACCTTTATCCACGAGATGTCGCACTGCATGGGACTGCCCGACCTCTATCAGACCAATGGCAACTACGCCAACAATCAGGGCATGGAGTCGTGGAGCATTATGGACTACGGACTCTACAACCGTAATGGCTTTGCACCGGCCCCCTACAATGCCTGGGAGCGCGAAGTGATGGGCTGGAGCCAGATGGAACCTATCAGCGCTCCTACGCAAGTCAACCTGCTGAAGCCGTGGGAGGATGGCGGAACAGCATACAAGATTGTCAACAGCAGCGACGACAACGAGTATATCGTGATGGAGAACATCCAAAAGCGAGGGCTCAACAAATATGCCAAAGGCCATGGGCTGTTGGTTTACCACGTGGCCTATCCCTATTCGGAAATAAACATGACAGACCAGCCGAACAATACGGTTGGTCATCCAGCCGTTGCCGTAGTACCAGCCAGCGGACTGATCATCAACACGGGGCTTGCAGGAAACAACAAGCAATACACCCGTGCAGAATGGACGGCCAGTATGGCCAGCGCACCCTTCCCAGGAGACAGCGCTGTGACTGAACTAACCCTTCAGCAGAAATTGCCCAACTACGTATTCTATAGCGGTGACCCTCTGAACGTCGAGCTGCACAACATCACCGAGAGCGAAGGCTGTGTGTCCTTCGATTTCGCTGAAGCCCCCGCCTCAGGCATTTCGACGTTGAACGTGGAACGTGGAACGTTAAACGACAATAGCTATTACGACCTGCAAGGCCGCCGCATAGCCCTCGGCCAAAAGCCAAAAGCCAACGGCCTATACATCCACCAAGGGAAAAAGATAGTCATTCGTTGATATTATATCATCTGGTAGCATTCCTGGTAGTAGCCATCTGGGGCACGACGTTTGTGTTCACCAAGCTACTGCTGATGGCTGGACTGACGGCAGCCCAGGTTTTTGTATTGCGCTTCATCATAGCTTACGTGATGCTTTTGGTCTATGCGCTGACGCAAAAGAAGTTTCGGCTGTTCACCTCCACGTGGAAGGACGAGCTGCTGATGGTGGGACTGGGTGTGACGGGTGGCTCGCTGTATTTCCTCACGGAGAACAGCGCCATGATCTATACCACCACCACGAACACATCGTTGATTGTCTGCCTATGTCCGCTCTTTGCGGCCTTGTTTGCTGCCCTGTTCTTTCGTTCCCAGCGCCTGCACGGCATTCAGATTGCGGGCTCGGTAATGGCTGCCATTGGCGTTGTCATTGTGGTGTTGAACGGCCATTTCGTGCTCCACCTCTCGCCGTTGGGCGACTCGCTGGCCTTTGCCGCCTGCCTCTGCTGGGCAGTGTATTCGCTGTTGATGATACCAGCCACCAGACGTTACGACACCCTATTCATCACGCGCAAAGTGTTCTTCTACGGGCTGCTCTCAATGGTTCCCTACTTCCTTTTCCGTCCTGCGGTGTCTTCGCTCAGTTTGCTCATGCGCACGGACGTCCTGTGGAATCTCTTGTTTCTGGGTTGCGTAGCCTCCACGTTCTGCTTCATGGCCTGGAACTGGGTCATGAGGAAGCTGGGAGCTGTCGCCGTCACCAACTACGTCTATTTCAATCCCGTCGTCACCGTCCTCTTTGCCTGGATGATCCTCAACGAACGCATCACCGTCTATTTCCTCATCGGCACCCTGCTCATCCTTACCGGCATGTATTTCTGCAATAAAAAAGGGTAAGGGGTTAATAGTTTAGCAAGTTTAGATGTTTAGAAGTTCACGGGTTCCAAAGACCAAAAAAGTTGAAGTCGGAGAAAGCAATCACCCTCTCCGACCCCAATGATTGAAAAATCACTTTACATAAACCTTTTGTCCATTAACGATATTCAATCCTTTCTGTAAGGAACTGAGGCGCTGACCTTGAAGGTTGTAGATATCCGTTTTGGTTTCTACCTTATTATATATTACTTCAATTCCTGTCGTCTCAGTTTCGAATTCGCCAGCGAACAACTCATTGCTATTCTCCACAGTTATAGTGTAACGGCCCTTTGCGTTGGCAGAGATGTCGATGCTGAGGCCTACGATGGTGCCAGCGTTGATAGTTTTCCCATAGACGACTTTGCCCGATTCGTTAGTAATGCTTACCTGATAAGCATCGTCGAGCGGGTCAAGGTTAATACCTAACAGTTTGTCGTTATATTCACCATATAGCGACAGCTCTTCATCACTCCTCCTCGGTACTTTGACCTTCGGTCGAGCCACCTCACGCTCGGAAGAGCTGATGCTAGCATCGCTATTCTCTCGCTTAATCGGTGCCTTGGGCTGTAACTTGGTGGTGTGAGTGAAGTCGAAACGCTTTTTGGCCATGTCTTTAGGGGTAGCCCCGTCCTCATATTCGTCATTGAGATAGATGACTTCATCGCCAACAGTACAGGACATTAGGAACTGCGGATCACTTTCTGTTTCAGGATAAACATTTCTGAGCGGACCGTCAATACCTCCGACACCTTCCAGCCAAGTAGTAATGTAAATATCTTGGCCACAAAGCATAATATCTCTATAAATGCCCTTAAAGCCTTTTAATCCTCCTATCTGCTTCGGTCCTACAATATAATAAGGTTGATAATCATTGAGAATTAAAGTGTCGTTGGCTTCGAGAGAGAAATCATACAACATCTCCATTCCCTGTGTTCCCTCTCTGCAAACATACACTTTCTTGTCCTCTTCGTACCATGCTCCCGCTTTGCTTAGGGAGGGCGTTTGCGTTAAAGTACTATAATCTGGGGAATCTGGACTGACAAATCGCTGGCACATCATCTGCTTACAGGTCCTTCCATCGATGATTGTATCGCCATCGAAGTAATAGTAGTCAACCACCTGCACAGAATTATCCGAAATAGTCGTACTGGTTCCCACCTTCCATACTTTATCGTCTTCGACGAATGGGCGGTAGGTTTCTTCTTTCTTCGGCCAGACGTCATAAAGCACCTCTCCGTTGCGCTCGAAATGAACGAGCGTAGAACGGTAGTGACTATCATAATCATAATTATATTGAACTTCAGAATATGGAATCGTTGGCCCGAATAGACATTTATCGTCATTCCATTCTGTTATGCCTATTCCGTGAATAATACGTCCACCATTCGTATCAAAATTCTTTCTCACCCCTTGGTCATCAGGAGCTTTACCATCCAAATCTACGTACTTTAGTGGTCTTACGCCTCCGAAGTATCCTTCCTTTATTTCGTTTATAATGCCATAGTATTGATAAAATTGCACAATGCTTGTCAGATTTGCGGAAGAGATATCCCTAAAATAAAGACCTTTCCCTACGCTCCAGTCAAACTGATATGCCTCACCAGTCCAAATAAATGGTTCTTCACCGTATACATTAACTAAAACTCCTGCCGTAACCCAATCACCCACTTCCTCTATCAAAAGCGTGAGGGAGTCAGTCCATTCTGGGCCGCTGGTATAGACACATTTAAATTTGTCCCCATTCTTTGCTGTATATTCCCCCTTCACATAATATTCTATCTTCTCAAAGTTCGCCACCCATTCGTCGCCTACCTTCGAATACCAGCTGTCATACTTCAGGGTATCCAATCTTATCTCCGTCCATTTAGTTCCTTCAGGGAAATATTTTGGGGTGTCGAGATTGTTGTATTCCAACACCAACGGCTCCCCTTCCTTCAGTTCCACCTGTCCTTTATACCAACAGCAGTCCAAATAAAAACTGTTTGGTTTCAAGTCACGAACAATGAACGACACGTTGAACGGACAATCGCAATCACATTCAGACTCAACAACGGGAACCACGTTGATAGCAATCGAACAGGGTTCACCATCGCTGCCACCGCTAATATTAGATGTCACATTAAAGTCATCCGTACAGCAGTTGCTTACATAGTTAAGCAGTTGAACAGACAAAGTGCTACCCTCTTTCGTTAGGACAATTGTCGGCACCCATTGAGACGCTGCACTTCGTGTTTCTCTCATGCAACCGCTATTTTGCACATCCGATACGGTTTGTGCACTTGCCAGCATTGGCGAGAACATCAGAGTGAATAAGAATAATAGTTTCTTCATAGCTGTTATCGTATTTGTTGTTATTTCTATGTGATAGTTATCTGCTGTTGAGTATCTGTTCCAGCGTGATTTCCGGATTGCTCTCTCCGAAAACGTCCTTCTTCAGTTTGAGCTTGCGATGCTGGACGGCTGAGACGGTGATGCAGTAGATATTGCCAATGGTGCGATTGCTGAGGCCGAGTCGCGTGAGGATACACAGGCGGATGTCGTTTTCCTGCATAGTTGGGTATTGTTCGCGTATCTTGGCAAAGCGGTTGCCGTCGATGGCGTTGAGCGTACGTTCTATCTCACTCCATTCGTGCGGACTGAGGTAGATGACCGAATCGCTGCTCTGGTTGAGTTTCTTCAGCACTTCCGTACGTTCGAGAATGAAGCCTTGCAGGAATGTCACCACTTCATTGGCTTGATGCAACAAAGTCTTCTGATGCTCTGCCTCTTGCTGTAGTTGGCGTTTCTCCTGTTCCTGCAAACGGATGCGATAGCGAAGGGCTAACACTGTTGCAAGAAGGATAACTACAGCGGCAATGATGACAATAAGGAGTGTACGGCCATACATCTGTGAACGGTATTCCAATTGCTGGTTCTCCATTTCCTGTCGCAACGTTTCCTGATAATACTCGTCTTTCTGTTCAAGTGCCTTGTAATAGAAACCTTCTATTTGCTCGAAGGCTTCTTCCACGCTGTCCTCCACCTGTGTAGCTCCCATTCGCCGGAGTGCTATGTTTGCGAGACTGCTCTGCACGATATAAGCCAGATGCACGTCACTGCCTGGATCAATCTGCCGATAGACTGTTTCTGCCGAATCGAGCATGTTCAGACTGAGGTAACTGCGAGCCAGCACTTGCAATGTGCCAGGCCTCAGTTCGGTTGTTGCTGTCGAATTAGCCCGATGGGCATAGTCGAGTGCCTGACGATAGTCATCCCTGGCCCAAGCGATGTTTGCAAGACTGGTGAGCGTCTGACACATCAAGTCCGCCATCTGGCTTTTCTCTGCAATATCGTATGCACGGCGGATGAAATTAAGTGCTTCGTCGTAGGAACCCTCTGTGGTATAAGCCTTCTGTGCGGCGTATGTGCCTGCATAGTCGAGTAACATAACGTAGTTGCGCTCATCATCAGGATGCTGCTCATAGATGGCCAAGGCTTTCTTCATCAGTCGCAATGCCTCCTCGGGATTGCTCTGCGACAATGCTTCCGCCAAGCGCTGGTACGCGATATAATAGGTGTGCCAATCCTCAGAGGCTTCAGCCAATTGGATGGTCTTTCGCAGCAAAGTCTCGCCCTGACGGATGCTGTCGTTGGCAAAAGCAGCCTGCGCCTCCTCCAGACAGCGTGCTGCCGTCTGTGAATCCGCTCCCTGCTGTTGCTGACTGCAAGCAACCATCAGAACGCCTATAATGAATATGTACAATGACCTTATAAACATTGTTATCGATTCTTCGTCAGTTCTCGGTTGCAAAGTTACGACATTTTTTCCAAAGTTGTATCAGTTACCTATGGAAAAGATGAAAAGGAGAGAAAACAGGAAATGACTGCAAATCAATGAATTATGAAAAACCGCACATCACGCCCTATGGAAAATTTCTAATGATGGCATGGAAAGAGGCGACAAATAGGTTACCTTACGGGCTGAGCGGCGCTCTGCTCCCTGCTGTTCGACCGACAGCAGGGAAGTGTCGAGCCGACAGCCGGTAGCAGAGTGGCGGTTAGCAGGGAAGGTGTTAGGCGTTTGTCCGCTTCCCAAGGATTGGCGGTTTACTTCCCAAGGACGCGCGGTTTACTTACTGCTCGTTGGTGGTTTGCTTACTGCTCGTTGGCAGTTTGCTTACTGGAAACTATGACTCCACCCAAGTGTTACCATAACACTCCACCCGACACTCCACCCGACACTCCACCTAACACTGAACCCAAGACTCACCCCTTTTATGCACGCTTTAACAGATTTCGCAACGAAATTTCAAAACCTTTTGGGTGGAGTGTCAGGTTGGGTCTAAGGTTGGGTGTTGGGGTTACTGTTTCGGCAACACCCACCCCAGTGGAAGCCTTCTATTTATTGACATTCCGACAAATCGGGGTTACTCTTGGCTCTTTTTGCGCCCAGCCTAGGAAAATTTTGCGTCCTGCACAGAGAAATAATATTCCCAGCCCAGGGAATTCTTGTTTTAATGCCAACAATTGCTACCATTAATGCTAACAATTGCTACCATTAATGCCGGGCAGTTATAGGGGAAGAGTGCCGTGCAAACAGGGTGAAAGTGCCTAGGTAAAAGGGAGCGAATGCCTAGGTAAGCATATTGGCAGCCTCGCCCATAATCATAATATTATAGATGACAGCATGATATGATTTCTTGTCCGCAAGGAATGTCTTCATATCACGATTATCCACATACTGGAAAATCGTGTCTATTGCCTGCAGGATATCCTTGAGGCGTTTAGGATTATTACGCGGCTCTCTCATAAATCAGGATTTTATCACGATCTGCACTTTCACGGGCAAAAGGCATCAGACCTCCGTCAGTTATCAAATCTATATCACGTCCTAAGAGGTTCTTTAAGTCCTCATACATCCCGCTCAACGTGAAAAGGCTGAAATGCTGCGACTTGTCAGGAAGAATCAGCAAGTCTACATCGCTGTTTTCGTGCTCTTCTCCTCGCGAAAAAGAGCCGAAAAGCCAAACCTTCAAGACGGGTTGTGTCTGGAAGTAGTCTGCTATCTGTTGAATCATAATTTCGAAAGTTCCAAATAATTAGACGAAAATCTACTTTTCGAGCCCAACGCACGGGGGACGGGCGTCTAGCGTTAGCAGGCAGTTGGAGGGGAAGAGTGCCGTGCAAACAGGGAGAAAGTACCTAGGAAAAAGGGATCGAATGCCTAGGTAAGCGGATTCGGGCGGTCGCCCGCATTAATGTGGGCGGCCGTGCTTATTATTGCGGGCGGGAGGCCGAATTATTGCGACCGCCCGCCCGTAACCGAGTTTATAAGTATAAAAAACGAAAGTTACGGAAAAAAATACTAAAAAAACTGGGGTTATGGCTTGGAGTTAGGAGAAATTTTGTAATTTTGCAACGGAAATAATAAAATAAAGACAAATGCACGCAAGCGACAGCATCGTTATCATACCTACGTATAACGAGAAGGAGAACATCGAGAAGATTATCCGGGCCGTGTTCGGACTGGAGAAATGTTTCCATATTCTGGTGATTGACGACGGTTCTCCCGACGGCACGGCAGCTATCGTGAAGGGAATGATGGCGCAGGAGGAGTTCAGCGACCGGCTATTTATCCTTGAGCGTAGTGGCAAGCTGGGCTTGGGTACGGCCTACATCACTGGATTCAAGTGGGCATTGGAACGCGACTATGGCTATATCTTCGAGATGGATGCCGACTTTAGTCACGACCCCAACGACCTGCCCCGATTGTATTCGGCCTGTGCTGATGAGGGTTACGACGTGGCTATTGGTTCGCGCTATGTCAGTGGTGTGAACGTGGTGAACTGGCCTATCGGTCGCGTGCTGATGAGCTATTTTGCCTCGAAATACGTGCGTCTGGTTACTGGTTTCAAAGTTCACGACACCACCGCGGGCTTCAAGTGCTACAAGCGTCGTGTGCTAAAGACCATCGAACTGGACAAGATTCGCTTCAAGGGCTATGGTTTCCAGATTGAGATGAAGTTCACCGCCTATAAGATTGGCTTTAAGATTAAGGAGGTTCCCGTCATCTTTGTCAATCGTCGCGAGGGTACCTCGAAGATGTCAGGTGGCATCTTTGGCGAGGCATTCTTTGGTGTCATGCGTCTGCGCTGGGATGGCTGGACGCGGAAGTATCCTGAAATTAGCTGTTAGCTATTAGCAGTTAGCAGTTAGCTGTTAGCCAATAGCCAATAGCCAATAGCCAACAGCCTTTACTGATCCGGATTATCCACAAATCCCTGGTATTCAGGTGCTAAGGCCGACATCACCGAGTCGTAGGCCTGATTCATTGTGGCCTGGACATTCTGTGCGCCCTGCCCAATGGGATAGACGGGCTGATGGATGGTCAGCGACAGGGGATGCCACGTGGCAAAATGCCAGTCCTTCATGCGAGGCATCACGTCGAACGAGCCATTGATGGTCAATGGCACAACGGGCAATTGCAGTTCGTCAGCCAGTGCGAAGGCACCTTTCTTGAACGCGCCCATGTGGCCTGTAAACGAGCGGGCACCCTCAGGGAAAACCACCACACTACAGTTGCCTGTCTCCAGAATATGACGTGCAGCCTCGTAGGTATGACGCACCTTCCCCACCCCACGCTTGTCGACCATAATCTGATGGGACTTCCGGCAAGCATATCCAACGAAGGGAATCTTGTTGATCTGGTACTTCATCATCCACTTGAAGTTACGACCCAAGAAGCCGTAAATCAGGAAGATGTCGAACGCGCCTTGATGGTTGGAAACAAAGACATACGACTGGTTGGGCTCCAAGTGTTCACGACCCTCGACCTTGACAGGCAACAGGAAGACACGCGTGATGGTTCGCGCCCACCAGCGACCAGGGTAATAGCCCCAATAGTGACCATCGCCCAAAGTACATCCTACGCCCACCAGGAATGCAGTCCAGATGGTCATCACAATGGTGACGGGAATAGCAACAAAAACCTGATAAATGCAATATAGAATCTTCATATCAATTCTTACTTCTAAGTGTGATGACCGCAATCTCGCCGGGGAGTCCCAAGCGGAAGGGAATGAGTGCGCCCAATCCCGTAGACACGAAAATGCCACGATCAGCCTCATAGGTCCAGCCCCCCCATTCGTCGTACGAGAGTTCAGCCGGTGACCAGCCAAAGACTTCAAACTGTCCGCCATGGGTATGTCCGCTAAGCGTCAGCTGAGCCTTACACTCAGGCAGAATCTTCTCTCGCCAACAGGTTGGGTCGTGCTGAAGCATTACGACAAAGGCATTGTCACGGATGCCTGCCAACGTCTTCTTGACATCACCCTTGCGAGGCATGCGCTTCACCTTACCCCAGTTCTCCATACCGGCAATGACGATGGAGTCAGAGTCGCGACGAATAATGGTACGCTCGTTGAGCAACAGGCGCCATCCAAACTGCCGTTCTGTCTGCTCTGTCTGGCTGACAAGACGGGCTTTCGTGGCTTCGTCACAGTCCAAATAGGTAGGATAGTCGTGATTGCCCATAATGCTAAAGACGCCATCCTTGGCATGCAGTTGTTTGAGCAATGCGGTATGCTCCTGCAGTTCGTCGGGATGCAGATTCTCCAAATCGCCTGTAAAGACAATCACGTCAGGCTTGAGCGCGTTGATGCTATCAATGGCACGCTGCATCATGCCCTCAGGACTATTTGACTGCGAACCCACATGGGCGTCGCTGAACTGCACTATGCGATAACCGTCGAAAGCCTTGGGCAGGTCGGCAGAGGCGAAGGTGTAACGATGCACCTCAAACGACTGGAAGACCACGAAATGGCCATAGAGCACCAAGGCCCATATAATTAATGTACACGCGAGGGCACCTTTCTTCCAATGCTTGCGTGGCATGAGCCAACGGCAAAAAAGTGAAAGTACCAGAGGAACTACGATGAGTCCCATCAAAAAGAAAAAAGGAATGGCATAACGGGCTATCATAACTCGGAATGATTAAAACGGATTTCTTCTCCAATAATATGAGTATTCACTTGTCCGTTGGCATAGACAGAGTGACCATTACACAAGGTACGCTCTACCTTCCAATTGAAGGTATGGTCCTCCATCGGACTCCACTTACACTTGCTCTCGATGAGGTCTTTCGTAACTGTCCAAGGCGACTTAGGACGAACGATGGTGATATCAGCACGATAGCCTTTACGAAGGAAGCCACGCTGACGGACACCAAACAATCGGGCTGGATTGTGACACATCAGTTCCACCAGCCGTTCTATCGTCAGCACTCCAGCATCCACCAGTTCCAACATGGTGACCAACGAGAACTGAATCATCGGCATTCCTGAAGCAGCCTTCACGCATCCGCCCTGCTTCTGTTCCAACAAATGGGGCGCATGGTCGGTAGCTACTATGGCAATACGTCCGTCGTTCAAGGCTTCACGCAACATAAACTGGTCGACGGGAGTTTTGATGGCGGGGTTCACCTTGATTTTTGCCCCCAGGCACTCATGGTCGAGCTGGGTGAAATAAAGATGGCCTACGCAGGCCTCAGCGGTGATTTTTGTCGCGACGGAATCGCGACACACCATGAAGAGCTCCAGCTCTTCGGCGGTGGAGACATGGGCGACATGCAGGCGGGTGCCGTATTTCTTGGCCAGTTCTACGGCCTTACGCGAAGATGCCAGACAGGCCTCCTCACTACGAATCAGCGCATGCAAGCCAACCTGAGGGTCTTCACCCCAAGCCTTCTTGGCCTCCTCCATATTACGATTGATGATATCTGTATCCTCACAATGCGCCATCAAGGGCAGCTTGCAAGTCTTGAAGATACGCTCCAACGCCTCCTGCCTGTCAACCAGCATATTACCCGTCGATGAACCCATAAACAGTTTCACACCAGGAATGCGCTCAGCAGGCAACTGGGCAAAGCTGTCGCAATTGTCGTTGGTAGCACCAAAGAAGAACGAGTAGTTGACGTGGCTTTTCTCTCGGGCCAGCGCGAATTTCTCTTCCAGTGCCTCCAGCGTAGTGGTTTGAGGCACGCAGTTAGGCATATCGAAATAGCTCGTCACACCACCTGCTGCAGCAGCACGGCTCTCTGTGTCAATGTCGGCCTTTGCGGTCAGGCCTGGTTCACGGAAATGTACGTGGTCGTCTATCACACCTGGTAACACGTAACAACCCGAGGCATCAATCGTCTCATCAAACGATGCCTCGGGCTGTTGTTTGGTAATCTCAATAATGTTGCCGTCCTCAATGACGATAAAACCGTCTGAGGTTCGTCCTTCGTTGACGATATGTCCTCCCTTTATCAGCAATCTCATGGTTTAGGAACGTTGGTCAACGGAGCAGGAGTCTGAGGAATCAAAGAGTCTGTGGGCAACTGCGCTGGAGCTTGTGCTTGTACTGGTGCTGCTCCTGCTGGTTCTTTCAGACCGTTCATACGCTCTTCGTTTTCCTGGGCAGTTGCATAGTATTCCCTCACGAAACGGTCTTTCTTGAACGTATCCGTAGCCTTCGACATGATATACTCTATCTGAGGGGTAAGTATGGGGAAACGATACTGACTGACTATCATCCTGAATACGCCAGGACCAAGTACATTATCGAAGTTGTCCTCAATGAATTTCGTCACGAGGTCGTCTTCCTCGGCAGTAATCCGTGCAGCTTCGGCATTCAACTGTTCTGCAATTTCATCCTCGTCGATTCCCTCCAGAATCATCTGGTTCTGCTTGTGGCCCAACTCGTTCATCTGACTGATCAACTGGTTGTGCTTGTCCAGGAACTTATATAGGCTGTCGTTCAAGGGCGTACCACCCACGCTGGGACCAGCAGGGCCAATCTTCACCTGAATGTCACCTTCTTCCAATACTACAGGCAACAGAACCTCGTCGTCCATAAAGAGATCAGCCACACGAACAGTATCCAACAGTCCGGCAAAATGGAACTCTCCATGTACAACGTCACAGGAGTCGATATTACGGATTTCGCCCGACTTCAGAGCTTTCAGATAGAGCTTGCTCCCATCAAGGGCAGACAATGATGATGAGCCGGTTACATTATAAGAACTGGCACATGAGGTAAGCAAAGCTACCATGAGGGACGCGTATAGAATCTTGTTCATAGACAATCGATAACGTTCTTTTATTTTGAAATCGATTGCAAATGTACAATGTTCTCGCGAAATAAGGAAAAATATTTGCTCATTTTAAAACATTTGAGCAATTATTTAGCATTTTTTGCGTCTTTCTCCAGTTCGTTGGCTATTCTGTGGCTTGCATAGAGTTGCAATATGGCTGCCACCAACAACACCACAATCCAGTTATTGTGTACATATTTTATATAGGAAAGATACTGGATGCCCAGAAAGTTTCCCTCGTTGGCAAACATCAGTAAGGCAGCCAACAAGAACAACACATCACTAATGATCAGGATACGGCGCAGACGACGGATGACAAAATTGCGACCCTCATAACGCTGGCGTAACTGCATGGCAACAAACAATACGGCACCTGGGGCAAACACGTAAGGCGCCCACGACTGCAGAAACAGGCTCGCACCAGAACCTACGACCATCAGCAGTCCACCCAACAGCAGAAGGGCCGTCTCAACATTACTCAGCTGTCGCATTCTGTTCCTCCTCCAGATCGTCGCTGAGCACGAAGATGTCCTCGTCGTCAGTCTTCATGAAATAACGCTCACGGGCAATCTTCTCAATAGCCTTCGGATTGCTGTCCAATTCACGTATCCGAGCTTGATTTTTCTTATTCAGGTTGTCGTACTTCTCTATCTCGCCCTCCAGTTCACTGATACGTTGCGTGTTACGCATGTGATGCCATACGCTATTCTCGTCAACAAAACCTATCAGCACCACCGCCAAAACGGTTACCAAGACGTACTTCAATCCTGGAACATGCCAGATACGCAGTAGCAAAGATTTCATTTTCTTCATACCAATTTCACTTTTCGCTTGCAAAATTACAAAAATATTATGAATTATGCATTATGAATTATGAATTATTTCGTACCTTTGCAGTCACAATTATATAAAAATATGGAAGAATATATTGTTTCGGCCCGTAAATATCGCCCTGTCACCTTCGATACGGTGGTGGGACAACAGGCGCTGACCACCACGCTGAAGAATGCCGTGAAGAGTGGAAAGCTGGCTCATGCCTACCTCTTCTGCGGACCACGTGGCGTGGGTAAGACCACCTGTGCACGCATCTTTGCCAAGGCCATCAACTGTATGTCGCCCACAGAGGAAGGTGAGGCGTGTGGACAGTGTGAAAGCTGTCAGGCGTTCAACGAACAGCGCTCGTTTAACATCTTCGAGCTCGATGCTGCATCCAACAATAGCGTGGAGCACATCAAGACGCTGATGGAGCAGACGCGCATCCCGCCACAGGTAGGCAAGTACAAGGTGTTCATTATTGACGAGGTTCACATGCTGTCGACTGCAGCCTTTAACGCCTTCCTAAAGACGTTGGAGGAGCCGCCCGCACACGTCATCTTCATCCTGGCCACGACGGAGAAACATAAGATTCTGCCAACCATCCTGAGCCGTTGTCAGATTTATGATTTCGAGCGTATGACTGTCCGAAACACTATCGACCACCTGAAGTCGGTGGCTGAGAAGGAAGGCATCACCTACGAAGAAGAGGCACTAGCCGTGATTGCTGAGAAGGCAGATGGCGGTATGCGCGATGCTTTGAGCATCTTCGACCAGGCAGCCTCATTCTGTCAGGGCAACATCACCTACCAGAAAGTGATTGAGGACTTGAACGTGCTCGACTCGGAGAACTACTTCCAGATTATCGACCTCTCTATTATTAATAAGGTGGCAGACATCATGGTGCTGCTCAACCAGATTATCAACAAGGGCTTCGATGGAGGTCTGCTCGTTCAGGGACTTGCCAAACATGTGCGTAACGTGTTAATGGCGAAAGACCCGCAGACACTGCCCTTGCTGGAGGTTAGCGACCAACAGCGTGAGCGCTATCAGCAACAGGCACAGAAGTGCCCCACCCCGTTCCTCTATAAGGCACTGCAACTGATGAACCAGTGCGACATCAACTACCGACAGTCGTCGAACAAACGCTTGTTGGTGGAACTGACGCTTATCGAGATAGCGCAGATCACGCAACCTGAGGATGCGCCTGGCAGTGGGCGTATGCCCAGAAGATTAAAATCCCTGTTTAAACAACTGATTCAGCAGTCTCAGCCCAAGACCACAGCCCCGCAGGTAGCTGTGGCTGAACCTGCAGCATCAACCCCAACAAGAGCAACCCAACCTACAACGCCTACCCGCCCTGCTCAACCTACCCCACGCGCCCCCAAGCTCAAGAGCAGCATCAGTCTTTCCTGGGGAAATATGCGCCAAAAGATGAATGGTGGCAAAACCATTCTTCCTACCGACGCCTCTCAGGACAATAGTGATTCCGAGAACAATCAGCCTTTTACCCCTGAGGAGCTTCAGATAGAATGGTTGTCCATGTGTAACCGAATGCCCCAGCACCTGAGTGGTGTGGCTACACGTATGAAGAACATGAATCCTGTCATCACGGAATTCCCTGCCCTGGAGGTCGTAGTGGAAAACCAGTTGGCTATGGAACAAATGGAGCAGATAAAGGGAAGTATTGTCAACACGCTGAAACGTGACCTACATAACCAGGCCATCACGCTCTCCATGCGTGTGGCTGAGCACAAGAAGGGCGAACGCATCCTCTCGCGTCGCGAACAATACGAACTGATGGAGAAAGAAAATCCCTCAGTAGCTAAACTGAGGGAAATATTCGATTTGAATCTGGCCTAACGCCGTCTTACATCTTTCTGATTCCTGAGCCCGTCGAAGGACTTACATCTTACATCAGATCAGCGGCATTCCAAGTTTCTTGCTTTCGGCACGCATATCGTCAGGCCAGATGCTTGCTTGGATTTCACCGATATGGCCTTTGTGCAACAGTACCATACACAGACGGCTCTGACCGATACCACCACCTATTGACAGAGGCAACTGGTCGTTCAGTAGTTTCTGGTGGAAATACAGGTTCTTGCGTTCTTCCTTGCCCTCAATCTTCAACTGGCGCAACAGGCTCTCCTTATCCACACGGATACCCATGGACGACAATTCGAAGCTACGGCCCAGAACAGGATACCATATCAAGATATCACCGTTCAAACCCTCACGGCCATTCTCGCCAACGGTGCTCCAGTCATCATAGTCTGGTGCACGACCGTCGTGCTTCTCACCGTTCGACAGCTTGCCGCCAATACCTATAATAAATACAGCACCATACTTCTCACAAATGGCATCCTCACGCTCCTTCGGTGTCTTGTCGGGATACATCTGCAACAGCTCCTCAGCGTGGATAAAGTGAATCTTTTCAGGCAGGAAGGGCTTGATTTGCGGATAGGTCTCACAGGTCAGATATTCCGTCCTGCGGATGGCAGCATAGATGCGCTCCACCACATTCTTCAGATAACTGATTGTGCGCTGTTCCTTCGTAATCACAGCCTCCCAGTCCCACTGATCCACATACAGCGAATGCAGATTGTCCAACTCCTCGTCGGCACGGATAGCGTTCATATCAGTATAGATGCCATAGCCCGGCTCTATCCGATATTCTGCCAACGACAGACGTTTCCACTTAGCCAGTGAATGCACTACCTCAGCCTTGGCATCTCCCAAGTCCTTGATGGGGAACGTCACCGCACGCTCAACGCCATTTAGGTCATCGTTGATTCCTAAGCCCTGAAGCACAAACAACGGGGCTGTCACACGACGAAGACGCAACTCAGTAGATATATTCTGCTGAAAGAATTCCTTAATCAGTTTAATACCCTGCTCGGTCTGTTTCATGTCGAGCAGGGATTTGTAATCAATGGGGGTAATCAGTTGACTCATTTCCTTGTAATTTTCAAATTTGCGTGCAAAGATACACAAATAATATTAATTTGCAAACAAAAACTCTAAATATTTTTGCAAATTGATAGTTATTCTTGATTTTTGCTAACAATTTGCAGCAAGAACCTTTCCTGTTAACAAATCATAATTATCAATTGTCAATTATCAATTATCAATTAAAAATCGTACCTTTGCAGTCGCTTTTGCAAAGATACGATTTTGTATCAGGCCCCGTAGCTTAGCTGAATAGAGCGTCAGATTCCGGTTCTGAAGGTCTTGGGTTTGAATCCCAACGGGGTCACGAAAGGAAACTCCTGTAGGTAATTTACCTATGGGAGTTTTTGCGTTTGAAGCGTTCCTCGATAGTCTGGAAGACGACAAAGAGTATAGGAACTATAAACAACAGCGCAATGGTGCCGATGAGCATGCCGCCAATGGTTCCTACACCCAACGAGCGATTACCGTTGGCACCAATACCTGTCGCAACAGCCAGGGGCAACAGTCCGAAAATCATCGTGAGCGACGTCATCAGGATGGGGCGCAAACGCACAGCGGCAGCGTCGAGTGCTGCTGCGAGGATGCTCATACCCTGGCGTCGGCGTTCCGAAGCGTACTCCGTCAACAGAATAGCCGTCTTCGACAACAATCCTATCAGCATGATGAGTCCCGTCTGCATATAGATATTGTTCTCCAGTCCCCACATCCACGCAAAGAGGAACGAGCCCAGCAGTCCGAACGGCACACTCAGAATGACTGCCATTGGAATGAAGACGCTCTCGTAGAGCGCGCAGAGAATCAGGTAGATAAACACGATACAGAGCACGAAGACCAGTGCCGTGGTGTTCTGCGACGAAGCCTCCTCGCGCGTCATACCGCCAAACTCATAGCCATAGCCTTCGGGCAATACCTCGGCAGCCACCTCGCGGATAGCGTCGATGGCCTGTCCAGAGCTGTAACCTTCTGCAGCCGTTCCACCCACCTGTATCGATGGGAAGAGGTTGAAGCGCGACAGCGTCTCAGAGCCATAGACGCGCGTCAACGTCAGGTACTGACCGATGGGCGACATCTCGCCCTGATTGTTCTTGACGAAGATATTGTTCAGCGACTCCGTGTCCAGACGGTATTCTGGCGAAGCCTGCACCATGACGCGGTAGAGCTTGGTGAAGCGCACGAAGTTCGAGGCGTAGTGACCGCCGACATAACCGCTGAGGGCTGCGAGCACATCACTGGGCGACACTCCGCGACGCTTGCACAGAGCAGCATCCACCTCCACGCGGTACTGCGGATATTTCAGCGAGAAGTTGGTGTAGGCACGGCCAATCTCAGGACGCTCGCCAAGAGCTGCAATCAGCTTGTTCGTATAGCCCAGCAAGTCCTGAATGGTGCCGCCGTGCTTGTCCTGCACGTGCAATTCGAAGCCGTTGATACGTCCGAAACCTGGCAGCATATTCTGCGTATTCACCTGAATCTTTGCGTTGGCGATATCGGCTGTGCGACGATAGATTTCCTGCACAATGCTCTGGTCGTCGTCACCCTTGCCCTTGCGCTCGTCCCACTTCTTCAGTTTCAGCGTGAAGTTACCATTCGACGACGACTGCTCGAAGCTGTTCGAGTTGCCCGCAATGAGCGAGTAGATGCGCAACTGCGGCAGGTCATTGATACGTTCCTCCACCTCTTTTAATATATGGTAGGTCTGTTGCAGACTGCTACCCGGCGACGCCTGCACGTTGATGAACACCGTTCCCATATCCTCGTTGGGCACCAGTCCTGTCTTCGTCGTACGCATCATCCAGTATAGACCACCGATGGCAACGACAACCAGTCCGAAAGCCAGCCACTGTTTGCGCAACACCTTGGAGAGACCTTGCTTATATTCGCGCACAAATGTATCGAACGAAGGCAATCGTCTGATTTTCAGTGGTTTATTCTGCTTCTTCATAATGAGCGCGCAAAGCGCAGGTGACAGCGTCAGCGCATTGAACAACGAGATGGCAACGGCAATAGCCATCGTCAGTCCGAACTGCGTATAGAACGTTCCCGTAACACCGCTAATGAAGCAGACGGGTACGAATACCGCCATGAAGACCAGCGTCGTAGTGACCAGTGCCGACGTGATGCCGTGCATGGCACTAACAGTACATTCGTAGGTGGATATAGCAACGGGAGAACCGTCGACCATGCTGGGTGCTTCATCGAGTTTGGCCTGCACAGCTTCCACCACCACGATGGCGTCGTCCACCACCGTACCGATGACCAGCACCAATGCAAACAGCGTCAGCATGTTCAGCGAGAATCCGATGGCATAGATGACAGCCAGCGTGGCTATGAGTGACACCATGATAGCAATAACGGGGATGATGGTTGCACGCCAGCTACGCAGGAAGACGAACACCACGAGGACGACCAGCACAAGGGCTTCCAGCAGCGTTTCGACGACACTCACGATCGAAGCATCCAGGAAGTCCTTCTTCGATTCCAGATCCTCGATGACGATACCTGGTGGCAACGACTTGCGTATTTCCTCCACCTCGCGGTCTATCTCCTTGATGATTTCGTTGGCATTCGACCCTGCCACCTGATTGATGGAGATGTTTACCGACGGACTGTCGTTGGTCTCGCCAATGATGTTATAGTTCTGCGAACCCAGTTCCACACGGGCAATATCACCAATGCGCAACACGTCGCCACTGGGCAGCGAGCGCACCACCAGACTCTCGTATTCCTGTTCCTCCTCGTAACGACCGCGGTATTTCAGCACATACTGAAAAGTATTCTGGCTCTCGGCACCCAGCGTACCCGTCGCCACCTCCACATTCTGCTCGTCCAGCACCTTCGTCACGTCTGCAGGAGTCAGTCCGTACTGCGCCATCTTCAACGGGTCCAGCCAAATACGCATCGAATAGTCGGCACCCATCACGTTCACCTCGCCCACACCGGCAATACGGCTCAGGCGCGGTTCAATGTTAATCTTCGTATAGTTCGCCAGGAACGCACGGTCAAACGTAGAATCCGGACTGTACACCGCCAACTGCTTCACCACGTCACTCGGCAGACGGCCCTGCACCGTTGCAGCACGGTTCTGCACGTTCACCATCGCCATATTGGGGTCGGTACCCTGTCGGAAGAAGATACCTATCGACGCCGTACCGTTGTTTGACGCCGTTGATGTCATATACATCATACCCTCTACACCATTGATAGCTTCCTCCAAAGGCACAACGACGCTCTTCTGCACCGTCTCAGCATTCGCACCGGTGTACGATGCCATGACACGTACCGTGGGCGGTGCTATCTCAGGGAATTGCTCGAGCGGCAGACTGGCCAGTCCGATGATGCCTACCAGCACCATCAGCACGCTTATCACACAGGATAATATCGGGCGGTCAATAAAAGTCTTTACGTTCATGTTGATTCTATTCGTTATTTCGTTATAACGGGATTAGGGGATTACATTATTTCGATGTTCCTTTCTTAATTTCAATCCCGTCTTTCAGCAGTCCGGCTCCCTCGGCAATGATGGTGTCACCCACCGACAAGCCTTCCTCTACAATGTACTCCTTACCATTGTTCTGCGGAAACAGCGTGACAGCCGTAGCCTTCGTCTTGCCATCAACGACACGATAGACAAACGTGCGGTTCTGCAACTCGTACGTCGCTTCCTGCGGAATGACAACACACTGCTCGTGACTCGTGGGAACTATCACCGTAGCACTACCGCCGTTATGCAGCAAGCCCTGAGCATTGGGGAACGTGGCGCGCAACGTGACGGCGCCCGTACTGGCGTCTACAGTACCGCTCACCGCACTGATACGACCCTGCTGCTCGTAGGCCTTACCATTGTTCATTCGAAGCCCCACTGTCGGAGCCTTGCTGATAAAGGCCTCGATGCCACCATACTGGGCAATGAGGTTCAGGGTCTGACTCTCGCTGATGCTGAAATAGACATACATCTCCGAGTCGTCGGCCACCGTCACTAGCGGTTCACTGATCGAACTGCTGACCAGCGAACCCACATGCCAGGGAATCATCGACGCCACACCGCTTACCGGACTCTTCACCACCGTATAACTCAGATTGTTACGGGCATTCGCCTCTTGTGCCTTCGCTTGCGACAACGCTGCCTCGGCCTCCAGCAAGGCGTTGTGAGTGGTCTCCACACTCACCTCACCTACTACATGGCCTTCTTGTAACAGACGTTCGTTGTTGTAGTTCATGCGGGCCGTCGCCAAATGTGCCTCAGCACTCTTACGAGCAGCCACCGCCACATCCAATGCAGCTTGGAACGGCACCTGATCGATGACAAACAGCGTCTGACCTTTCTTCACGGCCTCGCCCTCGTTGATACAGATGCGCGTAATGGTGCCGGACACCTGCGGACGTACCTCTACAATCTGCCGACCGGTCATTCTGCCGCTATATTGCCTTTCCAGCGTCATATTCTTCCGGCTTACCACCATCGTCTTATATGCCACCTCGTCGTGGGGTTTCTTCTTTTCATTACCACAAGCCACAACCAGCAGCCCCACGATGACAACTGCCAGAAATTCTATTGATTTTGTGCCCATTATATTCATAGTCCGTTTAGTCATTTTATTCATCGGAAAGCAATTTTCGTAAATTTATGGGCAAAGGTAACACTTTTTTCTCGTTTTTTCGTATATTTGCACCGATAATTTGGATTGTTTATAAAAAAATTGTAAATATGACACCTACAACAGAGCGCATGTTCCAAATATTCAAGGAACTGAACCAGATTCCACGTCCGTCACACCATGAAGAGCGCGTGGCCGACTATCTTTGCCAGTTTGCCGAACGTCTCGGCCTACCATATAAACGCGACAAAGAGAACTGCGTCGTCATCAGCAAACCCGCCACACCAGGTCACGAAGGGGCCGAACCCATCGTACTGCTCAACCACATGGATATGGTTTGCGTCGGAATGGCAGACCCGCTCAATGACCCCATACAAGCCTACATCGAAGATGGCTGGATGAAGGCCCGCGGCACATCGCTAGGCGCCGACAACGGCATAGGACTGTCGATGGCCCTCGCCGTACTCGAGAACAAGGACATCGTCCACGGACCTATGGAGGTCATTACCACCACCAACGAAGAGGACGGCATGTCGGGTGCCTCGCAACTGAGCAGTGACTTCCTTCGGGGGCGTAAAGTCATCAACCTCGACTCCGAGGACTACGACACCATCACTACCGGAGCCGCAGGAGCCTGTCTGCAATTCCATCGCATACCCGCCGGGCGCACGCCTGCTCCTGGGGGTAAACGCCGCTGGTACAGCATCCGCTTCGAGGGCGGATTAGGCGGCCACTCGGGAGTCGACATCAATAAGGGGCGCTGTAGTGCCGTCGTGCCTGCGTGGGCTGTGCTTGCTGCCATCTATAATGAATACGACTTCGACGTGGCGTCTATCAACATTGGTGAGGCCAACGCTTCCATAGCCTCCTCGGCCGAAATCGTGCTGACCATTCCTTCGGGCGAGGGTTCTGAGTTTGTGAAGAAACAGGAAGACATGATGAACCAGTGGTTGCACGAGGAATACGGCGACGCCGACCCCAATATCCGTTGCGTCATCAGCAAGTGCGAACGGCAAGAGACTATCATCAGTCGCGAAGCCTTCGAGGCTCTCATGCGCTGTCTGGAACAGATTCCTCAGGGTGTTGTCAAGATGAGCGACACGATGCCAGGAACGGTGGAGACGTCCAACAACGTAGGACGCATCGTTACTGAGCAGGACAACATTTTCGTCTCTACCCACACGCGCAGTTTCATCGACAGCGAGATGGAGGCCTTGAGCAACGATATTGCCAGCGTATTTGCAGAAAATGGCGGACACAGCGAAACCGTTATGTCGGCACCAGCATGGCAAGAGGACCAGCAGTCGCCATTCCTGCAACTCACCTCCAACACCTTCCAAGACGTCTTAGGTTGGCGTCCACGCATGGTGGCCATGCATTTCGTATTGGAAGCAGGATTCTTCGTCCGTCACTATCCCGGCATCCAGATGGCCAGCATCGGACCACGCATCGTTGAGCCCCACTCCACCAGCGAACGCGTCGAACTATCGACCATCAACGACATCTGGCGCGTACTCATCGAACTACTGAAACGCATGGCATAAAACAATGATGGCAAATTAAAAGCGAGCCCACCAAACGACGGACCCGCTTTTTACTTATTTGTCGATTGATATTACTTCACAATGTATTTGCGGCCATTCTGGAGAACAACTCCCTTGTAGGCCTCGTCCACCTTCTGACCAGCGAGGTTGAAACGAGCGCCATTAGCTTTCTCGGCAACGGTCTTGATGGACTCAACACCCGTGACATCATCGATAACATCCTCCTTGCTCTTGCCTGGATAGAAGGTATACTTCTGGAAACCAATCTGAGAATTACCCTGGAACAGCCAGTAGGTCTTGCCAGCCTTAGCATCAATGACGACATTACCCCAGAAGTTTTGGTTACCTGCACCAATCACCCATTCACTGTTAGAAGGATTGCGCAGAGCAACAATCTCATCGTTGGTCAGCCACTTCTTCTTACCAACCAGATCTTCTGCACACTTGCCAGCATCAGCATCTTCCTGCGTCCAGTTCTGTCCATTGATGTATCCCTCTACGAGATATGGGCTGCACTGCTTGGTTTCACCATCAACCAAGAAAGTAGTACGATTTCCCTTATTAGCCCATATACCAACCTTTAAAGCGCCATCAACAGCAGTTGTAAACTTGTAATAAAGGCCACTCATAGGTTCACCACCCGTAGCAGGGTCGAAAGCGACATCAACAACAGTATAGGCATCGGGTACCCATTCGCCATCCTTTGAATTTTGCTTAGCATACCTAGAAACTGAAGGATTACCTTGTCCTGCGATGTAATAAAAATTGATGTCTCCTTGATTCTTTACCTCCCAAGTAATGGGTTTTGTAGAATTGATTGACACTAACTCATAAGTATGTGCATCAGCATCGATAACAGCACCTACAGTAATATCCTGACCGATGTTAACAGTGGGGTCATCAGGGTTCACCTTATCAGCGGGAACACCAGAACCCACACCCTCAACTGAAACATTAGCTGTACTAAACTTGACTACAGAGTTACCGTTTTCAACATTCGTGGCGGTTTTACCATCTGCGTCAACAATAGCAGCATACGCAGCACTCATATTACCATCAGCATCGACAGCTGTATAGCTCTCTTCGGTTTGGGCATTAACACTCATGGCGATGAAAGCCATGCAAACAAGCGTAAAAATTTTCTTCATAATCAATTTGTTTTTGATATTAATTAGTAATTTATTTGTTTTATTCTGCACGACATATGTTCGTACTTCGTTGCAAAAGTACGGTTTTTCCGTGAAACCACCAAACATTTGGATAAGTTTTTCACAAAAATGCTACTTTTTGAGACGGAATGAGTTCTCGATGCTGGCAAGCTCGTCCTTAAAAGCTTTGTCGACCTTCAGGCGCTGTTCAATGGTGGAGCAGCTGTGGATGACGGTACTGTGGTCGCGACCTCCAATGAGTTGACCGATGCGGCCAGCAGGCATCTTGGTGTATTTCTGTGCAAGATACATGGACACCTGACGGACAATGACATAGTCGCGCTTGCGTGAACGGCTGAAAATACTCTTTTGTTCGACACCGTAGTGGCCGCAGACCTTCTCGAGGATGTCGTCAACGGTGAGCGGCTTGTTGTCGACCTTGACGGCACGCTGAATAACGCGCTGGGCTAAGCGGAGATCGACATTTGTGTTGTAGACGACGGAATAGGCCAGCAGGGAATTGATGACCCCCTCGAGGTCGCGCACGGAACCGTTGGCAGTCTCGGCGATATACTCAATGACTTCGTCGGCAATCTTCAGTCCATCGCGACGGCACTTGGCGTTGAGTATGTCCTTGCACAGCTGTACGTTGGGCTGTTCAAGCTCGGCAATGAGTCCGCAGGCGAAACGCGTGAGCAGACGGTCCTTCACACCCTGCAGATCGACTGGAGGACGGTCGGAGGCAAGGATGATCTGCTTGCCAAGACGGAACAGGTGATCGAAGATGTGGAAGAAGGTGTCGAGGGTCTTCGTAGCGGTAGCCCACTCCTGGATGTCGTCAACAATGAGCACGTCGATGCTCTGGTAGAAGCGGATGAAGTCGTTGACAGTATTCTGGCGGGTGGCATCGGTGAACTGCACCTGGAACAGACGGGCAGAAACATATAATACGCGCCTGCGCGGATACATTTCTTTACAACGTACACCAATAGCATTAATGAGGTGCGTCTTGCCACAACCCGATGGCCCGTAGACAAAGAAGGGGTTGAAAGTAGACTTGCCCGGATGCTCGGCAATAGTCATGCCGACGGTGCGCGGCAATTTGTTGGAGGCACCCTCGATGAAGCTCTGGAACGTCTTGTGGAGGTCGAGCTGCGGATCGAGATCCTGAGGCGAAACAGCATCAAGAATGGTAGGCGACTTATTGACGCCCTGACGAGCTACAGGGGTATCAATAGCAACAGGCTCACTACCCTCTTCATCGACAGTCAACTTATGCTGCTGGTCGACCACAATACGATAGTTGAGCTGTACGCTATTGCCAAAACAACGACACAACACCTTGCTCAACAAGTTGACGTAGTGCTGCTCCAGATACTCATACACATACCTGCTCGGTACCTGTATGAGGAGAGTCCGGCTGTCTTCGTTGTATTGCTCGAAGACGATTGGCGCGAACCATGTTCTGAATTGCTGCTCCGTGACGTTGTCCTTGATGAGTTGAAGGCAGTTGTCCCAAAGCGCCTTTGGATTCATTAATGTTATTATATTCACACCCCTCTTGCAAAATTCCAAGCACTTGTAATTCAATCAATTGCACGATTCATGCACACAAACGATATCCTATGCAGCAATAGTATTTTTAGGTATCCGAAAGTGGGCTATATCAAGCACTTGCATTATTCTACATGGAAAGTATTTGCACATTCACACTATTTAGACAAATTAAAAATTGAGAAGAATTTTTATTTATCTTTCTTTCCGAAAATCGAGAAGTGGACGTAGCGTTTCGGATGAGCTTTCAGGTCAATCATCAGCGAGTCGGCTGAAGCCATTGTTGCCGCCATATTGTTATAGAGCGTAGGATCGCGCATGAGCAGGCCAAGCGTACCTTCATTGCTGTTCAACTTACGCGTCATCTCGTTGACGTTTGCCAGTGTCTGGTTGACGCCGGCCATCATCGATGCCACATCAATAGCTGCCAGGTTACCTGTCAGCTGCTGGGTATTGTCAAGCACACCGTTAGCCTTCTGCATCATGGTAGGCATCTCGCGGTTGAGCGATGCCGACAGCGCGCGCAGGTCACGGCTGGTAGCATTAAGATTGTCGGTCATACCTTCAACATTATGCAGCGTCTGACGCAGGGCTGGGTCGGCCAGCAGGATATTCAGACTGGTCATAATGCTGTCGAGCTTTGGCATCATGGCCTCGATGGCAGGCACCATTCCCCCCAGTTTGCCCATAATGCCCTGTTCAGCACTACCGCTGATGGTGTCACCCTTGGCAACCATGTGAATGGGGTCTTCACCCAGTATGAGGTTTATCTTGATGTTGCCCAGCAGGTCGCTGGAAATCTCGGCATGCGAACCCTGTGGCAGTCGCATTTCCTTGTCGAGTCCCATCACGGCCACAATCTTGCCTTGCGGATCATAGTTGTACTCAATGTCCTTGATGACCCCCACTCTATAGCCATTAGCATAAACTGGCGTTGATGCCGAGACGCCACTGACGTCCGTAAACGTTACGTAATAGGAGTCGTCATTGGCAAACACGGTAAGCCCTTTCAGGAATGTCAGTCCGTAGTACAACACCACGATGCCCAAGATGGCCACCAAAGCTATTTTCACCTCTTTAGTAAAGAACTTCATAACGCGTTATTTCTTTTTATTTCTATTTCTATATTCTTGTATGGCCTTCTGGACATCCGTCTTTACACCATCCTTGAAAGCGATGATGAAACACTGTGGGAACGTCGCGGCCAATGTTTTTCGAAGCTGGTAAATCTCATTGTAGTTTTCGGATGCACCAACCGTATATTTATACATTCCACCTTCCTGGTAACAGTCGGCAGTCTGTCCTTTCAGACGGGTGTCATTAGCCTTCAGCTTCGTACCCGAGACCAAAATCTGGACCTTGAAGACTGGGGCTGACGACGTAATGGGTGTTGCAGGCGCCAAAGATGCAGGCGGCGTTACAACAGGCTTCGAAGGTGTTGCTGCAACGGTGTCAGGAGCCTCGGCAGGCTGTTCGTTGACTTTGGCGTCAGCAACAGGCTGTTCCACAGGCACAACGATTGTCGGTTCCTCCTTCTTCGCTTTCTCCTTCTTCGGCTCTTCTCTCTTCGACTCTTCTTTCTTCGGCACAACAGTAGGAATCTCTACTTCCGCCTTTGGTTCAGCCTTCAGAGGTACCGTAAATCCTCCGTAATTCTTTTTCTTATAGTCCAGAAAAGCCTGATAGATGCCTTGTGCCAGACGGTTCACGCCATCCGATGAGTGCAGAAACTGCTCTTCGTCGGAAGTAGAAATAAATCCAAGTTCTATGAGGCAACTCGGCATCGACGTCTCGCGCAGTACAAGGAATCCGGCCTGCTTCACGCCTTTGTTCTGACGGCCTGCTGACGCACAAATGCGCTTCTGAACGAATTTCGCCAGATCGACACTCTGCGCCATGTTGTGGTCCTGAATGAATTCGAACATGATGTAGCTCTCCGACGAGTTAGGGTCGAAACCTTGATAGCGCTGTTTGTAGTCCTTTTCATAGAGAATGACCTCATTCTCGCGCTTAGCTACCTCCAAATTGTCTGCCGCACGGTGCATACCCAGCGTATAGGTCTCGATGCCTCGCGAGATGCGTCCCTTGGGCAATGAGTTCGTATGGATGGAGATAAAGAGGTCAGCCTTATTTTTATTAGCAATGTCCGCGCGCGTGTGTAAGGGAATGAAAACATCCGTCTTGCGCGTATAGATAACCTTCACATCGCTGCAATTGCGCTCTACCAGCCGTCCGAAGGCCAATGCGACGTTTAGGTTGATATGTTTCTCCTTCGTAATTTTTCCTATGGCGCCGGCATCGTTACCTCCGTGTCCGGCATCAATTACCAGCGTAAATTTCTTGTTGGCAGCAACCACCGTCACTGTCAGCATCAGCATCAATATCAGTAATCGTATCCTCATCAATCTTTTGTTATATGTAATTCCACTCCCACCCCTTTGCAATCGCCTCCTAAGGGCGGATTTAATTTAGTGATTCTCAGATCCAGCGACGTCACTTTCGGAAATTCGGCAAACACACGATCGGCTATACGTCCTGCGACATGTTCCAACAACTGCGACGTCTTGTGCATTTCTTCTTCTATCAGATGGTACAAGAGACTATAGTCCAGCGTCGACTCCAACTGGTCAGATTGCATGGCCGATGTCATATCCACGCCACAGCGAGCAGACACCAAAAAGTCCTGCCCTACCTCATTCTCCTGAGGCATCACCCCATGGTAGGCGTGAATGCGTACTTCGTCCAGAAAGATACTACTGCTCACCGTCATCTGAACCATCTATATATTTCTTCAGCGCACGTTCTACACCAACTTTCCACGTGTTGATGTTCTCCGACTGCAACTGCAACGAGCTCACCAGCTTGATAACGTGTTCCAACGGCATCCGATAGCGAAGCACACCTGATATCAGCTTGGCATAGTTCCAATATTCCGGATTGAACTTCTCAGACAGTCCTTCGACGGTAATCTTGTAACCACGCGTGTTTTCAAACTGGAAATCGTAGCGCTTCGTACCGTCTTCATTCACCTGTTTGATGATCTTGCCCTTCGTCACGGACTTTGGCAACAAGATACCATCATCATCGTCTTGAAGACCAGTGAATATTTCGTAAGGATATCCGTCGAGCAGACCTACCAGCGCCACCCATTTATCCTTGTTGTTTTGGAAACGAACCACGTCGCACTCCAGCACTTTCGGGCGGACTTCCGTAACGTCAGGACGCTGGTTGTGCATCAGTTCTTTCACAGCTACATCGGCAACCGCTGTCAACTGTTTGCTTTCTTTGGGTGTCAATGCACCCAACATCTTGTCCAGCATCTTCTTTATCTGCTGTTCCGTTAGGGATGTTTCCGTCTGTTGGCTGGCTGCTGCCAGTGTCCTGACCAGCCATTCCGTCAGTGTCTCGTTTGTATTCTTAATCATACTTCTTCGCGCGCTTATTATAATTTTGGTTGCAAAGATAGTGCAAATCGAGCGAAATACAAAGAAAAAATTCATTTTTCTTTTATTTCCGAGGTGAAGCCTACCTTCTCGCAAAGCGAAAAGGTACGAATAAGCGAGCAAAGAACCAAAGGAAAATTTATTTTTCTTTGTTCTTTCGAGCGAGAGTACCTTCTCGCGAAGCGAAAAGATAGTGCAAATCGAGCGAAAGAACCAAAGGAAAACTTGTTTTTTCTACTCCAAAATTTTGTAATCTCAACAAAAAACACTATCTTTGCCAACAGATTAACAACAAACAGAGTGCATCTATCCCAAAGGCAGTGCCATCTTTATCCATGTGAAAGGCTCGAAACCCTACACCGGCGGCTGCATTTCCTTCGACGAGGACCGCATGGTCGAAATTCTGATAAACTGCGACATGTCGCTGGTCATCAAAGTGATGGAATAATTAATAACAAAACAGGTAATTATACCAGTTGCTCTTCTATTGCATGTTTGACCAGCATTACGGTGTTTTTGACGCCAAATTTGGCGAGCAGGCGCTTACGGTACCAGTTAACGGTTTCGGTACTCAGGTTCATCTGTGTGGCAATTTGGGGATTGGTCAGTCCGTTGCACAGCAGTTGCAGGATGTTTTGCTCGACGGCGGTAAGAATGACGCTGCTTTCACGCCCCTGTTGGAGGATGCGTTCGACGAGTGGTGATATGTACTGTCGTTTCTGCCAGACGGTGACAATAGCTTCGAGCAGTTCGTCTGCCGACGAACTCTTGAGCACATAGCCGTGGGCTCCACACGCCATCATACGCTGCACGACGGAGTATTCGTCGTGGATGGTGACAGCGACGATACGCACGTCAGGATAGTCTCTGACAACCTGTTGAGAGAAGGCAACACCATCGCCGTCGGGCATAGAGAGGTCTATCAGCAACACGTCTGGACGCCGTTCGGCCAGCGTCTGACGACAGGCCTCGAGAGTGTTGAAAGTTCGGCTGACGTGTGCCTTGCCGCTCTGGTTGATGATTTCCGAAAGTCCTTCGCAGACCATCTGGTGGTCGTCGGCTATGTAGACGTCAATGAGGTATTGTTTCATAGAGGTATGCTTACGTTGATTTCTGTTCCTTGTTCTTTGGGCGATATAATATTCATTCGTCCTTTGTAGGGTTCTATGCGCTCACGGATGTTTTGCAGTCCCATGCCCTCAGAGCCTGCCGCCATTCCCTTGCCGTCGTCGCTGACGGTAAGCGTCACCTCCTTATCGTGTTGCATCAGCTGGATGGTAATATGCTGAGCCTCGGCATGCTTTAGGGCGTTGTTTACCAGTTCGTAGGCACAACGATAGAGCACCAGTTCGACGTCCTTTTGGAACCGGATGTCACCTACGGACTGGAACTGAGCACCAGGTACAGAAACGGCAAAATCGCGGAGGGCGGAGGCGAGGCCGTTTTTCAGCAGTTCCTCTGGCATCAGGTGATGAGCCGTACGTCGCAGTTCAGTGTGGATATTGTCGAGCAGCGTCAACGTTGCTTCGCCTTGTTCCATTTTCAGTCGCAATACCGAGAGCATACCTCCTAGTCCGTCGTGCAGATCGCGGGCAAGGATGCGGCGCTCTTTAGTTTCTGCCTCCAATGCCACACGAGCCGCCAGCAGGGCTTTTTTACGACGCTGGACAATGACCATCAGTATACCGCCCGCCACCAATGCGACGATAGCCATTGCGGCAGCTGCCAACAGCCAGCGATAGAGCGAGCGTTCATGGTCGAGCGTGGCTATCTGTGCCTCCTTCTTTTCCGTTTCGTAGAGAACCTCCATCTGCGACAGTCCACTCTGGTAGTGGTCGGTGGCGTAGCGCGTCATTACGTCATACATCTTATTTATATATAGGCTGGCTTTGTCTTTCTGTCCTAATCGTGTGTAGATTTCAGCCAACAAACGGTAGCAACTGGCATCTGCACTTGTTGCTAGCGAGTCCGGACGTATAGTGTGAAGCGCATAGTCGAGTGCTTGCTGCCATTTCTGTTCAGCCATTGCCACCTCACAGGCTGCGGCATAGACATCGCTCTTGTCCTCAAAGCGCAGACTGTCTGCCAGGAAGAGAGCTTCCGTGGCAAAAACCTTGGCCACTGCAATATTCCGATGTCCCTCCATCAGATTCAGACGCACCATTGATGCCAGCACCACGGGATAGTCGTCCACTTCTTCTTTGCGGTGGGCGTAGTAATAGTCATAACAAGGCTCTGCCGCGTGGCGGGCTTTCTCATAATCATCCTGCGATACATAGAGACGGAACAGACCTTTCTGTGCTAATGCAATCATCAACGAGTCTTTCGACTCTTTTCCCTTGTCAATGGAAAGTTGATAGTTGCGTTCCGCTTCCTGGAAGTTTCCCATCAGATAGTAGAGTTCGCCGATGTTGTGGTAGAGGATGGTCTGGCTCTCCAACCAGTTGTACTTCTCGAAAATGGGCAGCGCCAACTGGTAATAATGGATGGCCAAGTGGTGCTTGTCCTGAATGTTGTAATCATTACCGATAGCACCATAGATACACGAGCGGGCATCGTCGATGTTCCTCTGCGTATAACGTCCCGACAGTTCCATTGTATCCACGACGGCCAGTGCCCATTTAAACAGGCGTATAGCCTCGTCGTGCTCCTCGTGGGCATAGTGTATCTGGGCAAAATAACGCAGTATGTTTTGTCGTATGTTCAGACCATTGCGTTCATAGCTCAGCGCCAATGCCTTATGACCGTAGTCGCTGGCTTTCTGAGTGTCGTAAGGCAACCAACCCCGCATCAGTCTTTCGTAGGTTCTGAGCAGATCGTCGCCCTTAGGCGGGTTGGCACTCTTCAGCGCAGCCTCCAACGAGTCTACTTTGGTGTTACGGTGGTCATCGTAGGCCGTCGCCGACAGGCAGACAGCTGCAAGCAATATTCCAATAAATAGTCTTCTGATTGTCATAGTGACTGCAAAGATACACAATTCTTTCCACAATCGCCACCCAAATGGGGGGAAAAATATGCCATTTGCTATAATTCCACCCATTTGGGTGGCGGGCTGTCAAAAGAAAATGCTTAACTTTGCGCTATACATTAATAATAAAGAAGCAACAGCTTATGAAAAAGACTTTACTTACAATCATGGCCTTCGTCCTCGCACTGACGGGCGCAAAGGCCAGCGTGGCGATTAACAGTACAAACTTCCCCGACGAGAACTTCCTCTGGGAAGTGGAACACAACTGGGACATCGATCAGGACGGCGTACTCAGCGACGAGGAAATCGCCGAACGCGATTTCGTATGGCTCAGCGGCGTAACGAACTTCAAGGGCATCGAGTATTTCTACCACATTACGCAACTCTTGATTGGCGGTCTTAACTCTGATGGGCAGCCGGTAAGGAATCTCGACCTCACCAAGTTCACCAAACTGGAAAGACTCGAGATAGGTGAATATCCTGACATTACCTCGCTCGACTTCACCAATAGTCCCAATCTGACGTCTCTCTACATCAGCACCATGGCCGGTCTGACCACCGTTCAGATTCCGGCCAGTATAGCAACCTTGACGCCTGCCGCGAGAACCTCGGCGAACTGCACGTGCAGGACGTTGGCATACAGGATGTCGATGTGAGCAACTTCAAGAAACTGCACCGTATCTACATCGAGGGTAATGACGCGGAAAACATCTACAAACTGAACTCGCTCAACATCGCGGGCTGTGACGAACTCTGGTCCATCAGCATCCAGTATACTGACATCGAGACCGTCACCATCAAGGACCTGCCTGCGTTCATGGAGGCCACCGTCAGTTACAATGACATCCGCAAACTCACCGTCGAGAACTGCTCGGAACTTCTCTTCCTCGACTGTCAGGACAATAAACTCCCCGAACTGCACATCAAGAAGTGCGATAAGTTCTGGCGCATCTTCGCCAACAACAACTATATGCGGACGCTCATCATCGACGAAAGCCCCCTCGAAGAAGTCGAGGCCGCAGACAACCAACTGATGTGGCTCGACCTGAGCAAGGTGGTGTTTGAAAAAGACAGACTCAATGATGCCCAGGCTCCCATCAAGGTTAACAACCAAACGCCCGCCGTGCAGGCCGTGAAAATTTCTCCGACAGAGACTGGACTGCTGGTGCACGAGCGTTTCGACGTGAGCCGCGTGCTGAACCTCCGCGCCAAGGGCATCGCCCAGACACCGCGTGAGACGACGGTCGATGGTATCCGCTACTTCGTTTTCTACGACAACGGCCCTGATACCCCCAATCTCGTGGGCTCCGACTGTTTCTACGAGTATGATACGAAGTGGCCCTATCCGTGGATAGAAGGAAACTCGAAAGACAACAACCTACCCGTGACGTTGAACGTGACGAGCTGGACGAAACACCCTGCTTGGATTAAGTTGACGACAACAGATGCCATTCGCGGTGAGTACGGCAAGCCCGCTCCCGAGGCTCCGACGGTGAGCCGTTCGCAGGACTACGACGGTAAGCTGACGTGGAAGTCGTCGAACGAAAACGTGGTGAAGGTGAACGCTGATACTGGCGAGCTGACGGTTATTGGTGCTGGAACGGCCATCATTACCATCAGCGGCGCCGAGACGGACTATCGCATAGCTCCAACAAGCATCTCGTACACAGTCATCATCGACAAGGCGTCGCCCACGTTCTCGTTTGAGGAGGCCGTTGTCGAGGCAGTGCTGGGTGAGACCGTGCCTGAGAACAAGCTCAGCATAGGACAGTACGACGGTACCGTGCAGTGGACAAGTAGTGACGCGACCATTGCCGAAGTGAGCACTGAGGGAGTCGTGACCACGAAGGCCTTGGGCGAGGTGACCATCACCGCCACAGGTTCTGAGACCAGCAACTGCAACGAGGCCCGCTCAGCCAGCTACACGCTGAAAGTCGTTGAGACAGCCGGCATCAAGGCAATTGACCTTGCAACGCCACACTCTCTCGGAGAGAATGGGCAATTGACAATGGACAATTATTACGACCTACAGGGCCGCCACATTAACGGCAATAGCACCCGCAAGGGAGTCTACATTGTAGGAAAGAAGAAGGTGGTAATAAAATAAATCGAGTAGGAGGAAAATGAAACAGTTTTCCTCCTATTTCATTTTCCGACCTCTCACACCACCGTACGTGCCGTTCGGCATATGCAGCAGGGAAGTGTCAAGCAGACAGCAGGGAGCAGAGTGGCGGACAGCCGGTACCACTACAATATAGACATGATTATCGCAAATTATGTTCATCTCTCCCATAATCGCTGGAATCGGCTTTACAGAAAGGGATTCCGGCATAGTGGAGATTATTTTTATCTCTCCCATTTCTCTCCTTCATCTCTCCCATCACCCTTTGTTTAGCGGAATGACCTCGTAGTAAGCCACGTGGAAATCAACGTCAATGGTCGACGGGAGAGATGACGGGAGTGATTTGGGAGAGAAATGGGAGAGATGACGGGAGAGATGAAAAACGCAGAATCCCTTTATTTAAAGGGCTCGGCACCATCTGACGGGAGAGATGGGCACATTTTCGTTAATACTCCGCCGTTATCTGTCAATAATGCAAGCTTATTTTTCAATAAGGCAGCCTTATTTGCGCTAAACCTTGGGTTATTTTGCGCCAAATGTTCCCAGGCTGGGAACAATTTATTCCCACCGTGGGAACAAAACATTCCCAGCCTGGGAATAAAACATTCCCTCCGTGGGAATAAGTCAATTAAAACTTATTTGCAGGAGTTGCTTGCGTACTTCGATTTTATTGTGTAATTTTGCAGGCGAAACATAAAAGGATTTGCAATATGAAGAACTTAATGACCAGGCGTAGCATTCGCCAATATAGTGACAAAGAAGTGAGCGCAGAGCTCTTGAACCGCCTCATGACTGAGGCCAGCAGAACCCAGACAATGGGCAATCTCCAACTGTACAGCGTGGTGGTGACACGTTCGCCAGAGATGAAGGCAAAGTTAGCACCAGCACACTTCAACCAGCCAATGGTGACGCAGGCTCCAGTGGTGTTGACCATTTGTGCAGACTTCAACCGCACATCGACGTGGGCACGGTGCAGAAACGCAGAGCCGGGCTACGACAATTTCCTGTCGTTCATCAATGCGGCAACAGATGCACTGTTGTACACGCAGACCCTGTGTAACCTGATGGACGAAGAAGGACTGGGCTATTGTTATTTAGGGACGACGGTGTATCAGCCACAGGCTATCATCGACCTGTTGGAATTGCCGAAACTGACATTCCCCGTAGCTACTCTGACCGTAGGATGGCCTGACGAAGAACCTCCCCTATCCGACCGTCTGCCGATGGAAAGTTTCGTGCACGAAGAGACCTACAATGACTATCTGGCAATGGACATCGACAAATACTACGAGGACAAGGAGCACCGCCCTGAAAACTTGGAGTTTGTGCGTATCAACAATAAAGAGACCCTCGCACAAGTCTTCACCGACATCCGCTATACGCGAAAGGATAATGAAGCCATGAGCGAGGGGCTCATCTATGCACTCAAACGGCAGGGCTTCCTGCCCTGGACGGTCAGAGGATTTTAATCAATCTCAATGGGCTTGTACTTAGGAACAAGGGCCTTCATGATGCACCAGCCGATGAGATAGGCTACAGCACAGATGCAGAACACCACCATGTAGGCAGCGGGCTTGCCCTCGAAGCCGAAGAACTGGAAGTTGGCACCCTGAGCAGCAGCCCAGTCGAAGAACTTTCCGCTTCCGAGGTTGATGGACATTGAGCCGATACCACCAGCCATCGTACCCAGACCTACAATCGTACCAATAGTAGATTTGGGGAACATATCGCCAATGGTCGAGAACAGATTGGCACTCCATGCCTGATGGCCAGCGCCAAGCAAACCAATCAGAATGGCAGGCCACCAAGCGCTATAGGCTCCCATAGGCTGTGCGAAGAGACCCAGTACTGGGAAGCAGGCGAAGATGAACATAGCACGCATACGGCCCAGATAGGGATTCATGCCCTTCTTGTCAACGAAATAGGTCGGCAGATAGCCACCACCGATTGACAGGATGGTCACAATGGCATAGAGCGTGAAGATAAGCGCAATACCCATAGCTGAGTCGGAGGTGTAGCCATACTGGTCAGAGAAATATGCTGGTGCCCAGAACAGGAAGAACCACCAAACGCCATCGGTCATAAACTTACCCACGAGGAACGACCACGTCTGCTTGTAGGTAAAGCACTGGAAGAACGGAATAGTCTTCTCCTCCTTCACATTATCGCGGTCCTGAGCCTCAGCGAGGTCGTTGTCCTGCTCGATATAGTTGAGCTCAGCCTGATTGACGCGTGGATTCTTGGCGGGTTTGTCGTAAAGCCAAGCCCACAGGCCCATCCAGATGAAGCCCAGTGCACCGATGATGATGAACGCCATCTCCCACCCCCAGGCACGAGCCAGCAAGGGAATGGTAGCGGGAGCTGCGAGAGCACCGACAGAGGCACCACTGTTGAAGATGGAGGTAGAGAAAGCACGGTCCTTCTTGGGGAAGTATTCTGCCGTAGCCTTGATAGCAGCAGGGAAGTTACCAGCCTCACCGACAGCCAGAATCAGACGACACGAGAGGAACAGCCATACGGAGATGGTAGCGATGGCCACAGCGGCATCACCCGTGAGTTGTCCGAGCTGTGCCACAGAGTCGTAACCCTCATAGGTCATTGCCACCCAGCCGCAACCTGCGTGAAGCACGGCACCCAGCGACCATACGAAGATGGCGATGAGGTAGCCTTTCTTGGTGCCCATCCAGTCGATGAACTTACCCGCAAAGAGGTTGGCAATGGCATAGAACAGCGAGAACATACCTGTAATCGTACCGTAGTCGCCATCCGTCCAGTGGAACTCTGGAGCGATGAAGTCTTTCCACGTGAGTGACAGAACCTGACGGTCCATATAGTTAATCGTCGTTGCCAAAAACAGCAGCGCACAAATGACCCAACGGAAGTTGGACATCTTGGTAGTTTGAATTGGAGTCATTGTTATTTCGTTTTTACGTTATGACGTTATTTCGTTAATTCGTTATGTCGACATTTTGTAATAGAGGTTCTCGCCAGCCATACCCCAGATGAAGGTATAATAATAGGTGCCGGCAGCAGCGTGCATACTCCACTCAGGCGACATGATGGCCTGCTCGTTGTGGAGCCAAACGTTACGGCTCTCCTGAGGCTGTCCCATCACGTGAGAAATGGTCTGTCCGTCAGGCAGATTGAAGTAATAGTAAGCCTCGATACGGCGACCGTGGGTGTGAGGAGGCATCGTGTTCCACACGGCACCAGGATTGAGCTGGGTCAAACCAAGCTGCAACTGGCAGGGACCTTCCTCAAGTACGTCATTCACAATGAGCTTATAGACGGTACGGTTGTTGGCTTCCTCAACAGTGCCTACAGGTCCCCAAACAGCAGCCTTCAACGAACCCTTGCGTCCGTCGAGGGTAATCCACTGAGTCTTGTAATGCTGGTGAGCGGTTGCACTATTCAGATAGAACTTAGCGGGCTTGGCGGCATCCTTCGAGCGGAATTCGACAGACTTGTTGACGTCCTTATCCTTGCCGATATGGCCACGACCAATGTAAAGAGCCTCCTTGGGGGAAAGCGCATACTCCTTACCGTCGACAATCACCCAACCGTCGCCCTCGCCACAGTTGACGACACCAAGTTCACGGTTGTACATAAAATACTTCTCCTTGATAGTATTATCCACGTCAAGACCGAGCTCCCAGAAGTTTTCAAGCTTCAGGGTCTTGTTGACAGGCATAGCACCACCAAAGATAAAACGGTCGTAATGACTGTAGGTCAGCAGAATGGAGTCGGCAGTCATCACCTTCTCCATAACGAAACGCTCGCGAAGCAACTTCGTGTCGTAGTGCTTCACATCTTCAGGATGGCAGGCCGTCTGGAATTTCACATGTTGAGCGCCTACGAACCTGTCGGCTTCCTGCGCGTTCGCAACAGAAAGCGAGAGGGCAAAAGCCCCTGCAATCGTAAGAATTGTTTTCTTCATCGTTTGTTATTTTTAATTTTTACCTTTTTATTCTTTTACCTTTGCCTCGTCTGCCACAATACGCTGACGGTTAATCCACATCATCACCAATGTGAAAATGGTGAGCACGCCCATACCTACATAGGCCAGATTATTCACACACTTGTAGATGACCCAACCGAAGAGCGAGCTGGCAAAGTCGAGGGCACCAGCCTGGAAGCCCTCAGGAATCTTAGCTGCAGGATCCTGCGTCTGGGCATACACCGTCTGGGCAGCCTGCGTGAAAGCAGGAGCCATATCAGTGACAAACCACAGACCAATGCCGACGGCTACGATACCGACTATCAGCGTCTTCACCACATTACCTTTTGTATAGGGCAACACCATTACAAACACATAGAACATACCAGCCAGCGAAGCCAACGGCAGGAACTCATTGCCAGGCAATGCGACAGCCATCAGCAGGGCCAGCGGAATGAGTATCAGCGAGGCTACGAGGGTCGTCGGATGACCAATGACCAGTGCGGGAGACATGCCGATATACACCTTCTTGCCTGCCCATTTCTTCTGTACCACCTCCTGCGTCTTCTCTGCAATCGGCTTCAGTCCGTCGATAAAGAGTTTCGTGATACGTGGAATAAGCTCCATCACGGCACCCATCGTCACACCAAGGAAAAGCACTTTCTTGATATCCAACTGCGCTACGGCACCAATCAAGGCACCCACAATGACACCCAACACAATGGGTTCGCCCAGCACACCGAACTTCTTCTTCAGACCTTCGGCATCAATGTCAAGCTTCGAGAAACCAGGAATCTTGTCGAGCAACCAATTAATGCCAATGGCAAAAGCCGTAAAACTCTGACAGAAAGGCTGGGGAATGGAGATTCCCTCCATATCGTCGTAATAGCTCTGGAACTTCGAAGCTGTCAGGTCGGCCATCACCAACGTATTGATATAGCACACGATAGCGGCAAAATAGCCCCATGCCAACGACTGATCCATCACGAAATAAGCCACCGCGCCAATGAATGCGAAGTGCCAGTAGTTCCACAGGTCAATGTTCACCGTGCGCGTACATTTTGTAATAAGCATCAGGAAATTCACGCCCAGGCAGATGGGGATAATCAGCGCTCCCACAGCCGTATTGTAGGCAACAGCAGCGGCAGCAGGCCAACCCATGTCGAACACGCCGAGTTGTAAGTCATACAAACGTGAGATTTCCGACAGCGGATTACCAAAATTATTGGTCAGCAGGGCGGTCACAATACCGAGTCCGACAAAACCGACGCCCACATAGAGTCCTGACTTGAGCGACTTGCCGAACTTCATGCCGATACAGAGGCCAATGATGGTAAACAGGATTGGCATCATGACCGAAGCGCCCAGACTAATAATGTAACTAAAAACTTGTTCCATTGCTTGAATTATCGATAATTTGTTTTGTTTTAGTATAAAAGACGTTGCAAAGTTACAAAAAAAATGGCGAAATGTGCAACATTTTCGCCACTTTTTCTTACTAAATCGTTAACGTAAATACTTTTTACTTGTTCAATACAACCCGACCGTTACGGATAACCAAGCCTTTGTATTGCAGGTCGACACGCTGACCGTTCAGATTGTAGATGTCGCCATTAGCTTCATCCTTCTTCCATCTCACCTCATTGATAGCCGTCGGAGCTTCTACCTCGACGGGCGAGGCCATCAGATATAGTTCGTCAATGACCTCACCGCTCAGGACATCAGTTCCGAAAATACTCGTCACATCATAATACTTGCCAGTAGTATTACTTGGCATCTTGGCTGTCTTTATAGCATACTTATTCCAAATACGAAGACGCTTGTCTCCACTGACAGCATAGTTGTACCTACCCTCTTTTACTATCTGCACTGCCTTGACGACGACATAGTCCGAATAGTCGTACTCCGTCAAGTCTTCAAGCTGCACTTCACGAGGTTTCACCTCCTCACCTTCAATCAGCGTCACATTGGCAAGGTCGGTTTTACCCTCTATACCAAGGACCTGCCTCATTTCGTTCTCCTCACCTACTTTGGCATAGACATAACCATTCAATACATCATTCTTCTTCAGCTGAAAACCTGTGTTCTTGAACATGATACTGCCATTGGCGTCTCGGACATAAGCAATATCATCTGAAGCTGTCACATACAACACTTCAGCATCCGTAAGTTGTAGGATTGCCTCATCGCCCTCACTCAACAGCTTAAAATCGTCAACGCTAATAGCATTTATTTCTTCAACAATAACCGTACAGCTTGCTTGCAAACCATTGTTACTTGTAACGGTCACCGTACAACTGCCTGCACTCACACCTTTCACAAAACCTTCTAAATCAACGGTAGCAATACTCTCATCACTAGAAGACCAAGTCAGCTGATAGATAGCATAGTCAGGATCTGCAATTGCTTCCAACTGGGATACAAGTCCTAAACCAACGGTAAATGATTCAGGCAAAGAAAGCGCCTTTAACACATAAATATCCTCAATGTCGAATGTAACAATGCCATTTGCCATCTGAATATTTTTCAATCCCCATCGGGTTGCCTTACCGCTCCATGTCTTCAGATTGGCAGGAGTCGTGTTGGCATTCAGTGTCTTCACCTTGCGAGTTCCTGGGAAAACGTCAGCGGCCGAACCGTGCGAGGTACCACCAGCGCGTACTACCTCGTAATAATTATGATCAGGATTAGCATTAACGGTATTACCAAACCAAACATTATTATTCGTTTTATCGACCCTGTGAACCAGCATGCCACTTCCTGGCAGATACTTGTCCCATTTAAAGGCGTTCTTTTGGCGATTCTCAAACAGGAAAAATTCTTTGTTTACAGGGGAATCGATACGGAAGCCCGTAAAACTGCTAAACAGAGGTTCCAACGTATAGCTGCCCTCTGCCGTTATTTTCTCTGGTTCTGCACAGAAACCCACGGAATAGCGCTCATAAAGCGAATAGCCTACAGGAGTGTCGCCGTTGTCCGCATAACAGCCACTTGCCATAAGCGACCAATCGCCTGGGTCGTTACTTTGACCACCACTCTTCTCGTAGTCGCTATCATAGAAATCAGGCAGTCCCAGCACATGGCTGAACTCATGACAAATGGTACCGATACCGTCGATTCGAACTGTCGAGGGGCGGGACATATAGCCCAACAGCTCTGTAGAACTGGCATAGTCCTGCAAATTGACGCCATCTTTCTTGAGTCCCCAAAATCCACTGCGATGAGGCCACCAGAGGTCTTCGTCATTGCCACTATAGTTGGCACCATTGCCGGCAACAATGAAATAGACCAAATCTACTTTTCCATCGCCATCGCCATCATAATCTTTGAAATTAATATTACCGACAACATCGGCAGAGTCGATAGCCGCTTTCAATATCTGGCCAATTTGATTATCCTTATTAATGTTGCAGTCAAACTGGCTGAAGGGCACCTTATAGGGACCGGCTATGTCGAAATGGGGCTGGAACTTACCACCAGAATTGTCCGAAAAATAGTCACGCACGCTGCCCGTAAGCACCTGATTGTCAAAGCCCGTATAGCCTTCTTTGTTAACCATATCGTTCATGATCTCTGGGTAGTCTTCACGCGAGAAGCCCTTGTCGTCAAACTCAATGAGGATGATAAGCCCCCTGAAGTTCTGGTAATTGGTAGCACGGTTTCCCTGCGCACGACGACTTGCAAGGATTTCTTGCTGGCGCAGTTGTATCAATTGACGCTCTTGTGCCAGGCGTTCGGACATATCCGGAGCCTGATACTTCTTAACTGTCGACAAATAGGCCAACTCGGCTTCCTTACGCTCGGCCTCGTCGTGAGCCACAAAAGACGTAGTCTCTAACTGTCCGTTCTTTTTCTCGGCATAGACATAATAGCCTTGTTGATTCTTTACTACGGAGTAGCCATCGGCTGTCGTCTGGAAATGTTGCCACTCGTCACCTACCAGTCGTAGGGTCACAAAACTGCCGTCAGGCTGTTGAACCTTCACCGTTCCAGGATGAGCCGGAACAGCCTTCATGTTGCACACACACATCAGCAACACGGCTATAAGCAAATAGAATTTCTTATTCATAGGATAGTACATATTACGGTGCAAAGATACGAATAATTATGCAAACCACAAAACATTTCTGAAAAAAAAGAAATTAAACAGCTACACGGCAGTAAAAAGGACATAGAAAAAACCACCCAAGGATTCTCTCCCTGGGTGGTTCCTATATAAGTACGATTATTAATTACTTAACAATCATCTTCTTGCCATTCTTGATGACAAGACCCTTGGCAGCAGCGTTAACCTCCTGACCCATCAGGTTATAGGTCTTTGAGTTACCATTCGCCTTTACATCTGTAACAGTCTTAATGCCAGTCTCAACATTAGGAATTTCGAAGCGGATAGCAAATAAGAAGCCCATACCATATGCAAGTCCTTGCGAATCATGTCCTGTAGCTATACGAACATAAGGCACGTGAGTTTCATCTTGAACAACCTTGCCTTCTGAATTAAGATCAAAGAAATCAATAATAGTGCCTCTCTCAACATCAAATATGGTACCATCCACAGATGTCTTATCGTAGTCACTTCCAATTTGATTACCATCCAGATAAACACCTACAAGGCGCATGCGACCATAATCACCATCTTCATCTGAATAATCATAGTCATCAACCTCCTGTCCCATAGGAAGAGCACAGGTTCCATCGCCATTAACAGTAACGCTTACAGGAGCCATATTAATAAAATTATGCACCAAAAGTTCGGTATCAAAGTTCTCAACGTAAATAGGATAAGATGCACGTTCATCCTGCCATCCTTGAGTTTCACCATCTGTTCTCAGATAACCACTAACATCACAACTCATAATAGCATTAGGAGTAAAGGTCTCAGCCTCGAAACCGTAGTTCCATGCTGCATTGGGCTGTGCCTCATAGTCAGGCAGGATGTTATAGAATCCACCGATGTAAGCACCCTCAAAAGCCGGTTCCTCGGCAGCCTCTTCTGTAAAGTCACCTTCATCAATCTCGATGGTACCATCAGCATAGACATTGAATACCATTGAATAGCCGTAGGCCAATGGAGCATCATCCTTGTCAAGAACCAGTGCAGAGAATACGATACGACCGTAGTTACCCTTTTCAGCAACGATGGTCTGAACAGGGATAGCAATCTGGCCTGCCTCTTCGTCATACAGACCATAGGCAACAGCGCCAGCATAGGTAAAGTCTATCAGTTTGACGTTGTAGTCAAATGTCGGATACTTACCAGTCGCTTCATCTTTCTCGTACTGGTCGAGTTCGATAGTACCGCTCTCAGCCTGAATAGTGAAGGTAGAAGACGCAGTGAAGTCACGGTCCCAGTTCTTGTAGTCCAGAATGTAGGTACCACTAAGATCTGCAGCAGCACGACGAGTATTAATTTTCATGTCTGTTCTCATAGCCTGAGGAAGCTTAAAATCAGCTTTCATCTGCTTAGCCTGAACGTTAAGCTGTTCTGCAACGCACACGGGTTTCTGTGCACCAATCATTTTCTTAGCCTGTGCATTGGCACCAATTGCCACGAACAATGCGGCAACAGCGATAAGTAAAGTTTTTTTCATAATTAAATGTTTTAATGATTTTTGTTATTAACCAGCCGGAGCATACAAGTACACCCCAACTGGCATGTGAATTATAAATTAATTGTCGTTATAATAGCTCGTGTCCTCCATGAAGTAGGACGGAGTAGAATAAACAGTGATAATGTTGGTAGGCTCGTTAACGTCGGTCATCTTAATCCAAGTTGGACGACGCTGGTTGTCACAAGTCAGCGTGAAGGTGTGACCATAGACACAGCCTAACACGGCATTCCAACCATACTTTTTATAATAATCCTTACCAGCCTTGTTGCTGACTGTGCTTTGCTGGGCAAATTTAATCTGCGTACCGTCTGCATTTGCATCATATGTAAAGCCATAATAAGGGGCATCGGACGACGTAGACATGCTACTGCATAGTTTGTTATCACCAGAAAGACCGATGGTAGCAGTGTATATCTTTATTTCCTGTCCACCCTTACCCGCAGTCTTAAGGATTTCAAGCATAGCATCCCACTTAGGCTTGGCATAATCGCCGACACTACCGTAACGCATGTACCAGTTGCCAGTGACAATACTCTCTGCAAGCGAAGGCATATAGGTGTCGAGCTGAAGGTTGGGATTGTTGCGGAACTTGAAATAATCCTGTGTATCGCCTTTCACCAAGCCGTCAAGTTCGATACCATTGACCTCGACAGGACGGTAGAAATAGAAACCGTCGCCCTTGACAATGTAAGGAGCAGAGATGGTCTGCTTCTCGTCCTTCTCGTCCTTATAGGTAAAGATGAAACAACGATAGCCGCCATTGCTTGTAGCAGTGACCTCGATGTCGCTCTGATAGCCAGAACCAGCCAAAGTATATAGACGCGACATCATATAGTTCTCTGTTTCAGCAGCCTCGGTAATGATGCTCTCCCACGACTTATCGGCAGGAATGGGCGTCATGACAATCTTATTGTTGTGTTTCTTACCGCGCAGGATGATGGAGTCGTTGGTGGCTTTCATCACACGGAACTCGAAGTCGCCATACAAGCCGTCTGCAGTATCGTAGGTATAGTCTGGATTAGCAGGCATAGAGTAGTAGTGGAGGGTCTCGTTATACTCGTCGAACGAGAGAACGGTACCCATCGACTGCTCAATCTTGAAGTGGCTGGTAGTAGTAACACACTTGCCATCAGAACCAATGCCAGCCACATGGTGGGAACCCCACTTCTCACTGGCAAAAGTAGCCTGATCGCCGTCGAACTTCACCATGACGTTGTAGCCGCCAAAGCTCAGGTCACCATAATAGTCCATCAGCCAGCCGTTAGGCGCACTGCGGATGACTTTATCGACGTTAGCGACATCGTCACCGGAACGCTTAGAAGCCGGTTCGTCGAAGGTTTCACCCTCTTTCATAGAACATGCGCTGAAGGCCAAAACGACCATACAGGCTGCTAAAATCGCATATAGTTTTTTCATACGTTCTATCCCTCCCATTTATTTTAGTGTACGTAAATCAAGTGTCACAGACTCGGCAGAGCGGCGCAGCACGACGTCACGCAAGTGGTCGAGGTCTATACCCCAGCTGTTCGCAAAGTAAGTTTTCATCAGGTCGAGCTTCTGGTTGAGAATAGCACTACCCTCTTCGCCTGCCTGCTTGATAATCATAGCCCAGCCCTCAGGGGTATTGGTAATATAGGTAGCATAAATCTCAGCAAAGTCCTCGTTGTACTCGCTGGAGGCGTATGCCGTCACAAAACCTTCCTTGGCCACCTCCTTGTCATCCTGGTTAATCCAGTCGGTAGCGTGATAGGTGGCGGCACTGATGGTGCGGAAAGATGTGTCGTAATCCTTCTTTTGTGTTAGGATGTGGCAGAACTCGTGATGCATCGTGTGGAAGAACCAGTAGTTCATATCGATAGGCTTGACCTGATGGCTCTCATAGGGGTTGGAAGTGTTGATACGAGGATTGTCAATGTCGAGTTCGTTGACACCATACAGCATAATCTTCAGACCGCCTTCGGCCGTACCGAGTACCTGCGAACCGTTGGTATTCCACTTGTAAGAACCGGTTAGCTGGATAATACGGGGCACATAGGTTTTCATAAATTCGGAACTGACAGCCTCAGAATAGGCTTCGAGCCAAATGTGCTTGACCAAGATGGCCAAAGCCACCGACTTCTCATGTTCAGCGGGAATGACATTGTAGCTCAAGTCGGCCTCCTTGTCGCTATAGCGATACTTAAAATCGATATTGTAAACTTCACGGTAGTTCTTTTCCAACCATACATCAAACTCGTTTTTGTCAGGGATGACCGTCGAGTCAAACACACTCGTGGAGTTGAGGTCTTCGTTATCGCAGCTACTGAAGACTGTCAGGCCGGCCATCAGCAACAATAAACTAATACTCTTTATCTTCATATTTCTTTATACTTCATTATAGGGTTTGACACTCGGTATTACTCGTCTTCATCAGGATCTTTATATTCATCCTCAGTGGACAGCACAAATGACTTGATTTCCTCAGGAGTCTGGCGAGGATTGCCAGGCAGACCGGCTGCGATAACCGTGTTGGGGATCTGAATGGCACCACGCAAGTCGCCACGGATGAAAATCTGCGGATCTTCACCAACAACGGGATGCGTGTACTCAATGCCATAGCGCTTCAAATCCTGCATACGGATGCCATGGAGAACGGTCTCGATGCGCTTCATGTGGAGAATAAACTGAAGCATGCTTTCCTGGTCACTGCCTTCGACATCAATCGTAAAGCCCTGGGGATGCATACGCTTGCGGAATGAGCGGTCGCGATTACCATCAGGAGTACGCTTAGCATAGTCGACACTCTTTACGTAAGAAGTAATGCTCTTGACAGTCATCACCGGACGTACAGTCTTGCCCTCGGATTCCTTACAGTGAGTCAGAATCCAAGTATTGATATCCTTGACGGCATTCTCAAGCTCACCCTTCAAACAGTATGCCTCGGCACGCTCCAGAATGGTCACATCACCAGTGAAGACGGGGTCGACAGCGTGGGGATATCCAATGCCGGCAACCTTGTCAGTGTACTCAAACTGTTCGTCATAGCTTGGATAGCGGACACACTGGTTATTGCCATAGAGCTTATTGGCATAAATGATGGTATTGTTGCTTGAACCGCTACCCCAAGGCATGTCAACCCAGTAAGTCTCGTAGGCAGTAATGTCGTAGTTGTGGGCAAAGCGGTAGGAGCTGTTCAAGTAACGGGGGGCAATAGAGTAAGAAGCCAGAATCATAATATTGGCCTGTTCCTCACTGCGAATCCAACGGTTGGCAAAATCAACGAATCCTAAACCACGGTAAGGCTCATAATAACGCATCACCGTAGTGGGGTCACTGCCTAATACCTCAGAAGCGTACTTAATGGCCTTGTCGTACTTCATATAATAAAGGTTGAAACGTGCGGCAAATGCATAGGCTGCCTTCACGTTGAAGTGATACTGGGGAATGCTGTAATCAGCGGCAGCCTCAGCAATGTGCGGCAGTGCTTCCTCTATATCCTTGTCAATAGCCTCATACAGCTGACGTAGAGTTCCGCGCTCGTAAGTAGCGTTGATATCCTGCTCAGGAATGAGTGGATAGGGTAAGCCCTGATATTCATCAGCCTTCTCGGGATTCCACGCCATGCAGAAGGTTTGGGCCAGCATGAACATGCTATAGGCACGAATCAGCTTAGCTTCAGCCAAAGCACCCTGCAGCGATGCAGGATTTCCGAGGTTGTTGATGCCCTGAATAGCCTCATTGACTGCAGCCACAGACTCATAATAACCGCCCCATATATAATATGGTGTATCATTTCCTTCCTCACTGGTATCCTGGAAACGGTAAATATCTTCCATGATGACAGGGGCAGAGTACTGACGGCCATTGTCATCCATATTGTCTGAAAGCACCTCGGTAATCAAATTATTGTTTACCGTAGGATAAGCCGAAACCAACAGCTGTGTAATCTTCAAATCGGAGTTGAGCTCAGCACGCTCATCAGGCAACTTGTCAAGGTAGTCGTTGCAGGACGAGAGTGCCAGCACTCCCAATCCCATTGCAAACATTTTATATATGTTATTCTTCATCATAATTATCAATTGTCAATTAATTATATTCCTAAGCGCAGAGTGAAGGTAAGCTGACGGGCCATAGGCACAGCCACACCACCAGAGTTGAAGAACTCGGGATCCTGACCGTTCAGTTTCTTGTCGGCATAAATCAGGAACAGATTGGTAGCCTGCAGTTTCATGCTCATATTGCTCAGACCGAGGTGACCAACCCATCGTGTGGGGAAGTCGTAAGCCAACGAGATTTCCTTCATGCGGATGAAGTCACCCTTGGCAATACGGTCGGTAGAGTAGTTGTAGGCATTGTAGGCGTAGTTTAAGCGCGAATCGTTCTGAATCATACGCAGGTCGGCAATAGCGGGAATCGTAGTCCTAAGTTCATCGCCGGGAACAACCCAACGGTTGGCAAACTCACGCGGCATGGCGGTCAAATCAGAATAAGAAACAGCGAAGCATGGGTCGAGACGTACCACATTACCGTAAGCATAGGTAATGAAGACGTTCAGATGCCAGTTCTTGTAACGGAACACGTTACCGAGCGAACCAGTGACGGTAGGATCAGTAGGACCTTCATACTTCAAATGATCGGTGACATACGACTGGAAGTCGATATCGCTCACGGTCTTTTCACCATTCTCGTTAATGAACGTGGGCAGACCATATTCGTTCAACCCCTGGAAATCCATCGAGAACAACGAACGATAAGGATAACCTTTCTCTGTAAAACCGTTACCGGTAATGAGGTCGATAACGCGGTTACGTGAATCAAAGTCGGTTACCTCACAATGTGTGTGAGAATAGATAAAGTCAGTACTCCACTCGAAGTCCTTGGTCTGAATGTTACGTGTTGAAAGCGTAAACTCCTCACCATGCGACTTCATCGAAGCAACATTGGCATACTTCACGATTTGTCCTCCGACACCAGTGGTTCGCTTCGGACCAATCAAATCATAGTTGTTACGGGTGTACCAGTCAAAGTCGAAGTTAATGCGGTTGTTGAGGAAACCAAGGCTCAGTCCTATGTTGAACTCATGCTTCTTCTCATAGGTCAGTTCAGGATTAGCAAAACTGCTAATTTCTAGTCCGGATTCCTTATCGTTGGAATAGGGACGCCAAGGGTTGTAGGCACGGATAATCACCATGGAGTTCGTTACGGCAGGCTTGTCACCTGTCAGTGAATAGCTGGCCTTCAATGTGGCATGTGTCAACGTATTCTTAAAGGTGCGATAGAACCAAGGTTCCTCATGGGCATTCCATGCAGCAGAGACATTCCAAGTCGGCAACCAGCGAGCACTCGTAGCACGTCCCAAACGGTTACTACCCTCGTAGCGCACGGTGCCATTGATGATGTAGCGGCGTTTCCAAGAGTAGGTGGCCGTACCGAAGAACGACACCTCACGGCTATAACCGTTGTTCAGCGCATAGTACATATTATTCTCCTCACTGGCCTGCTTGAAGTAATTATAATTGTAATTACCTAACTGACCCATGTCGTAGAGCACACCAACCTTAGTATTTGACGTAGTGACACGATCGATGCTGTTCACCTCCAAACCTCCATAGACATTGACGATGTGGTCTTCGTTGAACACGTCGTTATAGTTCACTGTGGCACGGAAATCCCAAGAATTCATCTTGTAGACGGTCTCGCGATGGAAGCCGCCCTCAGGAAGAACCGAAATAGGCAGTGAATTGATGACATCAGGATCGGTGTACAACCAGGGGTTGGCATCGCGCATGGTGGCATCTTCCATCATACGGAAAGCCATAGCCTGATTACTGGTCTCCTTGATAAAGTGCTGTTGTGTGGTGGTCGAGTACTTATACGCACCGAGGGCACTCAATTCAACGGTACGCACGGGCTTGTACTTCAGCTCGCCCTGGAACTTCAGGTCCACAACATCCAGCTGCATGTAGTTGGTGGCCAGCTCATGGTGGATATTGAAGGGAGCATAATTACGAATATAGAACTCGTCGGGATCCAACGTACGCGAGGTATTCAGAGCATACGAATAGGGGTTAATATCGAAGTCGCGCTTCACTTCACCGGACACAACGTCGGTTTCCTGACCTGTCGTACCAGGAGCCTCCTGCTTACGATAGCTGGCATTGCCAATCAGGTTCAACGAAACCCGCTTGTTCAAATTGTAGTTGGCATTGATATTTGCGGTGTAGCGTTCCACTTTGCTGCGCTCGCTCCATCCTGGGTCGTTCATGAGAGAGAACGAAGTGTAATACTGAGCCTTATCGGTACCAGAACTCATGGAGATAGAGTGGTTGTGCTGGATAGAGTTCGAGAACAGTTCCTCAAACCAGTTCGTGTTACGATACTCAGCCTGACGCAGGTAGTCATTCATGGCCTCCTGGGTGTTGGCAAGCTTGAATTGACCAGTAGCAGGATCGTACTCATTAATGAGGTGATACATTTTACCAAACACACCACTTGAACTTGCGCGATAGCCGCTCATGAACGACAGGAAACCGTTGTTCTGCATTTCACGATAGACAGACATCTGCTCTTGCGAGTTCATGATATTGAACTGAGAATAGCTGGGGCGCAGACGCATGGTATACTCACCAGTATAGCTGATTTTCGAAGAGCCGGCCTGACCGCGCTTGGTAGTAACAACAATCACACCTGCCATAGCACGAGCACCATAGATAGAAGTTGCAGAACCGTCCTTCAGGATTTGGAACGACTCGATATCGTCAGCATTCAAACCGGCAATAGCACTAGAAATCAACGTGGCGGCATCACCTGATGACAAAGCGTCGGCATCGACCTCCGTCACATCTTCCATAATCACACCGTCAACCACCCAGAGAGGCTTCGAACTACCATAGATAGACGTAGCGCCACGCACACGGATTTTCGGTGCAGTACCAAAGGTACCAGACACGTTCTGCACACTAACACCGGCAGCCCTGCCTTCCAATGAGCGGGAGATATCGGCAACACCGTCCAACTTAGCTTTCTCGGCATCCACTTTCGTAGTAGCACCAGTAAATAGACGCTTATCCTGCTTCATCATACCCACTGCAACTACCTCACCCAATGTCTGGGCATCGGGGCGAAGGGTAATCGTCATTCCATCTTGTGGTTTTACCGTCTCGGTAATCATACCCACATAGCTTATCACAACTTTCTTTCCTGCAGGTACGTTAAGAGTAAAATGACCGTCCAAATCGGTTTTTGTACCCTGTTTGGTTCCCTGAATCATCACGGTAGCACCAATACAAGGTTCCCCATTGTCTTCCAAAACAGTACCTGTAATCTTGTTCTGAGCTATAGCCAGTCCTACGTAAAGGAACAAGCCGAACAAAATCAGCGTAATCTTTTTTCCCATATACAATATTTTAATTTTAATGATTCACCTTAATTATATTATGCGCACGCGCGAAAGCATGGCAAACAACGTGCAAAGATACTACATATTTATGAAAAAACAAACAAAATTAACTAAAAACCTACTTTTTATGCAAAAAAAATCATCCTTTTCGCAACATTTGTGACAAAAAGGATGAATTTATCCTAAATATATGTCACTTGGAAATATAGGATTATTTCACAAGGATAACCAGATATTTGCTCGTTGACCAGAACTTCGAAGGATTCTCAATACGCAGGACATATTGCTTGTTTGCATCCTGTTCCAGTTTGTAACTCGATGCTGGATGATCCGTCAACAGCTTGGCAGAGCGTGAGTATAACTTGATTTCCTTATCTACTCGAATATCAATCTTAGTAAAGTACTCTTGATTAAAGTTTGAGCGAAGCACCTCACCATCCTCAATAATACGTTGCTCTTTTAGTTCCTTCTTAGTTCCAAAAACAAACCATGCAGTATGCAATTGCTTGTCCTGCTGAGAAATTGTCTGCGCCTTCTCGGTAGTTTCTTCCTTCAAGTTGCTGACATTCTCCGACAAGTCTGTTACTTGCTCCGTCAGTTCCTGAATCTGAATGTTTTTAGCCTGCAATTCTGCCTGCAGAGCTTTCAGCTGAGCATCTTTCTCTTCCATCTGCAGAGTCAGGCTTTCCAACGTTCGGCGCAACTGATCGCCTTTCACAGAACTCTGACGAAGCTGATTACGCAACTTGCTAATCAGTTCACGGTTCTGCTGCATGGTTTGCTGGATAAACACCATATTCTCACGGATGCGCTCATTGGCTGAAGCACCCTCACCCTGACGAGCCACACTGACACGCTCCTCTGCGGCATTGATGGCACGGAAGCCTTCCTCAATGTCGTTCATCGTACCAATCATGTCATTAATCTCGTTGTCCTTCTGGGCAATAATTCGATTCAGCGAGTCTGCCTGCAGGGTGAGCATATCGCTACTTCCACTTTTCTGATTGCAGGCTGTCAGTGACAACACGCCTACAATAAACAATAATACTTTTTTCATTTTCTTGATGTAATTTTATTTATCTGTTTTACTTCCTTTTTTATTCTCTTTTCCTGCCAACACAATGACAAACTCTCCGCGAGGCTCATGTTCCGCACGACACACGCTGACCTGACGATCGTTGCCAAACACCTCAGCAAACTGCTGTAAAGTCTTCAATACACGATAGGGCGATTCGTAAAACACCATTGTTCGTTCCTCATCAGCCAAACTCTGAATCTTTGTCTGACGACCTTTCTTCTGGGGTAGGAAACTCTCAAAGCAGAAGCGGTCACATGGAAGACCACTCGACACCAATGCCGGAACGAAAGCCGTAGCACCTGGTAATGTTTGCACCTCAATTCCTGCACGAACAGCTTCCCGCACGAGGAAAAAGCCTGGGTCGGATATTCCAGGGGTTCCCGCATCACTTATCAGGGCAACAGTCTGTCCTGCCTGCAAACGCTCGATTACCGAAGCACTCGTTCCGTGCTCGTTGAACTTGTGATGCGAAAGCAGGTGCTGTTTGATACCGAAA